>CAZEMA010000116.1:0-3002 GCA_964513155.1 uncultured Anaerolineaceae bacterium
GTTCTCTTCTCCGGGCAAGGCGGTTTTTCATCACCCTGCTAGGGGGCTGGGTGAGAGCGCAATGTACGCATGGGCGGCGGCGTGTCCTTGGACATGCCGCCGCTGCGCTTCCGTGACGTCTATGCGAGGAAAGGTACGCAAGGAAAACCGACCGAGGGGGCAATCAGCCCCGCCAGCTCATCCGGTGCCCGCCCGGTCAACACATCGTGGCGCGCGAGGATCCCAACACGCAGCTCATCCTGGCCTCTCGGGAGTGGCGGAAGCAACTCGGGCGAATGACTCGCGGCAGACACGCGAGATCGTGCCTCGCCGGCCCGCGGACCGGCTCTCAACCCCCGCCGACGGGGGGGAAGATGTCCAACCGGTCCGCGCTGCTCATCGGTGTGTTGACACCCTTCAAGCTTCGGATATCCCGCCCGTTGAGGATGACGGCCACGTGCCCGACGAGCGTGCCCTCGGCGTTCCAGAGTAGCGGTTTGAGGGCGGGCTGGACATCCAGCAGCGCCAGCAGGGCATCCCTGACTGTCCTCAGCTGCGTGTCCGGAATCGTGATCCGCTTGGTCCCGGCGACCTGCCGGAGGGTTGCGTAAAGCCGAATCTCCATGGCATTCTCATTCTATACCGAAATCGGCCTCCCCCGGCAATCCGCTGCCGGCCCATGCCAGCGGCTGGATGACCGTGAGCGTTTCTTGCCCGTCGCTGGGCGCCGCAACCGGATGGGTGTTGTATCATACGGGGAAACAGCGGGAAGGGGATTCTGGCTAGGATATGGACACCCGCAGCTATCATGATTCCATTCAGGCTTGGCGTCACAAGATGGAGGCCCGCCTACGGGCCGATGAGGGCTGGTTGACGCTTGCCGGGCTGCACTGGCTCAAGGAGGGTCCCAACCGCCTTGGCACCGATCCCGGCAGCGACATCGTCCTACCCACGGCCTCGGCTCCGGGTTGGGTAGGGAGCTTTGAGCTGTTGGGCACCGAGGTGAGGCTGCAGGTCGCCCCTGGCATTCTGGTGACGGTCGATGGCCACCCGGTGGAGCAAGCCCAACTCCAGCCGGATATCTCCGGCTCGCCGGCGAAGGTTGCCGTGGGGAGCCTGACGATGATCGTCATCCAACGAGGGGCACGCATCGGGATCCGGCTGTGGGACAAGAACCATCCAGCACGGGAGAGGTTCGGTGGCCGGCAATGGTTTCCGATTCAGGAACGCTACCGCGTGAGCGCTGCCTGGATTCCCTATGACCCGCCCAGAAGCATCTCCATCACCACCATCCTGGGGGACACCGAGGACTGTGCCAGCCCCGGTTGCGCAGTCTTCGAGCTCGATGGTCAGCCGGCTCAGCTGATCGCCTCCTCCGGCGACGCTGACGGACTCTTCTTCAACTTTCGGGACGGGACCAGCGGAATCTCGACCTATCCCGCCGGCCGGTTTCTCGCTTCCCCGCCTCCTCAAGACGGCGAGGTCGAGCTCGACTTCAACAAGGCCTATAACCCGCCCTGCGCCTTCACGCCCTATGCCACCTGCCCGCTGCCCCCCGCCGGGAACGACCTTCCCCAGCGGATCGAGGCGGGTGAGCGGTACGCCGTCGCGGACGTGTTCTAGGGCCGCGATGAAAAAGCCTTGGTTCCTGAGAGGAATCCGTGTGTGTGGTGGTTGGGGCAAAGCCCCAACCACCACACATACGGCTCTCTTCTCCGGGCAAGGTGGGCGGGCAGCGACTTACCGTCAGGAGGAAAACCGTGTCCGCATCTGATCCGATCGGGCCATCCGGCGGTGTCCGTATCGCAGGCCAGAGCGCCTTCGGCCGCAAGGGACTCGTGTTGGCGATCGGCGTCCTGTTCCTTCTGTCGCTACTGGTGGGATGCGCCGCTCCGCCGGATAGGAGCACCCCCACGCTCGCGGGCAGCAGTTCCCCCTCCGCCTCCGCGCCTGGGGTTATCGCTCCCTCCACAACCTCCACTCCCATCCCCTCTTCCCCGCCAACCTGCGGGGACGGGGCCGAAGGCCTGTCCGAGAACGAGTTGACGACGCTGTCCAGCCTGGAGCAGGTGGACGACTATCCCCTCTACGTCATGGTCTACGCAGGCAACTACGAGGCGCTCCTGTCGGGCGAGGACGATCCTGGCCGGTTGGCCCCCGACCGTTTCCCGGCCCTCACTATGGGATCGATGTGCTCCGGCTGGAGTTGCGCGCTCTTCGCCGCGCTCGGCGATCCCGCCGAGAGGCTCTACGGCCGGAACTTCGACTGGGAATTCAGCCCTGCCTTGCTCTTGTTCACGGACCCACCCGACGGCTACGCCTCGGTCTCCATGGTGGACATCACCTTCCTCGGAATCGATTCTGAGCAGCTCGCTCACCTCATGGACGCGTCTGTGGCGGACCGTTGCAGGCTCCTGTATGCCCCGTTCCTCCCGTTCGACGGCCTGAACGAGCGAGGGTTGGCGATCGGGATGGCGGCGGTGCCGCCGGGCGCGATGGCCCCAGATCCAGCGAAGGAGACCGTCGGGTCGCTCGAGATTATCCGGCTGATCCTTGACCATGCCGCCTCCGTAGACGAGGCGGTGGCCATCCTGGGGGACCACAATATCGACATGGAAGGCGGCCCTCCGATCCACTATCTGGTGGCGGACTCGTCTGGCCGCTCGGCGCTGGTCGAGTTCTACCAAGGTCAGATGGTGGTCATCCCCAACCAGGGACCTTGGCAGGCGGCCACCAACTTCCTGCTGGCTTCGGCCGGCGACTCGCCGGCAGGAAGATGCTGGCGCTACGATCGAATTAGCCAGGTGCTGACAGAGGCCCAAGGGCGGCTCTCTCAACCGGCCGCCTTCGACCTGCTCGAAGACGTCTCCCAAGGGAGCACCCAGTGGTCGGTTGTCTACGGCATGACCAGCGGCGACATTGAAGTGGTCATGGGGCAAGAGTATGCGGACCGGCACACGTTCCATCTGACGATGGCGGGCGAGTAGGTGCCTGTGATTTGGGCCGTCCCGGAGAGTGCAAAG
>CAZEMA010000116.1:3102-7276 GCA_964513155.1 uncultured Anaerolineaceae bacterium
GCGGATCCGGTTCGGTCTGGCGGCGAGCACGCTGACGCCGTATGCCCACGCGCTCGATCCTCTGCCGGCCGGCGCGTACCGCCTGGGCGCGCTTCTGCCAGCGATTCTGCTTGGCGTCGTCCCGTTCGCCGTCGGCACGGCCGTGGGGAGCCTGGTGCTGGCGCTGTATGGCATGGCCTTCGTGTTTGCTGCTGGCGGCGACCTCCTCGTGCTGTGGCTCATCCGCAAGGTAGGGCGGAACGTGCGGGTGCAAGATCATCCCACCCGGGCGGGCTGTATCGTCTTGGAGGATGGTGGGAGGTGAGTCCTCGGGCCGCCAGTGTCGGCCGGTTGAAGTGGTCTGTAGGGATCGTGTCGATGAACCGACTGGCCTCACCCCGCGATCGCTTGCCTTCCGCTGCAGGTTGCCTGAGAATCTGCCGAACGAAACCTGAGCTGCCAGGCAGCCGCCCTGCACCACCCCTCTCAGCGGCGTAGGGATTCCGCAGGAGACCCTCATGAAACAGATGCGCTGGTACGACCACATTTCGGTCAACCTGTTCTGGCTCGGGCTGAACATCCGCAACACGGCGGTCGGATCGGTGTTCACGCCCTACCTGGTGGCCCTGTTCGTCTCCGAAGGCAGGCGGAACACTGCCTTGGGAGCCATCAGCACGGCCGGGCTGGTCATCGCCATGCTGGTTCAGCCGGCCGCAGGCCTGCTGTCGGACCGCTCGACCTCCCGCTTTGGCCGGCGCAGACCGTTCATCTTCTTCGGCGTCCTATTCGACATCGTCTTCCTAGTCGCCATCGGCCTTTCCAGCAGCTTCTGGATGCTTCTGGTGGCCACGCTTCTGATCCAGTTCTCGGCCAACGTCTCGCACGGGCCGCTCCAGGGGCTGATCCCGGACCTCGTGCCCGAAGACCAGCGCGGGCGCGCCTCGGCGGTCAAGGCGGTATTGGAACTGGTTCCTATCGTCCTGGTTGGGTTCACCATTGCGCAACTGGTCGGCAAGGGACACCTGATGTGGGCGATTGCCGTCACTGCAGTAGCGTTGTTGGTCACCATGCTGCTGACGCTCGTTTTCGTCAAGGAGACGCCGCTCAAGGAGAAGCCCACTGTCTCGCTGAAGATTCCGATGCTGCGAGTGCTCGGCATACTGGCGGGGATTGTCCTGGGCGCGGTCGCCGGCCTGATTGGCGGCGGCGCACTGGGCGGCCTGGCTGGGCTGATTGCCTGGCCGTTCACTGGGGGAACGACCGCGCTGGCGGTTGGCGTGGGAGTCGGCGGGGCGGTGGCGATGATCGTTGCGGTGGTGGCCGGCGTCTGGTCCGGCGCCCTGGCGACCCTCGGCCAGGATGCTCGCCGCCAGTCCTCGTTCACCTGGTGGGTGGTCAACCGTCTGCTGTTCCTGGCGGCGGTCACGTCCATCCAGGGCTTTGCCCCGTTCTTCCTGATGTACGCTTTCAACGTGGACGCTGAAACGGCGGCCAGCATGAACGGCAACCTGATGACGGTCATCGGTCTGTTCGTCATACTCTCGGCTCTCCCTGGGGGCTGGGTTTCCGATCGGCTGGGGCCGAAGCGCGTCGCCGGCGCGAGTGGACTGATTTCTGGCCTGGGGGCGATTCTCCTGCTGGGGGCCATCTGGGTGCCGGATATGTTGGTGATCTACGTGGCGGCCGGCATCATCGGACTCGGCGCGGGCCTGTTCATGACCGCCAACTGGGCGCTCGGCACGGGCCTCGTGCCGGCTGACGAGGCCGGACGGTATCTCGGCATCTCGAACCTGGCCGGCGCTGGGGCGGGCATGATCGGCAAGGGCATCGGCGGCCCGATTGCGGACAACCTCAACGGCTACTTGCCGGGGCTGGGCTACTTCGCCATCTTCGCCAGCTATGCCCTGCTCTTCGTCCTGAGCAGCGTCAGCCTGCGGTGGGTCCGCAAGAAGGCTTGAGAATGCCGGTCGTTCCAGCCTGCCGCCTGAAGAAGCTCGACAATCGGCGAGCCAGGGAAACCTCACATGGCTTCGTGCGGACGCTTGGGAGTGGCCTCGCGACGGCGATGGTCGCGGGGTCATTGTTGAGGATCGAGCGGGGGGGCCGGTTGGGCGCCTCTGGATTGGTGGGGAGGCGACAAGCGCTGCAACATGCTCTGTCACGGGGTGGTTGAGCTTGCCTGACAAGTTCCAGTAGAATGCTTGGAGTGACCTGCGGGCTGTAGCGGATCTTCGAGGGAGCCGCCGACCGCGCGCCTCGGGGTTCGGCTGGCCGGGGAGTCAGAAGGGAGGGAAGCAAATGACAAGACTGATGATTGTCGCCAATCCGGTGGCGGGGGCGGGAGCGGGGGCTCGGGCCATCCCCAAAGTAGAGCGATGGATGGCCGAACACCGGGTAGATTTCGACCTCGTCCGCACAGAGCGCCCATGGCACGGAGCCGAGATTGCCAAGGAGGCAGCTTCTTCGGGAGTCGAGGTTGTCGTGTCGCTAGGCGGGGACGGGACGGCCAACGAGGTGCTTAACGGCCTGGTGGAAGCCAGACTGGCGGGCAAGGGAGTTTCTGCGATGGGCGTCGTGGGCGCCGGTCGCGGAAGCGACTTCGCCCACACCGTTGGCATCCCCAAGGAACTCGAAAGTGCCTGCCAGGTGCTGGTTGAGGGGCGTCGGCGGAAGATCGACATCGGCCGGGTCGTCGGGGGCCTCTATCCCCAGGGCCGTTACTTTGGCAACTGCGTCGGTGTGGGCTTCGACGCCATCACAACGATCGAGGCCGTCAAACTTCCCCGCTGGGGTGGGTTCTTGAGCTTCCTGGTCGCAGTGCTGAAGACGATCTTCCTGTACAACAAGGCTCCGGTGAGCACGGTAGAGTACGATGGCAAGACCCTGACCCAGCCCTCGCTGATGATCTCGGTCATGAACGGGCGGCGCCTGGGGGGTGGCTTCTTCATGGCCCCGAAGGCCGAGCCGGATGATGGCCTGTTCGACCTGTGCATTGCGCATGAGGTCAGCCGCGCCCGCGTCTTCGGCCTGATTCCCCATTTCCTCCGAGGTACGCAATCCACCCAGAAGGAGATCACGAGCGGTCAGGCAGCCCGGATCTCAATCACTGCGGTCAAAGGGGTTCTTCCCGCTCAGACAGATGGCGAGATCCTGTGCATTGACGGCAAGCGTCTCGATATCGAGCTATTGCCGCGCCAGGTGGAGGTTGTCGTGCCTGCCGGAGACGTTGTGTCGTGAGCCTGACACAGCGCGCGGTCGTGGCAACCCTCAAGGGACTGGCGTCACTGATCTGCCGCGTCGACGACGCGCAGTTGGCGCGGGTGCCGTGGCACGGGCCGCTGATCATCGTGACCAACCACGTCAACATCCTTGAAATCCCCATTATCTACACCCATCTCAAGCCGAGGCCCGTGCATGGCTTTGTGCAGGCCGATCGGTGGAAGGTGGGCTGGTCGCGATGGCTGTTGGAGGTATGCGAGGCCATCCCCGTGCGCAGGGGCGAGGCCGACATCGGGGCCCTGCGCAGGGGAATGGAGAGGCTGAAGCAGGGGCGGATCGTGATCATCGCTCCGGAGGGCACGCGTAGCGGCCACGGCCGCCTGCAGAAGGCCCACCCGGGTGTCGTCGTCCTGGCGCTGCACAGCAGCGCCCCCCTCCTGCCTATCGTCTACTACGGCGCCGAGAATTACAAGCAGAACCTGCGCCGCCTCCGGCGCAGCGACCTTCACCTCGTCGTAGGCCGCCCGTTTGCGATCGATCCTGGCGGGACCTTGGTGACCCGTCCGGTGCGGGAGCAGATCCTCGACGAAGTCATGTATCAGCTGGCGGCGCTGCTCCCCCCGGCCTATCGCGGCGTCTACTCAAACCTTGAGGCCGCTAGCCAAAGCTACTTGCGCTTTAATCCACCCCTGCAGCCAGGGCTTGGACACAAGGAACCACCGCTAGGATCCTCTCATTAGGAAGGTTGGGCCGGCGGTCGCATTCTGCGGGCAGCTTGCAGGCGATGACCTGAGCGCCCGGTCGTTGGCTACGGTCCTGGCCCAGGGGAGCGGGGACGATCCGTCAGGACGACCGCGGGGATTCTGCAGACGCCGCGGATAGCTCGATTTCGCGAAGCCCCTGCACAAGGATAGACGATGGCTACCACGATCACCTGCTACGGCGGCGTCGGTAAGATCGGTGGGAACAAGATTCT
>CAZEMA010000117.1:0-7242 GCA_964513155.1 uncultured Anaerolineaceae bacterium
CGGTCGTCGCCGTGGACTGCCACGACGTCCGGCCGGCAACGCTCCGGCATGCCGACGGGGCAATCGAAGCTCATCCCCGGCGCCCAGACCAGCGGACCGATCGTCACCGGGACGACGGTCTCCGTAATGGTCAACGTGGCGACGTTGGGCGTGAACTCGATTTGGGCATAGGCGTCGGAACGGGGTATGAAACCGTTGATGGCCAGCGGGCAAGCTAGCAGGCTGAATACGAGGAGGATCAGCACCGCGACCCGGATCCTCGGTTTGGTGGATGCCATGACGCACCTCCGGGCGCTTCGCCCAGCTAGGTATGGGCGCTATCTTACAGTCATTCGCGGGATGAGGGCAAGCATCACCCTAGGCCCACCCAGTCGGCAACGGGGACTCCAGGAGACTGAGCCGAGCGCGCCGCCTTGGCAGCGAGGCCGAGTCAACGAGGCAGGAAGCGCCCTCGGTAGCGGATCGCCCCCAACAGGACGGCAAACTGAAGCGCCGCTAAGGCAATCGTGGAGAACTGGTCGAAATAGAACACCACGAGATTCACCGCCGTCAGCGACAGGAGAAGCCCAAGATATCCCAGGCCCAGAGCCTGCTTCTCCTTGCCCACGGCCAGCAGGACCGCGGCCAATAGGAGCAGCACGCCCACCGCTGCTTCCAGGGCCGTCCGGGCTGAGAACCAAGCCAGCCCGCCGGCGCTCGCCACCCGGGCATCGATCACCCACCCACTGGCCAGCTGCTGCAACCACCTCGGCAGGAGGCCGAAGGAGGCCATCAGCCCGAGGTTCAATACGGCGAGGACTCCTACCACAGCCAGGCCAATCCCCACAAGAACCCTCAACCGGCGCTGGCCAAACCAGCGTTCTTCCCCGGCCTTGACCAGCGCAGCCAGCCGCTCCCAGAACGACGGCACCGCGGGAGCCAGCGTGACCGAGGCCGAGGCCAGGAAGTCCAGCAACTCACTGGCCATCCGCGACAGCTCGGGCTGGCGGCTACGCTGAATCACGGCGTTCAGGTGGGCCTCCAGCTCGGCCTGCTCATGGGCCTCGAGATCCCGATCCAGGACTTCCTCCAATCCTTCGAGGGCGCGGTAGAGTTCGGCGCGGGGGTCGAGAGAGGGTGGGCGGCGGATCTGCAGGTAGAGCAGAACGGTCAGCAGGAAGAAGGCATAGATGATGGGCGCCGCTCCCGGGTAGAAGTAGTCGTTGGCTTGGGTGATGAACTTGCCCACCTCATCAATAAACAGACCGATGCCCGCCCCCGCCAGCACCGCATCCACCGCGTACACCCAACGGTTAGCGTAGATCAACGGCAAAAGGGCTGCGACGAACAGCAGCAGGCCGCCCCACAGGACGTGGGCGATGTGAATCCCCCCGCCGCCGATCTGAGGGTAGCCGGTCAACGTCAGAAAGAGCCGGGTAACCGCCACCGAGGCGGCGAAGCTCAACAAGGTGATCAGCAGGAAGGTATCTGCCCCTTGTCGTCGGACCGGCGTGCGGACCCGCCTCACGATTGGGTTCATGGGATCTCTCCGCCGCGGACCGGCTCACCCAGGAAACCGAGCGCTACCGCGGCTGCTAGTGCCAGACAGGCGCCAAAGAGGAAGGGCGCCGCCGGGCCGAAACCGGCCCAGCCCAGAGCTCCTTGCCAAAGAATCCCGGCGATCAGGCTGGCTGGAAGCGCCATCAGGCCGACGGCGGCGTTGTACACGCCGTAGGCTGTTCCCCGTCGCTCGGGCGGCACCAGGTCGGCGACAAACGCCTTGGCGACGCCCTCCGACAGGCCGTAGTAGACCCCGTAGACAGCCATCAGCCCCCAGGCTTGCCAACCGGCGGCCACCTGCGAGAATCCGAGGTAGACGATGCCATACAGCAGCCAACCCGTCACCAGGAGCTTGCGCCGGCCGATCCGGTCCGAGAGAGCGCCGGCCGGGCTGGAGACCAGGGTGTAGACCAGGTTGAAGGTGAGCATCATCCCCAGCACCCCAATCACCGAGAGCCCGACATTCTGCGCTCGCAGGATCAGAAACGCGTCCGAGGAGTTGCCCAGGGTGAACAGAACGACGAGAACGAGGAAGAGGCGGAAGCGCCGGTCAAAGCCGGCCAGCGAGAGGCGCGGCCTCTCGGCCCCTTTCCCAGGCTGCTTCACCTCCTGCGCCCCCACTCCCAATACCAGCACAGCCAGTAAGGCGGGGATCAGACTCAGCAGGACGATGATCTGGAAGGTGTGGCGCTCCAGCGTCGCGCCGCGCTGCGCGGCCAACGTGGCCACCAGCGCCGCCAGCAGACCGAGGAAGGCTCCGGCGGTATCCCCGGCGCGGTGCAGACCGAAGGCCAGTCCGCGCCGCCTGTAATCAACGCTGTCAGCTACCAGGGCGTCCCGGGGCGCGGTGCGCAATCCCTTGCCGGCCCGGTCGGCGAAGCGCACCCCCAGAACCCAGCCCCAGGAAGTGGCGAAATAGAGAAACGGCTTCGCCACCGCCGAGAGGGCATAGCCGAGAACGGCCAGCCCCTTCCGCTTGCCCAGGCGGTCAGACAGCCAACCCGAGAAGACCTTGAGCAGGCTGGCGGTTGTCTCGGCCACACCCTCGATCAGTCCGATGATGTTGGTGCGCACGCCCAGAACGTTGTACAGGAACAGGGGCAGCAGGTTGCTGATCATCTCGGACGAGATGTCGGTGAGGAGGGAGGTGAGTGTGACAACCCAAACGTTGCGCGGCAATCGGGGTCGTCTTTCGGCGGGGGTGCTCATGCAAAGGCTCCAGAATCGTCCGGGGTGTGAACCTATAGCCAGTGAACCAAGAGGCCGACCAATCCGCCGGCGAGCACAAGCCAGGTCGAGTTAACCTTGAATCGGAGGAGAAGCACGGTGGCCGCTATGGCCACGAGGGCGGTGATCCAGTCAACTACGGAAGCGCGCGCTACCTGGAGGGTGACGGCTGCCATGAGCGCCAGCGAGGCCACGTTGACACCGTCCAGGAGGCCCCCAAACCAGGGCGACCGGCGCAGACGAGGAACAAAGGGGTTGCTGATGGCGACGAAGACGAACGAGGGCAGGAAGATTCCCAGGGTTGCCAGGAGCGCTCCCTGGACGCCCCCCAGCATGTAGCCGATGAACGTGGCGCTGGTGAAGAGCGGCCCCGGGGTGACCTGGCCGACGGCGATGGCGTCCAGCAGTTGCTGGTCCGTTAGCCATCCAAGCCGGGTCACGAAGTCTGCCCGCAGAAACGCCAGCAGGACATAGCCGCTGCCGTACAGCACGGCGCCGATCTTCAGGCAGGTCGCGAAGAGGAGTGGGAGGCTGAAGCCAGAGGCTGAGGCCGCCGCAAGGGGGGTTGCCAGGCCCATCGCCGGCAGGAGAGCCGCCCCAAGCGGCATCTTCCGCAGGCGATGCAAGTTGGAGGCAAGCATGACCACAACACCACCGCCAAACAGCAGCGCAATCTCGTTATAGCCCAGGAAGTACAAGCCCAGGACCACCGCCCCAACCACCGCCGTCAGCCAGCCCTTGACCGCCCGACGCCCCAGCGCCCACAGTGCGTTGAGGATCAGCCCGATCACCACCGGCTTGATGCCATAGAGCAGCCAGCCGACCTCCGGGGTCGTCCCATAGCGCTGGTACACCCAGCCCAGGCCGATGACCATCAGCATGGCGGGCAGGACAAAACAGGTGCCTCCTGCGATCAAACCGGGCCAGCCAGCGCGCACGTAGCCCAGATGCATGGTCATCTCGGTCGAATTGGGGCCGGGGATCAGGTTCGTTGCTCCGAGCAGGTCGAGGAAGGTCTGGTCATCTACCCATCGGCGGCGCCGGACGACCTCGTCACGCATGATGGCGATATGGGCCGCCGGCCCGCCGAAGGCCGTGAACCCGAGCCGGAGAAAGAGGGCGATGACCTCTTTCAGGCGTCCTGGGGAGGCCCTCTCCGCTTGTGTTGTCATGGGCGCAGCCGTCCCCCCATTGGCGAGCCCTCTCCGGGTTCCAGGATTTCCTGCGTCAGCTCGGCCACCTCGGCCTTAGAAGCCCGCAGCAGCCGCCGCCCGGCGGCCGTGGCCCCGTAGTACTTGCGCCTCCTGCCCTCGACGATCCGCTCCTGGCAGCGCAGATAGCCCTGGCGCTCCATGGCGTGCAGGGCGGGATAGAGCGTCCCCGGGCTGAGCTTGTAGCCGTGCCGGCGCAGCTTCCGGATCAGGCCCAGGCCGAAGACCGGCTCCCGGCTGGCGTGATTCAGAATGTGCAGCTCGATGAAAGCCAGGAAGAACCGACGGAGCGTGGCAGGCATATTATCGGATCCCGATATCGGCGCCGGATTGTACTGCCATGCATCTCCCTCGTCAATTGGGGCGACGCCTTCCGACAGATTGTCCCTGGGCCATGGGTGTTCACGGTGGATATTCCCTAGTCGGGCCGAGAGTGCCGCATTGCGCTTCGAAAGAGTCCTTCGACCACGAGACCCCGGGAGTGTGCCGAGGCCTCGTCGCGCAGTCGATGCAGTTCCCCACGGATCGGAGCAAGCGCCTCGCGATTCCCGCCAAGCACCTCACGCCGCGTCACGTTGGGACCCACCCTAGCGGCGGATGCTCTCGCCAAGCGAATCCGTGTGCAGCTCATACTCCATATCGCCAGCCCGCAAGACGATGCGCCAGCCCGGCGTGACCCCGGCAGCGCAGATCTCCTGCTCCACGGGCAGACCCAGGCAAGCGTCCGGCCAATCGACGGTCTCGAATCCCACGACGTCGATCATCCCCGGATTGAGGCCAAGTTCCTCCGCCATGGCTCCGATGGCGGCGGCTACCGCCGGAGGGTAGGGCTCGTCCACCGGCGGGGCTTCGACCGTAAGCGAATCCCCCAACAGGCCACTCAGCAGCACGATGGTGCCCCCATCAGTCCCGTCATAGACCACAATCAGGCGTCCTTTGGCCCACAGGTTCGGCCGGCTGGTCCAGTTGATCGGGGTGCTCCCGGCGATCTGACCGTCGCGATCAATGGTCGCCGATACGGCTTCGCGCCCCGCCTGATCGTTGTACTCATACGCCCAGACCTCAACCGCGCCCACCCGCAATGCCTGACCGACCACCCCGAAGCCACCGGCCTCGCGCTCTCCCCCGACCTCGACTTCGACCCCTGCGCCGCGCAGTGCCGCCACGAGATCGTCGGCGGTCTCCACCTCTCCGGTCGAGGCTCGCCCACAGGCAGCAGCGAACCCCAAGACGAGGAGCCCGAGCAGAATCCAGCGCATGGGAAACCCTCCGTTCGGCGATCTCCTGCTTGACCAAGAGGCTCGAGGGCGCGGCCCGGCGCCAACAGCCATCCGAATCCCCGAAGTCGTCTGGCGCGTCCGCATCCGGCAGCCTGTTGACGGCGCCTACGGGTGGGCGTATTCTGTGATGCGTGGGAATCCCCGGAGGCGGAGACGACCGTCTCTCACGCCACCCACGCCGCCAGGAGGTCGTCCAATGCCCGAAGTGTACCTCATCACTGCAGTTCGAACGCCCATCGGGGTTGGCAAACCCCAGACCGGCGCCCTGTACCCCGTGGCGCCAGTTGACCTGGCGGCCCACGTCCTAAAGGAAGTGACGCGCCGTGCCGGGGTTGAGCCCGGCCTGGTCGAGGACATCATCATGGGTTGCGTCACGCCTGTCGGCGACCAGGGCGCCAACATCGCCCGCCTGGCAGCACTCAAGGCCGGAATCCCGGTCACCGTTCCCGCCGTCCAGCTCAACCGGATGTGCGGGTCGGGCCAGCAGGCCATCCACTTCGCCGCGCAAGAAATCCTAGCCGGGGATATGGACCTGACCATCGGTGGCGGCATCGAGATGATGTCGCACCAGCCCCTCGGCGCTGACTATCCCAGCGAGTGGCCCTCCGACTTCCCCTACCAACTGGTTCACCAGGGGATCAGCGCCGAGATGATGGCGGAGAAGTACCACTTGACCCGCGAGCGTCTGGACGACTATGCCTACCAGAGCCATGTGCGCGCCGGCGCCGCCATCCAGGATGGCCGCCTGGCCGAGCAGATTGCCCCTGTGCCGGCTGCCGACGGACAAGGGGGAACACGAGTGGTGGACCGTGACCAAGGGGTCCGGATTCCTCCGGACCGGGCGAAGATGGGAGCCCTGCCTCCTGCGTTCAAACCGGACGGGGTCATCACGGCGGGCAACAGCAGCCAGATCAGCGACGGCGCGGGGGCTGTCCTTCTGGCATCCGAGCGCGCCGTCAAGCAGTACAGCCTCAAGCCCATGGCCCGTCTGGTTGCCCGCGCCGTGGTCGGTTCCGACCCCGTCTTGATGTTGGACGGCCCGATCCCAGCCACCCGCAAGATTCTCCAACGGGCAGGGCTGTCGATCGACCAGATCGACACAATCGAGATCAACGAGGCTTTCGCCTCGGTTGTGCTCAGCTGGCAGTCCGAGATTGGCGCCGACTTGGCCAAGGTAAATCCCAACGGCGGCGCTATCGCCCACGGACACCCGCTGGGAGCGACGGGGGCCATTCTGATGACCAAGCTGGTGCACGAGCTCCGGCGCACCGGCGGGCGATACGGACTGCAGACGATGTGCATCGGGCACGGCATGGCCACGGCAACGGTGATCGAGAGGCTGTGATTAACGGAGACGAGAGACTTCATCCGGAAGCCGAGGTATAATGCGTTCGAGGTGATAGAGCACGGACGGTCGTCCGTGGTCGATCGTCCGCGGTCAGGGTTCAGGAGGTTGCCATGGCCGAGCCGACGAAGAAAGACAGGATGCGGGAGAAAGGGCGCCGCTGGATTCCGGAAGAGGCCCGGGAGCATTTCAAGGCGGCCAAGTCCGAGTTGCACGAAAGCGCCAAGGTATTGCTGCCGCCCGAGTTCCTCGAGCACCGGCGGGCGGCCCGGCGGGAGATGCTCCTGGCGGCGCGGAGCCTGATCGACCACGCCCTCAAGCACATGCAAGAAGGTGAGAAAGAATAGTAACCTCGGTAGTAGGATGATGCCTTCGACGCGGGGCGGCCGGGTAGGCCGCCCCGGCGATTCTCCCCCGGCGTCTCGGCCTTCTGGTCGACCGCAATTGCCCAGGAACAGGCCAAAGCCCACCGAAGACCGGTTGCGCTCCCGTCATCGGTGCAGGCCCAGAGGTTCCTCGCAGGGAGTCCAGCTTCGTCGTCAGGCCCGTTCCCCTGGTTTTCAGGACCCTCGGGTATACTCGCGGACAACCACCAGGAGCATGCTGAAAACGCCAACCTGTAAGGAGATGAATCGGCATA
>CAZEMA010000118.1:0-7133 GCA_964513155.1 uncultured Anaerolineaceae bacterium
CAGCAGGATGCCGAGGACGGACTTCGCATCTCGCAGGGTCTGGGCCTGGATCATGTCCAGGCTTTCCTGCTGCGTCAGGCGGACAATCTCGAGATTCTCGTCTTCATCTGGTGAGAGCGGAGCAGAAGACAGATCCTCGGCCAGGTACCAGACCGTGAGCTCGCTAGAGTACCCGGGTGCCAGGTAGCACGTTGCCAGAGGGGTCAACTTGCCGGGCGTCATCCCGATCTCCTCGCGGCATTCGCGGATGGCGCAGGTCAGGGGGTCTTCGCCCGGATCGAGGGTGCCGGCCGGCAGCTCCAACAGATTCTCGCCGGCCGGGTGGCGGTACTGGCGGACAAACAAGAGCCGACCTTGTTGGTCGATAGGGACAAGAGTCACGGATCCCGGGTGATCGACGATGTCCAACGTCACCTGATGCCCACCCGGCAGACGGACCTGGTCGCGTCGAACGGCGAATGCCCGGCCCTGATAGGCAGTCTCGGAGCGGATCACTTCAAGCGACATAGCTGGCCTCTCCCTGGCTGGAAAGCAGCGGGGGAAAGAGCGCCTCTTTCCCCCGCAGGGTCAGATCGATACGGGTGGGGATAAAAGCCCCCAGCCGGTCTTACGGGATGTCGATGACCGACCCAGGCGTTAGCGAGTAGGGCGACGCCAGGCCGTTGGCCGAGACGATCGCCATCGGATCGATATCACCATACAGGCAGGCGACGATGTAGATGGTGTCGCCGGCTGTCACGGTGTAGGTGGTCGGATGGGCCATCAGGGCGCGGGGCGGCGGGAACGGACTGGCACCCTGTGGGATGATCAGCGTGTCGCCGGGCCGGACAGAGGAGGCGTCGGTCAGTTGGTTGGCCGCGAGCAGCTCGCCCGGGTTGACGTTAAAGCGGCGGGCAATGCAGAAGGGGTGTTCCCCGTCCTGGAGCGTGTAGGTGGCAGGGAGGCCGGGTGTCGGGCTGGGGCCGGCCGTGGGAGGAAGAGCTTCCGTTGGTGTGGGTGGCTCTGCGGTTGGGATAGGCGTCTCGAGTAGCACCTCAGGCGTGGAGATCTCGGGAGTGCCGGCCCCGCCACTGACGCCCGCGGTGGCCAGGGCATTCTGGGTCTGCAGGAGATACCGGACCGCATCCATGGTGGCCTGTTGCCAGTTCTCGTCCGTCGTCACCGTCCCGGCGCCTTCGGTGGCCGGCGGGGTCGAAGCCGAGCGGGTGCAGGCCCCCAGGATTAGCGCAGACACGATGAGGCTCACGAGCACCAGTTTGTGCAGGCGCTGACTAGCCATGGACTCCTCCTTGCGTTCGGAACGTACCTTCGGGCCGCCCCCGGGGCGGCCGACTCCCCGGCGCATGGTAGCACAGGCGTTTGGGCGCGTCAAGCAGGGTACCCCGACCGGTGGCTGCGCGCAAGCCCCGTGCCATCCGAACCGGACCTGCACCCCCACGCCGGCCAGAACCCGCCGCGCAGTGGGACTGGGAGCCGAACCAGACAGGCGGCCCAGCTGGGATAGAGCGCTATTGCCGCAGAAGCTCAGGTTTGGGTGGGAGGACGGCTGCCGGGATACCAGGACAAAGTCGACGGCCAGGGAAGCCACCCTCGGAGGCTGATCCCCGGCGTCAGTCGGCGCGGAGGATGTGCGTGAGGATGGTGGCGCCCGAACCGCCGATGTTCTGGGCCATGCCGATGCGGGCTGGGGAGACTTGGTTCGGTCCGGCTTCGCCCCAGAGCTGGCGGGCTATTTCCGCGATCTGATAGACGCCGGTGGCGCCGACCGGATGCCCGCGGGCCTTCAAGCCGCCGTGGGTGGCCACCGGGAGCCGGCCGGCCGGGAGTATGGCGCCATCCAGGCCGAGGCGAGGTCCCAGTCCCGGTTCGGCGAAGCCGCAGGCTTCCAGGCTCAGCGCGGCCATGATGCTGAACGCGTCATGCAACTCGAAGAGATCGATGTCCTGCGGGCCGAGGCCGGCCTGGCCGTACGCCCGGCGAGAAGAACGCTCGGCTGCCTCCAGCCGGAGTGCCTGCTTGCGGTCATGGATCGCCAGCGAGTCCGTGGCCGCGGCGGAGCCGACGACCGTCACCCGCTTGCGGCGGCCGCCCACGCCCAGCGCCGCTGCCGGGCCCAAGACGATCGCCGCAGCCCCATCCCCGATCGGCGACGAGTCGAGGAGGCTGATGGGGTCACAGATCATGCGCGCCCGCTGGTAGTCCTCCACCGTGATCGGGTGATGCAGGCGCGCCATAGGGTTCTTGGCGGCGTTGGCGTGAGCGTTGATTGAGAAGGGGGCAAAGTCCTCATGCTTCCAGCCGTAGACGTGCAGGTAGCGGCGCATGATCAGGGCGTTCAGGGCAATGAAGCTGGGCCCGTGGGCGGCTTCGTAGTCGGCGTCGGCGGCGGTGGCCAATCCGGCAGTGGTCACGGAGCCTTCCGTCTGACTCATCTTCTCCACGCCGACGATCAGGGCCACGTCCAGCTGGCCCGAGGCAACAGCTGCCAGCCCGGCCCGGAAGGCTGCCCCGCCCGAACCGCACGCCGCCTCGACCTTGTAGGCTTCGATCCCCCGCAGGCCGCACCAGTCGGCGATCTGCGCGCCCAGGTTGAGCTGTCCCCCGCCGCCAGTGGCGGCGAGCATGTTCGAAACGATCAGGCTGTCGACGCGCTCAACTCCGGCATCTTCCAGAGCCGGGCGGATGGCTTCGCCAGCGAGATCGATGACCGAGCGGTCCCAGCGCTCATCGACCGCAGTGAGGCCGACGCCCAGGAGGGCCACCTCACGCATAGACGCGCCTCAAGGACGGCCTGACCGGCCAGCCGGGAAGGGCTTGCTGGAGCATGGGATTCAGGAGTGGGTGAGGAGAGGGCGGAACTTGTAGCCGTAGATGAGCATACCCCGCTCTCCGTCCTCCCGCAGCTTGCGGGTGACCATCTCGACGGGCATGCCGATCTCGACCGGTTGATCCCCAAGGTCCGTCAGCTGGGCAGTGACCATAGGTCCCTCTTCCAGCCGAACCAGGGCCACCATGTAAGGGGCATTCTCTTCGTGGCCGGCGGGAGGATCCATGACCGTGGTATAGGAGAACACTTCACCCCGGCCGCTGAACTGGTACTGGGTTTGGGCTTCCTGCCCGCAATCCGGGCAGATATCCCGTGGGGGGAAGATCTTCACCTGGCAATGCGGACATACCTCGCCGACGAGAGCGTAGCGCTGCTGCCGCAGTCTCCAGTGACGTGAAACCTCCATACAACACCTCAATCCGATGGTATTCCCGAGGCCTGGTGCCCCCCGAAGTGCGCCCAGTGTAGGCCGGGGGGACTCTCAGGAACTATCAACTGCCACTCAGGAGGCCCTGGATAGGACATGGGTAACGGCCGTCGCGGCTGCCCCTCCCAGGCACTGCGCCATGCCGATCTTGGCCTCTGGGACCTGGGCCTCTCCGGCCCGGCCCTGGAGCTGCAGGACGATCTCGGCCACCTGATACACCCCCGTGGCTGCCCCCGCCTCCCCGCGAGCCTTGGATCCGCCAAAGGTGCTGATGGGGATGCGCCCGTTGCGGGCGATGGCCCCCTCGGCTGCCAGACGCCATCCCTGCCCGCGAGCCGCGAAGCCGGCGGCCTCGAGCGACAGTGCCGCGTAGATCGAGAAGACATCGTGCAACTCAAACAGATCGATGTCGTCCGGCGTGACGTCCGCCTGCATGTAGGCCCGCTGAACCGATTCGGCCGCGGCTGTCAGGGCCAGTGGATCTGGTTGGTCATGTAACGCCAGCGCCGTGACCGAGACCGTTGAGGCGACGATCCGGACCTCAGGCCTCGGATCCTTGCGGGGAGTGGCTTGGTTTGCGGTCAGAAGCAGGGCGGCGGCGCCGTCTGCCATTGTCGAGGCGTCTAGCAGGTTGACCGGATCGCTGACCATCGGGGCATTGTGGTAATCCTCGAGCCGGATCGGTCGACGGTACAAGGCGAGCGGATTGGCGGCCGCATTCGCGTGCGCATTGAGGCTGAACCCGGCGAGACCGTCCGGAGGAACCCGGCCCTCGTGAAGGTAGCGGCGCATCAAGAGCGCTGCCTGGGCCGCCGGGGTCATCCCCTGCACAGCTTCGAAGTCGGCATCGCTGGATGCGGCCAGGGCGGCCTCCACGGAGGAACCGATGCGGTCGGTCACCTTCTCCACGCCCACGACGAGGGCAATGTCGACGGCGCCGGAGGCCAACGCCAGGCACGCCTGGTGCAGGGCAACGCCGCCGGAGGCCCCAGCGGCCTCCAAAGAGGAAGCTTCAATACCCCGCAATCCAGCGAAGTCGGCCAGAAGCACCCCCAGGTGGGTCTGTGAGGAAAGGGCGGGGGCAAGCATGTTCCCGACGAAGAGCGCGTCAGGCGCCAGGCCGCCGGCGTCAGTGCGGGCGGCGGTGATCGCCTCAAGGGCAATCTGCCGGAGCGACTTCTCCCAATGCTCGCCGACAGGCGTCAGCCCGACGCCGGCGATCGTGATTCTGGGAAGCGGGCGAGGCGGTCGGTTCATGCTTACTTCATGACCAGCTTGCCGCGGAAGCGGGCATAGGTGGCATAGTCAATTTCTGTCCGGCGGGCGATGTAGTCCTGCGTCAGGGGGGCCAGGTTGCGTCGCTCCGGAAGCAGGCTCGTCGTTCGCAGGCAGAATGCATCCGAGCCAGCGCCGGACCCGAAGGACACGATCAGGATCCGCTGATCGGGGGTGGCAGCATCGAGAACGGCTGTCAAACCGACAAGGGCCGATCCGGCATAGGTGTTGCCAATGACCTGGACCAGCATGCCGGTCTCGATCTGTTCCGGCTTGAAGCCCAGGGTCTTCGCCACCCGCTGCGGAAACTTCGTATTGGGTTGGTGAAAGACGGCGTAGGCATAGTCCGCCGGCTTGCTGCCCGTTGCCTCCATCAAGGCTTCGGCGGCGGCGGTGATGTGCTTGAAATAGGCTGGCTCGCCGGTGAAGCGCTGCCCGTGCTCGGGATACTTCTCATCGGCACGTCGCCAGAAGTCGGGCGTGTCCGTCACGAAGGAGTAGGAGCCCTCGATGACCGCCAGCGACTCTTCGGCCGCGCCCAGGATGTACGCGGCGCCGCCGGCGCCCGCCGTGTACTCGAGCGCGTCCCCCGGGCGGCCCTGGGCGGTATCCATGCCGATCGAGAGGGCGTACTTCGCCATTCCCGACCCCACCAGGCCGATCGCTGCCTGAATGGCCTCCGTCCCCGCCTTGCAGGCGAACTCCAAGTCGGCGGCCTGCGTGTAGGGGACGGCGCCGATAGCCTCGGCGACGATGGTCGAGGTGGGTTTCACGGCGTAAGGGTGTGACTCGGAGCCTACCCAAACGGCTCGAAGCTCGCTCGGGTCGATCCCCGCCCGGGCCACCGCATTGCGGGCGGCCTCGACCGACATCGTGGCCACATCTTCATCCAGGCCGGGAACCGCCTTCTCTTTGACGGGTAGACCGCCGTCATCGGTCTTCCAGATGCGGGCGACCTCCTTGGCGGGCAGACGATACCGTGGGATATACGCCCCATAGCCTACGATGCCGACATCCTTCGACGGCTTGAGCATCCCTCTTGGCTGGTAATCGGTCATGCATTCACTCCCAACCTTCCTGGATCCTGCCACCTCAAGCGACGGACTTTGGATCTTGGACCAGAGATAGTAATGCTACTTGCCAGCCATTTGGCGCACAAGCTCCTGCGCCCGGTCCAGGCGCACGACCCCCTCTGCCACCATCTGCCGGGCGATCTGTTCGATAAGCGCGCCATGCGCACCCGCGGCGACCGCCACCTGACGGGCGTGCAGGCCCATGTGTCCGCGCTGGATGCCCTCGGTTGCCAGAGCGCGCAAGGCCGCCAGGTTCTGGGCCAGGCCGACCGAGACGATGACTTCGGCCAGTTCCCTGGCGCTGCCGGCACCGATCAAGCGCAGGCAGGCTTTAGCGGCCGGATGGACGCCGGTGGCGCCGCCCACGGTCCCCACCGCCATGGGCATCTCTAAAAAGCCCTCCAACGAGCCGTCCTTGCCTTGAGACCAGCGGCTGAGGGAGGCATAGCGGCCCGAGCGGGCGGCGTAGGCGTGCGCGCCAGCCTCAACCGACCGCCAGTCATTGCCGGTGGCGATCACCACCGCGTCGACGCCGTTCATGATGCCCTTGTTATGGGTCGCGGCGCGGTAAGGATCCACCGCAGCCAGGGCCCAGGCCTCTACGATGCCGTCCCGCACTTGCTCGCCGCTGAAGTCGCCAAAGGCCAGCGCCTGCACCGGGATGCGGCAGCGGGCTCGGGCCAGGCGGCGGTCAGCCAGGTTGGAGAGGATCCGCAAGTGCGCCCGCCCGCCGGCTAGGCCTTCGATCAGGGGGGCCAGCCTTTCAACGGCGGTGTTGACTGCGTTGGCGCCCATGGCGTCGCGCGTGTCATAGATCAGATGCACGACCGCCATTGGGCCGGCGGGAGTATCCTCCAGGATCCGGACGTCCAGGCTGCGGGCACCGCCGCCCAGACCGACAATCAGCGGGTCCACCCGGTCGGCTTCTGCCAGGATCTCCGCCGCGTGAGCCAGGATCGCCTGGCGAGCTGAGGCCGGATCCGCCAGACCCAGCAGTTGGATCTGGCCGATCATTTCGGGCGCGTCGGCTTCGGCGAGGAAACCGCCTCCGGCCCTCGCCAGCTTGGCCATGAAAGACGCTCCGGCGACGACCGAGGGCTCTTCGATCGCCATCGGCACCAGAACCTCTCGCCCGTTCACGAGGAAGTTTGTGGCGATCCCCAACGGCAGGCCGAATACGCCGACCGCGTTCTCGATCATGTGGTCTGCCTGGGTGGCCGAGAGGCCCTCCGGCCCGGAGAGCGGATCCAGGCTGTCCCGATCAAGGCCGGCGGCAGCCGCCAGTCGATCCAGCCGGGCGTCAAGGGGTACGTCGTAGAAACCCGGGAGGCGGGATGAGGGCCGTCGGGGCTTGTCCTCTGGTTTTGCGTCGGAAGATCTAGCTGCCATCTCCATCCAGTCGAGGTCGGCTTCGTCATACGTCATCGGGGGAGCTAGACAAGGCGAAGCGTGGCTCAGCCGCCGCCGACCCGACGCCATGTTTATAGGTGCCGACCTCTGGCAAAAGCTATCAGGATTGATGCCGCAGTCC
>CAZEMA010000119.1:0-6971 GCA_964513155.1 uncultured Anaerolineaceae bacterium
CATGATCTGGCGCCAGCACCCGATCGGCCGCTTGATTGCTGACTCTCGGTCTATGGACGCCACACGGATCATCGAGATCGATGGGGACGCGCATGCCGAGCCCGACCATGCGGCCCTCGATGCGGGGCGGACAGCGTAGCTCGAAGAGCGCGGGTATCGCGTGCTGCGTATCCAGGCGCAGGAGGTCGACAAGGATCTGAGGGGCGCGGTGCAGGCAATGTGCGAGGCATGTCAGGCGAGGCGGAGCTTAGAGAGGCGATGCCCCTTCGCTTGCATCCCGAGCGCCGCGGACATGGTCCCAGCGTTCTTGTGGGGGCGTCCCGGAGCGTAGCGGAGGGGAAGCCAGGGGTACCGCACCCTCTCCCCGAAGGGGAGCCCTTTCGCTGCGCTCAAGGGTGCTGCGCGAAGGGAGGGATGAGGGGGGACCAGTGCGCGGCGCGCTTGACCGCAGCAAGGCCGGACTGCCTGGTCCGATCAGCCCGGGAGTTGTTCGAGCTGCTCGATCGGATGTAGGATGGGCCGTGTAGCGCCGATCCGGAGAGGAGGTCCGAGATGCGTCGTGCTGTTGTCTCCCTTATGGCGCTTTCTCTCCTGCTGGCGGCCTGCCAGCCATCGGCTACGACAACCCCTCCCACTCCCACAACGCCAGCGCCGACCGCCGTCGTAGTTCCCACTCCAGCCCCGACGCGCACCTCACCTCCACCGACTGCAACGCCTCCAGCACCCGGCGCGTTCTACCACCTGCGCCTCGAATACTCGACGACGTCGGATTGGACGACGCTCGAACTACTCAACCCTGAGCATGTGCTCACCGCGCGGCTGAGCCGCACCGACGGCAGCCCTTTGGCGGCCGACGCCGGGATCACGGAGTGGTTCCTCAGCCAGACCCTCCAGGCGGCTGAGGCGGGCGAGCAGGTGCGGCTATGGGTCGACCTCGCCCTCGACCCCAGGGCGGCCGGCACGACTCTCGACTTCCGCTTGAAGAAGGGGGACCTCAACGGCAGCGTCGTCCGCGTCTCGGTCGTGAGCGGCGGGGAAGCCCAGGTTCTTGACGAGATCCAGCACACCGGCGTCGTGCCCAACTCGGGCGGCCTAAACCCAATCACGTTCAGCGTCGACTTGGGGCCACTTGCCGATTTGGCGCCCGAGACCGGAGCCGTGAGCAGTGGCAGGTTCCCCCGCCTGCTGTGGGCGTTCTACTACCCGTGGTACTCGAGATCCTCCTGGTCCAGCCCTGAGTTGAGCGACCATCCGCTGGCGCCGTACGACTCGGGCGCCCGGGCGACGATCGAGCGCCACGTTCGTGAGGCGAAGGACGCCGGCATCGACGGCTTCATCTCCTCCTGGTGGGGTCCGGGCAGCGATACCGACGCCAACCTGCGCACGCTGCTCGACGTCGCCCAGCAGGAGGATTTCCTGGTCACGCTGTATTTCGAGACTCTGGGGGACGGCGGACCGCGCCCGGCGGGCGAGATCGTCCGCTGGCTGACCTACGCCATCCGCACCTATGGCGACCATCCGGCCTTCGCCCGGGTGGACGGCAAGCCAGTGATCGTCCTCTGGGCATCGAACAGCGTGCCACTCGCAACGTGGAAGGAGATCCTGGACGAAGTGCGCCAGAGCGGGTTGGACGCCTTCACCCTCGGCATGGGATATGGAATATCGAACCTGGAGGTCTTCGACGGGCTGCACGAGTACGGGGTCTTCACTTTGTCCGACCTCGAGCAGACGGTTTTGGCCACCGGGAGTGCCGTCCGCTACTATAGCCTGCTGGAGGAAGGCGCCTCGCCTAGACTGTGGGCAGCGACGGTGCAGCCCGGTTATGACGACCGGCTGATCCCTGGCCGGGAGGGGCTGGTGCAGGAGCGCGGCGGTGGCGCCTTCTACCGCCGCACCTGGGAAGCCGCCCTAGCCAGCGATCCCGATTGGATCTTCATCACTACCTGGAATGAGTGGTGGGAGGACACGCACATCGAGCCGAGCCAGGACTTCGGGGAGCTGTACCTCGACATCACCCGAGAGTACGCCGCGGTGTGGAAAGGCGAGTGAGGCGACGACTTCGGGTGGCCGATTCGGCCGCCTAACGGAAAGGATCCTCAAGACCACCGACCGGGCCGATGAGGACCTTCTCGTCTAGGGCCGTTACTCTGCACGAACTCCTCCCGGCGAAAGCGCATGACTGCAACGACCGCGAACGGCGCGCACCACAGTACCGTGGCGATGATCGGGGTCACCGTAGGCAGCGGTTGGTCCGTCGCCAGGAACCCGGCAAGGGGTACCCCGCCTTGACCGGCGCTCCCCACCAGCGTCCCCGGCATGACCGCCGTCGAGACTACTGTAGAAGCTTGTTCCTGAGGAGGGTTCGCCAATTCATTCACAGGCGCGAAGGGGAGAGGACAGCGCCCTCTCCCGGAGGTAGAGTTCTGCAGTCACCCTCCCCCTCGCCTCAGGCGGCGAGCTGCAGATCGTCGAGGATGCGTTCCGCCGCCAGACGGCCGGAGACCAGGGCGGTGGGGAGGCCGGTGCCGGGGTGGGTGCTGGCGCCGGCGAAGTAGAGGTTGTGGTAGCGCGCGTGGCGATTGTGCGGCCGGAAGTAGCCCATCTGCAAGAGGGTGTGCGCGAGTCCGTGGGTGGCCCCCCGCACCAAGTTGAGGTGGCGCTGCCAGTCTTCCGGCGTGAAGACGATCTCAAACTTGAGATGAGCCTCCAGGTCGCAGACGCCGAGCCCCGCGAGCCGCGAGAGCACCGCTTGTCGCGCCCGAATCTTGAGTCCCTCCCAGTCCTGGTCAGAATCCCCGCTCAGGTGGCCAACGGGCACGATCCCGACGAGCGTGTCTTGCTCCGGGGGGGCCATGGAGGGATCGAGCCGCGCCGGGGCATGGACGTAAACGCTGGGCTCCTCGGCGAGCGTGTGGTCTCGCTGGATGGCTTCGAAGTTGCGGCGGTAGCCATTTGCCAAGAAGAGGGTGTGGGGCGGGATCTGACTGTAGGTGCGATCGACGCCCCACAGGAAGCTGATCGTCGAGCACGAATACTGCAGACGGTCAAGGCGCCGCGCCGATCCGTCGGGTGGGAGCAGCTCGCGGTAGACGTAGGGCAGGTCGGCATTGGCCAGGATGACATCGGCGTCCAGGACCCGGCCGTCAGCCAGGGCCACCCCATAGGCGCGTGAGTCCCGAGTCAGAATCTGCTCGACGGGGGCGCGGAAGAGGAACTCCGCGCCCGACCGCTGCGCCAGCGCTTGCAGCGCCTCGACCACCGCGTACATCCCGCGCCGCGGGAACCACACGCCGTGGGCGATCTCGGTGAACTGGAGCATGGAGAAGGTGGCCGGGGCCTGGAACGGGCTGAGCCCCATGTACATGTCCTGGAAGGTGAAGGCCGCCCTGAGGCGAGGCTCGTCAAAGAAGGCCCGCATGTGCCCGTAGTGCGGCGTGAGTGCGTGCAGGCGCAAGAACGTGAGCATGTTGGAGGGCGTGAGGAACTCTGCCATCGAGCGGAAGTCGCGCCGCACGATGCGCTCCATGGCCAGATCGTAGTGCCTTCCGCCTTCTTCGAGGTAGCGGAGCAGTCCTTTGTAGCTGCCTGGCTCGAGGACCTCCAGCTGGGAGCGCATGCGCTCGCGGTCAGAGGTGAGGACCAGGCTTTGGCCATCGTCGAAGATGAGGTGGTAGGTGGGGTCGACGCGAGACAGGTCCAGCAAATCGTGCATCGATTCGCCGAGTGCGGCGAACTCCTGCTCGTAGAGTCGAGGCATGACGAAGAGCGTTGGTCCGATGTCGAACTGATGGCCGTCACGTGCAAGTCTGCCGCAGCGGCCGCCGGCCTGCTCGTTCTTCTCAACGACCATCACCCGCAACCCGCGCCGGGCCAGATGGGCCGCAGCCGTGAGTCCGCCCGCGCCGGCGCCAATGACAATCACCTTCGCATGGCTCACATCATCCCTCGAACGATGCGTCCGGTGTGGAGTGGGCCTCCGGCGCCCGCGAGGAGCCCGAGCGGGAGAATGCCGGCCAGGGTGCGGGGCGGCGCGCCCTCTCATTCTCAGGTCGGAGGAGGTAGTCATCGCGCTCGACGGCGTCCAAGACGGATTCGAACCGGGCGCAGTAGGCGAGGCCGGCGAGCTGGGCGCGCAGATGCCCCAGGCTATGGATGTAGCGCTTGCCCTCGCGGAACAGATCGCGGCCGAGGGCGACCCGGGCGCGGACCCAATCCTGGTAGGCTGGCGCATGGAAGTCGGCAGGGGTGATGCGGCGGGCTTCGAGCACCTCCCGGGGGATGTTGTAGTAGCCGGCCTCGGCGTCGGCAGCGGCGTCGCGCAGCATGTGACTGATATGGGCGGCGGCGACGGCGTGGTAGCGCGCCCCGGTTTCGGGGTAGCGGTAGCGGTGCCCGATGAAGTAGCTGAGGCCATCCATGACCGCGATCGACAGACTGCGAGTGTAGCCGTCCAGCTCGTCCCGGCTGATCAGCCGACCCCGGCGGCGGGCGTCGAACTCCATCACCGCCATCATGTTGCCCAGGTAGGAGGCCAGCCCGCCGTGCCCACGCCGGCCGCGCCGGATCAAGGCGGCCAGGAGATCCTCTTCGGGGGTGAGGTCCTGCGGCTCGTCACCCGAGTCGAGGCGTGCCATCAACGATTTCTGCTCTCGGACGAAGGCCAGGCGTTGGTCGCGGCTGAGGGGCATGACATCGATGACGTCATCGAGCCAGCGGAAGTAGGCGTAGGCCCGGTAGGCGTCCCCGACGAGGTCGCGGTCGACCAGCCAGTGGATGGTGAGGTAGGTGTGCCGGCTGCCGGAGCGGGTGAGGGAGGCGGCGAGCGCACCGGAGGGATCGGATGCTTTGTTCATGGGACTCACGTTGAAGGCCCGGCTGGAATGCGGAACGGGAAGGGTCCATGGGCAGTCGTATCAAGCTCCAATACTACCTGATTCGGCCGGCACTTGGGGAGGGCGATGCTCACCTTTGGAGCAGGAGCTTCATGATTCTCCTCCCCGTGTGCGCAGGGAGGGGCGGACTCGGCGGGTGGCAGCCTTTGGAAACCTGACCTGAGCGGACTCGGCATCGGAGGATCCTCTTTCCTCGGTCCGGGGAAGCATACGCCCAGAGGCAGCTGAGTGTCTGACGGTGAGGCGGCGGTTGGCTGACACGTGGCGGCCGGGGGGAGGAGAAGCACCCTGTGCTTTCCGGGCGTGGCGGGTATCATCCACGGGGATTGAGGACACATGCATCCGCCGCCTGTCTCATATATCCTGAACCCATACAGGTGCTTGTGTTGCCCGCCCAGTTGCCGTGGAGTGGGGAGGCGATGCCGGGGCCGCCTTCGGGAGGCCATTTCGCCCAAGGTTGCTCCCCAGGACGAGGCCGAGCTGCTGACCTGTCAGGCGCCTGAGGAAGCATCCCTCAGGCATGGCGGTCAGCCACGCGGCCTGCCTCCCCAGTCAGCGTTTTCTACGCGATGTAGTCCATCCCGCCGAAGGCATGCTAGAATCCGCGACACCCACCAGAGGAGAAGACCATGGATGCCCAAGGTATTCAGCGCCGGGGTATGTACTTCGAGGAGTTTCAGGTCGGACAGTCGGTGACTACCCCCGGACGGACGGTCACCGAGGCCGACATCCTGGCCTTCGCCGGGCTCTCCGGCGACTTCGACTCGCTCCACACCGACGCGGTCTACTCGCGGACAACCCCTTTCGGACAGCGGATTGCCCACGGCATTCTGTGCCTGGCCGTCGCCTCTGGGCTGGCCGTCCGCACGGGAATCCTGGAGGGCACGGTCCTGGCGTTCCGGGAAATCAATGAATGGAAGTTCAGCCGGCCCGTCCACATCGGCGATACTCTTCACGTCGAGCTCGAGGTGGAGGAGGCCAAGCCCATGCCCCGGCTCGGCGGGGGCAGCGTGTTGATAGGCGTGGACGTAAAGAACCAGGAGGGCGAGACCACCATGAGGGGGAAATGGTCGGTCCTGGTTCGAAGCAGGCCATCGCAGCCCGCCTCCTGACTGATTCTGTGCCAGGTTAGCGGCGACCAGCAGCCCCGGAGCGCGGATCCAGCCAGACAACTCCCTAACCTTGTGAAAGCCAAGGGTGGGGAGGTCGGGAAGTAGTGGCACGAGCTCCGGCGACTCTCATCGAGTCGGGTCACAGTAGGGCGGCGAGGGATTCTGGCCCCTATCGGGATATGGTGTTCTGGGGATGACAGCCCATTTCCGAGTCGGCACCTCCGGTTGGATCTACCCTCACTGGCGCGGCGTGTTCTACCCTGAACGCCTGCACCAGGCATCCTGGTTTGAGCACTACGCAAAGCACTTCGACACCGTCGAGATCAACTACTCCTTCTACCGCCTCCCATCCCCAGAGGCCTTCGACCGATGGCGAGAGCAGTCGCCCGAGGCATTCCTGTTCGCGGTCAAGGCGAACCGCTTCCTCACCCACGTCCGGCGCTTGAAGGAGGTCGAGGAACCGCTTGATCGCTTCCTGGGGAATGCCCGAAGGCTGGGGCCGAAACTCGGGCCAATCCTCTGGCAGTTGCCCCCGAACTGGCGCCCCGACCTGCCGCGGCTCGAGGCATTTGCCGCGCTTCTGCCGCGGGATCTTGTTCACGCCTTCGAGTTTCGCGATCCCCGCTGGTTCATTGAGCCCGTCCGGGCAGTGCTTGAACAGCACGGGCTCTCCCTCTGCGTCTTCGATATGCCGGAGCTGCCGTGCCCGATGTGGGCCACCAGCCCGGTTGTCTATCTCCGCTTCCACGGCGTGGCTATGGTCTATGGTGGCCGGTACGGCCGCGATCGGCTCCAGGCCTGGGCGGCGCGGATCGCCGGCTGGCTTGAGGAGGGCCGATCGGTCTACGCCTACTTCAACAACGACGCGCTTGGGAATGCGGTGGAGGACGCGAGGGTGCTGAGGGAACTGGTGGAAGGGTGAGAGGTCGTCCCACCCTCAGCCTACCCTTCGCAGACAGAGTCCCGG
>CAZEMA010000120.1:0-6913 GCA_964513155.1 uncultured Anaerolineaceae bacterium
TCGGCGCAGGCCCGGGCCTGATTCAGACTGGGGGGACAAGGTGGTCGGCCGGGGGGCAGCCTCGTCCACACTCAGGGGACGAGGCCGGTCGCCACGATGTCGAACTCGACCATGGCCGGATCTGCCCCCCGGGGGAGGGCCAGGGCAAGGACGAACGGCGCTGACTGTCCTGCCGGCAAGGTCTCGCCGAGGACAATCCAACCTGCGGCGAGCAGTTGGCCGGCCGTCGAGCGCACGCTGGCCATCACGGCGGGGGCTGACACGGGCGAGGGCATCGGGTTGGTCACCGAGCCGCGCAGGAACAGGGAGTCCCCGATCGACTCAAACGCGGACACCTCCAGGCTCAGGCTGACCGCCATCGCCTCGGCAGGACTTGAAGCCAGGGGATCGACCCAGGCCTCCACCTCCAGATCCTCCAAGCTCGTGGAACCATCCAAGTTCGCCGCCAGGCCCGGAAGGTCCCTGAGCCCAAAGGGACGGCTCTCCCCTGAAGCGAGTGGGGCAGGAGGCTCGACCTGAGCCACGGCCACCAGGTTTCCTGCCCGGCTGATTCCGATCAGCACTGAGGCCCAGCGAGGCTGGACGTCTTCGTTCTTCACGACGCCGAGTAGAAAAGGGTGTCCCTGGCTATCCAACTGGAAAGCGGGTGCTTCGGGCAAGGTCAAGGGCGGTGCAGGAGTCGTGGCCGCCGCAACAGCATCGACATAGGCGCGTGTTGTCGCCGGTGCCGGGCCGGGCCCGAACACGGCTAGGAACGGTGCCGACTGGCCCGGCTCAAGGTAGGTGAGGCCTGCTGTCCAGGTGGCCACGTCGAGTGGCTGCCCGTCCTCGCTGAGACCCAGGATGGCAATCTCGTTGATCTCCGCGGGCCGCGGGGATTGATTGGCGACGATGCCCAGAATAGCCTGTCCCCCGTCCGGCGTCGGCGAACCGCTCAAGTCCTCGACTTCCACCTCCAGGCTCTCGAAATTCCCCGGAAGGTAGCTGACCACTTCGGCCTCGGCCGCAATCGCCCCCGCCAGGCTCGTGAAGTGGGCAGCGAAAGGACACCTTTGCCTGGCCCCCAGATGGACAAGGGGAAGCGGTATCACTTGTTCTCCCAGGCTATGCCCCGACCCATCCCGTAAGCGGACCAGAAGGGAGATGTACGTGGCCGATTCACCCGAACGATTCTCGAGGAGGCCCACAACCGTCCAATCACCGGCTTCCGCTCCAGCAACCAGGCGGAGGTTCAGGATACTTGCCTCGAGCTCTGGGGTGGCAGTGGGAATCGGCAAGGTCGGAGGGTGCGGGCTGGAGACCGCGCTTGGGCCGGGCGTCTGGGGTGCTGCGCAGCTGGCCAGTGCCAGGGCAAGGGCCAGGGCCAGGCACAGCGTCCGAATGCGGTGGCTCGCGATCATGCCGTCCAATGGTACTCCAGCGCCCGCGAGTTGTGAAAGGCCACTTCGCCTCAGGGTCGTAAGGTCTTGGGAGGAGGCTGCGCGGGATTCCGGGTGGGGGTCGTCGCTACGGCAGGAGAGTGCTCGACTGCGCGTATCCTGGTGGACTGCGGCCCTTGGCGACCCAACCCGTCAACGCCGAGGCAGGTCCGGATCCCCCACAGATGCGCAGCATCCGAAGCGGCTGAGAGGCCTATCAAGCAGCGGCTCTAGTATTCCGGCAGGGTAGGGTCGACTTCCTTGGCCCAGGCGTTGACGCCTCCCCGTAGGTTCTTCAGCCTGCGGAAGCCGGCGCCGGCCAGAAGCTGGAGCGCCCGAGCCGATCGTGTGCCTGACCTGCAGAAGAGGACGATCTCCTGCGCGCTGTCGAGCTCATGCATGCGGGCGGCTAGGCTCCCCAGGGGGATGAGTTCGGCCCCCTCGATCCGCGCGATCTCCAACTCGTGCGGCTCGCGAACGTCAATCAGGCGCAGCGACTCGCCCCGGGCCAGGCGGTCAGCAAGCTCCCTTGGCTCAATCTCCCACTGCTGCGCCAATCGGCCCTCTTCCTGGCCGCCTCCCGGCACGCCGCAGAATGCATCGTAGTCAATCAGTCCCGTGATGTCTGGATGTTCCGAACAGATGCGGCAGGAAGGGTTCTTGTTCAGCCGCACTTCGTCGAACGAAGGGGTCAAGGCGTCGCAGAGGAGGATCCTGCCGATCAGTGGCTGGCCAATGCCGAGGATGAGTTTTAGCGCTTCGGTTGCCTGAAGGGTCCCGATCGTCCCGGGCATGACGCCAAAGACGCCGCCCTCGGCGCAGGTGGGGACCATCCCCGGTGGCGGCGGGTCGGGAAAGAGGCAGCGGTAGCATGGCCCTCTTTTGGCCCAGAACACGCTCACTTGCCCCTCGAAGCGGAAGATCGAGCCATACACGTGCGGCTTGCCCGTCAGGACGCACAGGTCGTTGATCAGGTAGCGGGTGGGGAAGTTGTCGGTCCCGTCGAGGATCAGGTCATACGGCTCGGCGATGCGGAGGGCGTTCTTCGAGGTAAGGAGCTCGTGGTAGGCATCGACTCGAATGTCGGGGTTAATGTCCAGCAGGCGGTTGCGCGCCGAGACGACCTTGTCCTGCCCTAGGCTGGAGGTTCCGTGAACGATCTGGCGTTGCAGGTTGGTGTAATCAACGACGTCGTGGTCGACCAGGCCGATGCGCCCGACGCCGGCGGCGGCCAGGTACATCGACACCGGCGATCCCAAGCCGCCCGTCCCCACGATCAGGACCGAGGCGGCCTTGAGCTTCTTCTGTCCCTCTAGGCCTACCTCAGGCATCAGCAGGTGGCGAGAGTACCGGCGTATCTCCTCGTGGGAAAGCTCGACGTTCAGATGGGATGAGGTCTCATCAGACATGCTGCGCTCCATACCCTATTCTAAGCCTACTCGGAAGACCGCAGTACCTCTCGAGGCGCGGCCAAGCCCGACGGGGATGGAGAATGCCTGGGACCTCCATGCCCATTCCCTGGACTCCTTGTCCTTCCAGGGCCGGCGACGAAATAGGTCAGCCGGGCAGTGTACCGTCTGATCTGAGGGGAAAAGGGGGCCTGACCCGTGTGTCGAGAGACGCGGTCTGCCTAGACGGGGGTTTGGATGGGCAGTCGGCGCGGCTGGGATCTTGCCGGCCCGGGTTTCGCCGCCCCCTGACCACAAGGTTGAACCCGGGACAGGGTGCCCTCCGGGGCGCCCCGGCTGGCAGCAGCCGCATCGCGCGTGCGCAGGAAACGTGCCGTGGCAGGGACTCGAGTCCTGTGGTTCGCTGTCTGGCCGGCTTGATATAATCATGTGTGGGAGGCAGGCACAAACCTCGATGGCAGATTCCACGCGGCCGGACCCAGATCGTAGTGGGAGCGCGCCACCGGCCAGGGAGGCAATGCGCTTCCTGGGAACCACGCTGGCTGTTGCCGCGCTGTTGGCCACGGCATTCACAGCCTGGACGCCCGCCAGCCTCCTCCCTGGCGACCTGTCGCAGAGGCTGGTGGCTCTGGTGGGTGGAGCGGTCGAAGCGACGCCCGAGGGCAGTTCGGGCGTGGCAGGCGCTAACCTCGGCCTGCGGGTGGGAATCGTCGTGGGCCATCTGGGTCCGAATCCGGAGACCGGGTTGGTTGATCCGGGGTCGGTCTGTCCTGACGGCCTGACAGAGCTCGAGGTGAACCAGGCGATTGCCTCCATCGTGGCCCATGACCTGGAGGACGCCGGTCTCCAGGTGGACCTGTTGGAGGAGTTCGACCCTCGGCTGTCGGAGTACCGCGCGGCCGCGCTCGTCTCCGTCCATGCCGATGCCTGCGCCTGGATCAACTCCCAGGCCACCGGCTACAAGGTCAGCGGCGCCCTCGACGCCACAGTACCGGAGCGGACACAGCGCCTGGTCGATTGCCTGGTTGACCGCTATGGCCGGGTCACGGGGCTGACCTTCCACACGGGCAGCATCACCCGCGACATGACGCAGTACCACACCTTCTACGAGATCCACAACCAGACCCCAGCGGCCATCATCGAGACCGGGTTTCTCTACCTCGACCGCGACTACCTGACCCAGCACCCGGACCAGGCCGCGCGCGGTATCGTCGATGGCGTCCTGTGCTTCCTCAACAGTGAGCCGGTCTCGTTGCCCTCGGAAGGGACACCGTGACCCAAAGGGACGATGACGTCGAGCGCGCCTATCGCGAGGCGCTTCGAGCCGCCCGGGCGGCACTTGGCCGGGGAGACCGGGAGGAAGCCCAGCGCTGGGCTCGTCTGGCCGCCACGCTTGCGCCCGAAGAAGAGGCACCCTGGATCTTCCTGGCAGCAGCCTCTGACCCCAGGCCCGCGCTCGACCATCTGACCCGAGCACTCGAGATCAACCCCAGTAGCCAGCCCGCGCGGAAGGCGTTCGAGTGGAATCTCAAACGGCTTCCGGAAGAAGAGCGCCAAAGTTTCGAGGCTGGGTGGCAAGCAGGCAAGCCGCCCTCGCTGGAGATGCCGTCTCTGGAAGCCCTGACCCGGCGGCGCGTGTTGTCGATCCGAAGCCTCTTGCCGGCTCTGTTCGTCGTGCTCGCGGTGGGACTGTGGATCGGGAGCCAACCCGCAGCCGCCCGTCAGCCACAGGTGGCACCAGCCCAGGTGGGCAAGGCAACCTACACGCCGACGATCACGCTGACACCGACTCCAACCATCACGCCGACGCCCACGCCCACGTCGACAGCCACCAGCACACTGACCCCGACCGCCACCCCCACGCCCCGCCCGGCGTTCTCGTGGGTATACAGCACCGACCCAGCCGAGCTCGCCAACGAGGGTCGCTGGATTGACGTCGACTTGAGCGATCAGGTCGTGATCGCCTACGAGGGGACGACGGCGGTGCGCCTGTTCCAGGTCTCGACCGGGACGGCAAGGCACCCGACGGTCACCGGCATGTTCCGCATCTACCTCAGGCTCCGCTACACCGACATGGCCGGCCCCGGCTACTACCTGCCCGATGTGCCCTACACCATGTACTTCTATCGAGGCTACTCCCTCCACGGGACCTACTGGCACCACAACTTCGGAACGCCGATGAGCCACGGCTGCGTCAACATGCGCACCTCCGAAGCTGCGTGGCTGTTCGACTTCGCCTCGATAGGCACGATCGTCAACGTCCACCCTTAGCTTCCCCGGAGCGTGCCCGGCTAAGGGCGCTGGCGCGACGGCGGGCAAGACTGCAAACGTAGCACCCAATAGCCGACGCCCCTTACTTCTATCGAACCCGCCACTCCCCTGTTCTCCCCGGTCCAAAACTTGCACTCCCCTCAGGAATGGAGATAATTGCCGGGCGCAACCATGCCTGACAGTCTTGAGCTTCCCGACCGGCTCTCTCGCCGCGAGTTCCTCCAGGTCTCGGCCCTCGGGCTCTTGGGCCTGGGCGTTCCATCGCGCTGGAGCGATCCATTGCTCGCTCTCCCTGCCGGACAGTTCGGCCGGGTTGCGGATCCGACCGTGGACGTCTTCTCAGAGCCCTCGTTCGGAGGCGAGAAGCTGAGGACCTTCTGGCGCGACGAGGTCCTCAGCATCGAGGGTGCGGTCGTGGGGGATCCAGCCCCCGAACACAACCGGGTCTGGTATCGTGTGACCGATCTTGGGTATGTCCACTCCTCGCCGGTTCAACCCGTCCGCGAGGAGCCGAACCGGCCGGTCGAGGAAGTGCCGGCCGAGGGCCAGCTCATGGAGGTCACCGTCCCCTTCGTCGATGGCTACTGGCGCCCGCGGCCGGATGCCGAGAAGATGTATCGCTACTACTACTCTACGACCCACTGGGTCGACGGTGTCTGTCAGGACGCGCGCACCAACAAGTGGTACCGCATCCTCGATGACAAGTGGACCTACCACTACTACGCTCGGGCGGAGGCATTTCGGCCAGTACCCGATTCAGAGTTGGCCCCGATCTCGCCCAATGTGCCGCTGGAGGAGAAGCGAATCGAACTGATCCTGGACCACCAGATGGTACAGTGCTACGAGGGTTCCGTGCTCGTGTTTTCCAGCAGGATCTCCAGTGGCCAGCGATTCGGCAACGGGGACTACAGGACGCCCGAAGGCGAATACGTGACCTTCCGCAAGCGTCATTCCCGGCACATGGCCTACGGGAACCTGGCTTCGGCCGGGTATGACCTCCCCGGTGTGCCCTGGGTGGCCTACATCACGGAAGAGGGCATCTCCTTCCATGGCACGTATTGGCATAACGATTTTGGCCGGCCCCGCAGTCACGGCTGCATCAATATGCCACCCCATGCGGCGAAGTGGCTCTTCCGCTGGACGCTGCCCGTGGTTCCCGGCAACGAACAGGAAGTCTGGGTCGACTACGGCACGCCTGTCGTGATCCGGCGGTAGACTCCTCTTCCGGCACTCGCCTTCGGCCTTGACCGGTGCATGTGGAAGCGCGAGATCCTCGGTACTGCTGTGGCAAACCGGTTCCGTCAAAGAGGTGCTGTTCGGTATCCTGGGCTCGCAGACCCAAGAGTGGCAAGAAAGGGTGCTAGGGGCTATGGCGCCCTCCTTGATACGGGCGGCGGCATACTCTGGCGTGGACGATCGAGCTGCGGGATATCGGATCGAAAAGACATGGGCGCTGAGGATGCTTCGCGATCTTAGGCTGAGGTCCGTACTGCTTTCAACCTGCGGCGTCTTTTTCGGGGACCCACTAGCCGCCCGCTTCCGCCAGGAGTTGCCGAGGTTCGGCTTCGTGATGGGGATCGATCTGATCCTAGGCCCCTCCATTTCCGCTTGCGGCCGCATCCCGCTGCCTCGGCAGTGATGTTGGCCAACCTTGCAGGGTGATGAAAAGCCGCCTTGGCCGGAGAAGAGAACCGCATATGTGGTGGTTGGGGCGAAGCCCCAACCACCACATACGCGAACTCTTTCCACGAAGCAGGGCTCTTTCATCACACTCCCAGAGGGTTGGGGAGGTAGCTGAGGCCCCGATCGGCAGAG
>CAZEMA010000121.1:0-6862 GCA_964513155.1 uncultured Anaerolineaceae bacterium
GCCCAGGTTGGCGCCTACCTCGCGGCCGAGCGTCGCGAGACGGATCCCAACCTGGTGCGGCTGCGTGGCCACGGCCAACTGGTCGCCAAGGCCGCCGATGATCAACGCTGGCGGGTCTTGCGCAACCTGGTGGCCAGCGCGGATGTCGTCGTCGACGCGCTGCTGGGGACAGGCTTCCAGCTCCCACTGCGGGGCACGCTCAAGGAGGTCCTGGCGACAGCCAGGAAGGTCCTGGCCGGGAAGGCCGAGCGCCCGCTGGTCGTCGCCGTGGACTGCCCTTCGGGCCTGGATTGCGACACGGGCGAGATCGCCGACGAAGCGCTCTGGGCCGACCTGACGGTGACGCTGGCGGCCGCCAAGGCCGGACAGTTCCGCTTCCCGGGAGCCGCAGCCGTTGGGGAGTTGCTGGTAGCCGACATTGGCATCCCCGCGACACAGAAGGAGCTCTCAAAGGTCCGCGTTGAGCTGGCAACGGCCGAAGTCGTCCGGGGATGGCTGCCCGACAGGCCCAGGGAGGCGCATAAGGGCACCTTCGGCAGGGCCATCATCGTGGCCGGCTCGGTCAACTTCCCCGGTGCCGCCGTACTGGCAGGGCTGGCGGCGTACCGCGTGGGCGCCGGTCTGGTGACATTGGCCGTGCCAGGACCGATTCAGGCGTTGATCGCGCCCCAGCTGCCGGAGGCTACCTGGCTGTTGCTGCCGAACGAAATGGGCGTGATCGCCGCGCCGGCCGCTGAGGTCTTGCAGAAGGAGCTCGGACAGACGGAGGCACTCCTGATCGGCCCTGGATTTGGTCAGGACCCGACCACGGGCGCGTTTGTCGCCAGGATCATGGGCGGCGAGGAAAGAGGACATCGGGGTCGGATCGGATTCGTTACGGCCGAGGCGGAAGCTGACGAGCCCCGCCGTCTGCCTCCCACCGTGATTGACGCCGACGGCTTGAAGCTTCTGGCGAAGGTCGAGGAATGGCCCAAGCGGCTCCCGGCCGGGGCGATCCTCACCCCGCATCCGGGCGAAATGGCGGTCCTGACCGGCGAGTCCAAAGAGAGCATCCAGGCTGACCGGCTCGCCAGCGCCCGCAAGTGGGCCGAAGCCTGGGGGCACGTTGTTGTCCTGAAGGGCGCTTTCACCGTCGTCGCCAACCCGGAGGGGAAGGCAATGGTGTTGCCGTTCGCCACCCCCGCGCTAGCTCGGGCGGGCACCGGTGACGTTCTGGCCGGGGCCATCGTCGGTCTTGTCGCCCAGGGAATGGCCTCGTTCGAAGCGGCTGTGCTGGGGGCCTACCTGCACGGCCGGGCTGGCGAGCTGGCTGCCGAGGAAGTGGGAACCGAGGCGGCCGTCCTGGCCGGTGAGGTGGGAGAATGTCTCGCCTCGGCCATCGCCGAACTGCATCCGCCTCCTCGGCGACTGGCATAGCGCGGCGCTTTCGTCACACTCCTAGAGGCGCGCCTCCACACCCGGGAAAGCAAACGATGGACGATTCATGAATCGTCCATCGTTTCTACTTCGTGCTGCTCGTGCTGGGCAGACCCCTGACGGCGGCACACCCTTGCGCGGTCAGTCGACACGCGCAGATGGCTTCCAGCCCATAATGAGGAGGCCTCGTCTCAGACAACGCCCCCACGGGTCGAGCTTGGGGTCGGGGACCTAGGCCTCAGCCTCTTCTCCCTCGCCTCGCTTGCGGCGGAGGGCCTTCTTGCCGGTGTCGATTGCCTCTCCGAGGCGAGTCTTCTGCTCCTCCAGGACAACCTGGCTCCGCTGCCGCAAATCCTCTGCCTTTGCCCTGGCGTCGACGGCCAGCTTCTCGGCGCGGGCCCGAACCTCACTTGCGGTCTCGCCGGCCTGGTCCCTGAGCTCGATGCTCTTGTCCCGGATCAGGGTGCGCGTCTCCTCGCCGGATTGAGGGGCAAAGAGCAGCGCCACGATTGCGCCGACCAGCCCGCCAACCACAAAGCCTGCGAAGAAGGCTCCGATATCACTATCTCTGTCCGACATTCTTTCCTCCTACGGGAGCAGCATTTGGCCTACCTGGGCCGACCGAAGCGGAGAAGATCCATCAACCGGCGGAACGCAGCCGCCGAGCTGTTCACCTTGACCACAGGCTGAACCAGGTTGTCACTCAGGAACCGGGTTGTCCCCCGTAGCGTGTTGATCGTCTCGTTCGTCGACTCCAGGATCGGTTTGACTTCGTTCTGAAGCAGGTTCGTGAGCCTGGCAAGTTGGACGATGAGGATGATCAGTGCTAGGCCGATGACCAGAGACTCCAGGGCCATGAAGATGATGAAGATGTCTCGGATGTTTTCGGTCTGCGCCGGGCTCCGGACCATAGCCACAACGGCCACGACGGCGCCGGCCACGAGAGCCAGCAGGGCGATCGCGCCAAGCACCAATAGCAGGCGCTCCCTTCCAGTCAGCCCGGACGGTTCGGACGGGGAAGGCTCAGGTGCAGCAGGCTCTTTGGTCTCTTCGGCCATGACACGGGAATTATAGCATACAAAGCTGGAGGGTCAGTTCTCGCCGGGGCGCCGCCAGATGGAAACCGAGCCTGCCCGAGTCTCCTGGAACCGGCCTTGGATACGACGGGCCTGGTGACGGACCAGCCTGCCCATCCCTTCGCTGCCCCAGCCGGGCGACCCGGTTGAGCGGGTGCCTCGCACGAACGACATCGAGCGAGGAGGGGCGAGGCTTTCAGAGTCCCTCGTCGGGAGGAAAGGGCGTCTGATGGCGGCTCTCCGCGCCGCGCTCGCGGCCGGCCAGGAGACTGGCGGCGATCAAGCCCAGGACGGTCGCCAACAACGCAGGCAGCAGGTTCAACGGTCCGATCCGCAGCGCTCGCCAATCGAGCCAGTTGCCGACGATATGACCAGTGAAGAAGGATACCCAGGCGGTCGCGACATAGAGCGCCAGGCGTCCGAACCCGCCGCCGCGAATCAGATGGAACAGCAGGCCCAGAATGCTGGCGATCAGGAGACCCAACAGGACACTCTGGACGGTCACGGTTGGATGATCCCTCCTCCCAGGCAGATCGGGCCATCGTAGAGGACGGCGGCCTGGCCGGGTGTGATGTCTGGCAGATCCTCCTCCATGTCGACCTCGGACTCGTCGCCAGAGGAACGGACGACGGACCAGGCCTCCTTGCCCTTGTAGCGTACGCGAACCTGAACGCGTTGCCCTGGCCTTGGAGGCTCGCCGCTGACCCAGTTTACCTCGCCCATGCGAAACTGGCGACGCCCCAGCGCCGTCCGGGGGCCGACGACGAGTGTGTTGGTGGCCACGTCCTTGGTCATCACGTAGAGCGGTTGCGAAGAGCGAATCCCAAGTCCCTTGCGCTGTCCGATGGTGTAGTCCGACAGCCCCGTGTGTTCGCCCAGGTAGTGCCCGGCCTCGTCGACGATCGGCCCCGGGCATGGTGCCGAAGCGGCGCGCTCGCGCAGGAAGTCGCGGTAGTCACCGTCGGTAACGAAGCACAGGTCCTGGCTCTCCGGCCTTTCGGCGACAGGGAGGCGGAGGCGCCGAGCGTGCTCACGCACCTCAGCTTTGGTGAGTTCGCCCAACGGGAAGACCGCTCGCGCAAGCTGCTCCTGCGTCAGCAGGCTCAAGACGTAGGACTGGTCCTTTTCGAGGTCAACGCCTCGCAGCAGCGTGTGGCGCCCGTCGTCTTGGCCGAGGCGGGCGTAGTGGCCGGTGGCGAGGTGCGTGGCGCCGAAGGCCTGGGCGTGCCGGAACAACGTCCCCCAGCGGATGTGCCGGTTGCACTGGAGGCAAGGGTTCGGCGTGGTGCCTTGCGCATAGCCATTCAGGAAGTAGTCAATGACGTGGGTTTTGAAGTCCGCCGAAGCGTCCAAGACGTAGAACGGGATGCCAAGCAGCGACGCCACCTGACGGGCATCCGCGACATCAGCCGGGGAGCAGCAGCGGTTGGCACGGCCAGTGTCGGAGAGGCTCCACAGGCGAAGCATCAGCCCGCTGACGTCCTGGCCCTGTTCGGCCAGCAGCGCCGCGGCGACAGAACTATCCACGCCACCGCTCATCGCCACGACGATCTTTCGCCCACGGCTCACGACGAGTGCTCCTCCGCTGCCCGCAGTCGCTCGACCAGGCCGGGGAGGACTTCGAGAAAGCCATCGACCTGGTCCGCCGTCGTCGAACGACCGACGGTCACCCTCAGGGAGCCGAGGGCCCAGGCGCGGGGTAGGCCAATGGCCTGCATCACCCCGCTCGGCTCGGGATTGCCGGTCTTGCAGGCTGATCCCGAGGAGCAACCATACCCGGCCATGTCCAATCCTGTCAGAAGCTCATTCCCATCGATCCCCTCGAACACGAACGAGGCATGATTGGGCAGCCGGCGGTCGGGGTGTCCCGTCAGCCTGGATCGTGGGACGCGCTCAAGCACGCCGGCGATCAAGCGGTCCCGCAGCGCACGGAAGCGCGTGTTCTGACCCTCGCGTTCCTGGACGGTCAAGCGAAGCGCCGCCGCCATGCCGACAATCAACGGCACATTGTGGGTGCCGGCTCGGAGGCCGCCTTCATGCGCGCCTCCGGTCTGCACGGGAAGGATGGCGGTGCCCCGCCGGACATAGAGAGCGCCGACGCCCTTGGGGCCATAGAACTTGTGGGCCCCGATCGACATCAGATCTACGCCGAGGTCATCCACGCGGAGTGGGAGCTGGCTGGCTGCCTGGACGGCGTCGGTGTGAAAGGAGACTCCCGACTCGTGACAGAGGCGGCCAAGCTCGGGGATGGGGTTGATGCTGCCGATTTCGTTGTTGGCGTAGATGATGGAAACGAGGGCGGTGGTTGGGCGGATACGCCGAGCGAGGTCAGCCGGATCCACCAAGCCGGCCTCGTCGACAGGAAGTAGCTCGAGGTCGAAACCGTCGCCGCGAGCGAGAGCCTGCGCCGTCCTCAAGACGGCGTCGTGTTCCACGGGCGTTGTGAGGAGGTGGTTGGCCCCTCGCCGCTCGCGCTCCGCCCAGGCGACTCCTCGCAGGGCAAGGTTGTCACTCTCGGAGCCACACGAGGTGAAGACCACCTCGGCCGGGGAGCAGGCCAGCGAGTCGGCGACCGTGCGCCGGGCGTTTTCGACGGCGGCTTCGGCCTCCTGTCCCCAGCGATGGATCGACGAAGGGTTGCCGAAGATCTCGGCGAAGTACGGGAGTATGGCCTGCAGAACCCGAGGGTCGAGAGGCGTCGTGGCGGCGTGATCCAGATACACGCGCTCATTGGCCATGTCGCGATTCTAACATGCAGGGGAGCAAAGGTCGCAAGCACGGGTTCTAACTCTAAATGCAACGCTATGAGGACAATAGCGTTGTATGGCGACTTATGTCCACTTTTCGGCCGACGAACGAATGTGGATCTGCCTCTGGCGGGGAGAAGGCCTTTCCCAGGCCGAGATCGCAAGGCGCCTGGGGGGGATCGGGCAACCATCAGCCGGGAGTTGCGTCGCAATGCGGTCGCTACCGGCTACCTGCCCGACATGGCGCAGCGACGGTACCAAGCCCGGCGTGCGCGCTGCCGCCGACGGCTCCGCCTAAAAGACCGTCACCTGCGACGTACCGTCGTTCTGCTCCTGGAACGAGGTTTGTCGCCGGAGCAGATCTCGGGGCGATTGCGCATTGAGCGGGGCGGAACGGTGATCAACCACGAAACCATCTATCGTTTCATCTACGGTTCCCCCCTGGGGCGTCAGGAGAAGCTCTACCAGTACCTGCGCCGGGGCAAGAAGAAGCGCACCCGGCGTCAGGGTCGCCGCTAGCCTGCGCCGGCCCCATTGCGGGGCGCTTGTTCATCGACGCCCGCCCGCCAGCCGCCACACAGCGCACGGAGATCGGCCACTGGGAGAGCGATACGCTGCTCTTCCGTCATGACCAGACCCTCAAGGTGCTAGTCGGCCGGCTGAGCCGTTTCACCCTCGTCACCCGGCTGCAGAGCAAGACGGTTCAGGACACCTGCCAGACCCTTATCGCGCGCCTCGCCCAGTTCCCCCACTGCAGCGTGACGGCCGACAACGGCAGTGAGAATGGAGATTGCGGCTTGGTCTCCCGGTCGTTAGCCATCCCTTTCTACTTCCGCCACCCCTATCATTCCTGGGAGAAAGGCACCGTTGAGAACACCAATGGCCTGATCCGCCGTTACCTGCCCAGACACACAGACCTGAACCGTGTCCAGCAGGATGACTTGGACGCCATCGCCTCAGAGCTCAACCACCGTCCCAAGAAATGCCTCGGCTTCCGCACCCCCTACGAGGTATTGTTCAATGTCTTCGTTGCACTTAGCTATTGAATCCATGCCGAGGAGGGACTATGAGCCGATCGGTGCGGGGGGAACCGGCGTATTGCACCGAGGACAATGCGTATTGGGCCCAGGGACCACGGCCTTGCACTTGGGGCAGACCCGAGCTTTCGCCTGCGGGGGCGCAGCGTCTTGCGGTACGCCCGCCGGGGCAACCGGTTTACGCTCCGGCTTCGGGGGTGTCAGTGGAAGGTTGAAAGGCCCGGTCTGCTTGCGCGGTGGGGGTGGGTCCTCGATGATGCGGTCCTCGATCGATCGGAGGACACCGGTTATGAACTCGCGCGTCTGGCGGAGCGGCGGGAGGCCACGGCGGAGAGACGGCAGCCTTCTTGGCCGGCCGGAGGTTGTCGACGGGAGCTGAGGCGGTTTCACCTGAGCAAGCAGCTGGCGGGTCTCGTCTGGGAGGTCCTCGAGAAGGGATTCGGGCAGGAGCGCCGGATTCAGGGGGTCACCCTTGGGGGAGACGAGTTCGCGGAAGCGGGAGGCGCCCATCAGGCGGGCGGCCGACGAGATATCGTCATGGGCAATCTCGGCCCCGGCGTCGCCGATACGGGGGATGTCCCTCACC
>CAZEMA010000122.1:0-6815 GCA_964513155.1 uncultured Anaerolineaceae bacterium
CCGAGCACCCAATCCGCGGTCGGGATAGTACAGCCCTGGCTCGATGGCGACGACGGACCCAGGAGATAGCACGTCAGTGTTGGTCTCCAGCGCCGTGAAGGTGGGGCCTTCATGGATCGCCAGGCCTACCCCATGGCCCAGGCTGTGGACGTAGCCTTCCTTTGTGTTGGGGTCAGTCAGCACGGTCGGATGCCCCTTGGCCTCGAACTGCTGGCAGACCAGGATCTGGGCGTCCCGGCAGGGCATGCCCGGTTTTAGGGAGGCGATGGCGCTCTCGTACGCCTGGCGAACGTCCTCGAAAACCTCCTCGACCTCCTGCGGTGCGTGGCCGAGGCACCAGGTGCGTGTGAAGTCGTAGAAGTAGCCTCCAGCCGGTTCGCAGGGGTAGAAGTCGAAGATGATGGGCTTGCCGACTTCCACTGGCGCCTCTTCGGCGCCCACGCTGTGGGGCACACCGGCGTCCCGGCCGATGGCGAAGATCGTGCCCTCGGGATTCTCCCCGCCGCGGAGCGCCAGCCACAGATTGATACGCCGCTTGACCTCGCCGATGGTCAGGGGATTGCCCTCCCGGTTGACCAGCACGCCGTCCTTGGCACGATGAGAGGTGAGGAACTCCTGGACATCCCCAGCGACGCCGACAGCCTTCTGGCCCATCTTGCGGATGCGTTCCACTTCATCGGCGTCTTTGGTGGCCCGTGCCCGAGTGAGCACGGATCGGAGGTCGTTCTCTCCAATGATCTCGATCTCGGGCAGGTTCTGCTGCACCTGGTGAAAGATGGCATAGGCGGCGCCGATGTTGGCCTTGCCGTACAAAGCCACCCTGCCTCGCACGCCGTACTCCTGCAACATCCGGGTGTAACGGGTGGCCATCGCCCGGGTATGGTCGCCGCCCGCCTCCTGCAGCAGGCGGTAGGGGTCGTAGTCGGAGATGTCGCGGGTTCGCAGACCGGTCCGGGCCGCTTCGTCCCGCTCCATGGGCTGGCAGAAGAGAATGGACGGCTCGCCGCGCTTCTTGACCAGCTCGGCGTGACCCAGGTGAGCGAGTCCGGTGAAGTAGACCATGGGGGGATTGCCGGTGGCCGCGCCGACGACGAACAGCGCCTCCAGTCCTGCTTCTTCCATGTAGCCGTCGATATCCGATTTCATCTGCGGTCTCCCGGTCGGTTCAGGCTATCCGTCCATGGCGGGGAGGTCGGAGCCTCCCTCATCCCTGGCGTGGCTTCTCGGCAGTATTCTCTCCAATCCTCTCAGCAATGTTTCCTCTTGCTCTGGCAGCACGGTGCGGGGGTCGAGTGCCAGCCGGTCCTTTTCGATTCGGGCGATCACCGGTGGGTCGGCATGCCGGAGCTGACGGGCGAGGGCGTCGGGCTTGGCCCCAGGTAGTGTGAGCAGCCAGGTGGGTAACGTCTCCTCGGGCAGGCTTCCGCCGCCAACCGTCGAGCGGCCGGGGAGGATCTCTCCCTGTCCCAAGCGTTTGACCCATGCCTGGGCGCGGCCACGCAAAACCTCGGCGGAGGCCGCAATCATCTGCCAGACGGGAATCTCCTGCAGGGCTTCGTCCCTCAAGTAGTGGGCAAGCGTGGCAGTGAGCGCTGCCAGGCACAGCTTATCTGGGCGGACCGCCCGGGCCAGCGGATGCCGGCGCAGCCGGTCGAGGGTGTCCTTCTGGCCCACGAGGATCCCTGCCTGCGGTCCTCCCAGCAGTTTGTCGCCCGAAAAGCACACCACCGCGGCCCCCGCCTGGAGCGATTCTTGCACGGTTGGCTCATGACCGAGCCCGAAGAGGGCTGTGTCAAGGAGGGCACCTGAGCCTAGGTCATCCATCACCGGTACGCCGTGGCCGCGGCCAAGCTCTACAAGCTGCGCCAGGGTTGGCTCAGCGGTGAAGCCGATGATCTTGAAGTTGGAGTGATGCGCACGCAGGATCAACGCCGATCGCTCGCCGAGGGCGGCTTCAAAGTCCTCCAGGTGGGTCCGGTTGGTGGTTCCCACTTCCACCAGCTTGGCACCCGACTGCTTCATGACGTCTGGGACGCGGAAGCCGCCCCCGATTTCTACAAGTTGGGAGCGGGAGATGACGACTTCCTTGCCCCGGGCGAGGGCCGCCAGGGCCAGCAGAACCGCGGCAGCGTTGTTGTTGACCACAAGTGCGGCTTCGGCTCCCGTGAGGCGGCGCAGCAGTCCCTCGCCGTGGATCTCGCGCTTGCCGCGAGCGCCGCTCCCCAGGTCGTATTCGAGCGTGCCGTAGCCGGCCGCGCCAAGCATGGCTTCTTGAGCCGCCCGGCTGAGAGGCGCCCGGCCCAGGTTGGTGTGCAGGATCACGCCGGTGGCGTTGATCACCGGCCGCAGCGTCGGAGCCAGCCAGGATTTCAGAGTGGCCTGGGCCTGTGCCAGGATGGCGTCTGGCTCGGGGCAGGCGTTGCCCTGCCGGATCGCCAGCCGGGCCGATTCGAGCGTCTCCTGAACGGCTTGGAGCACCAGAGGACGGCCGAACGAGGCAATCAGTTCGGAGGCACGGGCGGTCTGGAGGAGACGCTCGACGGATGGGAGATCGCGCAGGCTCACCGGCCGGGTCTCCAGGTGCTGCGCTCTCGCAGGCGCAGGAACCATTCGAAAGCGGTCAGGCCGGCGGCGATCACCAGGGCCAGGGTTATGTTCAGGCTGCGGTTGATTTGCAGCCAGGCGCACAACGCGAAGTACAGACCCACCCATAGGCCTTGCCGTAGCAGGACGGTCGCCGGCGCCAGGTCGGTGGAGAAGCGACGGTGCAGGAGCCAGACGAAGGGGAGCGAGGTGCCCGTCATGGCCAGCGTCAGCAGAAAGAAGAACAACCAGCGGGGTCCAACCGTGGGCAGAGTCACGGTGACGACCACGATCAACCCTGGCCAGCCAACGACGGCCAGAACCAGGGCAGAGATGATCAGGCTACGGTAACTCGGCGATGGCAGATCGGACATTCCTGGGCGCCTTCCTAGGCGTGGTCGGAATTATAGCCCAACGCCCTTCGGCCTGGAAACTTGACTTGGGATGGTTGGATGGGGTGGTGGGGTATAATGCGCCCGGGGATCCCATGTCGCTGATATCCGCAACGGATCTGGCGAAGTCCTACGGCGCCCAGGACATCTTTGAGGCCGTCTCGGTCGCAGTTCCCCACCAGGCCCGGGTGGCTTTGGTGGGTGCCAACGGCGTCGGCAAAACGACGCTCCTGCGGCTACTTGCTGGCTACGAAAGCCCGGACCGAGGGCAGGTGCAACGTGCCCGTGGCCTGCGAATCGCCTACCTGCCGCAGGAGACGACACCCCTGGCAGCCGCCGACGTTGGGCCCACCCAGACCTTGTGGCAGATGTGCCTGGGCTCCTTTGCGGAGCTGCGAGGCCAGGAGGCGGAGCTGGCTCGCCTGGAAGAGAAGATGGCCGAGCCGGGCCAAGCCGAAGAGGCCATGGCCCGGTACGGGCCTCTCCAGGAGGCATTCGAGCGGGCGGGAGGCTATGCCTACCCGGCGCGCATCCGCCAGGTGCTCAGCGGCTTGGGCTTCTCCGCGAAGGACTACGACCAGCCTACCGAGCGACTCTCGGGCGGGGAGCGAACGCGCGCTCACTTGGGCCGGTTGCTGCTGGAAGACCCGGATGTTCTGATCCTCGACGAGCCGACCAATCACCTGGACATGGAGGCCATCGAGTGGTTAGAGGGCTGGCTGCGGGAGTGGCCGGGGGCGGCCGTGATCGTCTCCCACGATCGCTACTTCCTCGACCGCACCGTTGACTCGGTCTGGGACATGACTGCCCAAGGGGTGGAGGTCTATCGGGGCACCTACTCCGACTACGCGCGGCAGCGGGCCGAGAGGCGTCGCTTCGCGGAGGCGGCTTACCAGGCTCAGCAAGAGCGCTTCGCAAAGGAGCAAGACTACATCCGGCGCAACATCGCAGGGCAGAACACCCGCCAGGCGCAAGGTAGGCGGAAGCGACTGCAACGAGCCATGCGGGACGAGCTGATTGCCCGCCCCGTGGAGGAGCGCGAGGTCCGCATCGAGTTCGATCCCGCGGGTCGTTCCGGGAACCAAGTCCTGGCCACCCACGAGTTGGTGATTGGCTATCGGGACTCGGCCCAGCCGCTCTTCGATGTGCCTGACCTGGTGCTCAACCGTGGAGAGTGCGCGGCGTTGATTGGCCCCAACGGCGCCGGCAAGACGACATTCCTGAAGACCCTCTTGGGCGAGGTGGCTCCGCTGGCTGGCGAAGTCAAGCTGGGCGCCAGTCTGCGCGTCGGCTACTTCGCTCAGGCCCATGAAGGGCTCCGGCCCGACCTAACCGTGCTGGAGGAGACCCTGGCTTCGTCGCCGGAGATGCGGCCTTCCGAGGCGCGCAACCTGTTGGGGCGGTTCCTCTTCAGCGGTGACACGGTCGAGAAGCAGGTAGCGATTCTGTCGGGTGGCGAGCGGGGTCGCCTGGCGCTGGCCAAGCTAGCCCAGGAGGGGGCCAACCTCCTTCTCCTTGACGAGCCGACCACCCACCTCGACATCCCCTCCCAGGAGATTCTGCAGGAGGCCTTGTCGGGATTTCCGGAGACGATTCTGCTGGTCTCCCATGACCGATACTTGATCGAGGCGCTGGCCTCCCAGGTCTGGGCGATATCTCCGGAGGCCCGGGAGATGGCAGTCTACCCGGGCGGCTATGGGGAGTACGCCGAGGCCCGGAGGGGACAGGCCGAGTCCCGCAAGACGCTGAAGCAGGCGCAGCGCCGCCAGCGTGTTGTTTCCTCGCGCTCGAGGCAGCGGGGAGCCGAGATCGAGACGGTGGAGCTGCGGATTGCCGAGCTGGAGGAGGAGTTGGCTGCGGTGGGCCGCCTCCTGGAACGGGCGGGCGGGGACGTAGAGAGGGTTCGGCAACTGGGCAGCCGGTATGCCCAGCTCGAAACCGAGATCCAGAAGAGTCTCAACCTCTGGGAGCGCCTGCAGGACGAGGCCGAATCGAGCGTGATATAATCCGCCCCCTTGCGCGGGCTGGCAAGGAAGTGAGAGCAAGAATGAATGCAGGATCGAATCGTTTCCGAAGAAAGTGGAGCCGGCAGCCATTCCCCGATTGGGTTGTCCGGGGCTTGACGCTGGCCCTCATCGCGACGGCCGCGCTGCTGGGAGCGCTGGTGTTTGTGTCGGTCCGGGATGTCTTTGCCGCCTGGGATGGCAGCGGCCTGCCGCCGCTCTTCCAGGCCCCGGCGGGTGAGGGGACCCCCGCTCCGGCTGGCGGCACACCTACGGCCATTGCACTTCGGGACACGCCCACCCCCTGGAACGGCACCGACCGGGTAACGGTCCTAGTGATGGGGTTGGACTACCGGGACTGGGAGACCGGGCAGGGCGCGCCGCGGACCGATACCATGCTGTTGGCCTCGGTCGACCCGGTGAGCCGCACCGCCGGTATCCTGTCGATCCCCCGCGACCTCTGGGTGGACATTCCGGGTTTCGAGCACGGCCGAATCAACACCGCCTTCTCCCTGGGGGAGATCTACGACTACCCGGCTGACGAGACCCACCCGGCCGGCGGCCCGGGTCTGGCCATGCTGACGGTGGAGAACCTGCTCGGCATCCCGATCCCGTACTATGCAGTGATTGAGTTCTCGACGTTCGAGCGGATGATCGACGAGATCGGCGGCGTCGACGTCCTGGTCACAGAGCGGATCAAGATCTCGCCCATCGGCCGCGAGAGCCTCTGGCTGGACGCCAAGGCGTATCACTTGGATGGGGCGATGGCGCTGGCCTACGCCCGCGCTCGCCACACCGAAGGTGGCGACTTCGATCGGGCCCGGCGCCAGCAACAGGTGATCCTGGCCGTCCGCGACCGTGTCCTGGGCTTCAACATCATTCCCACCCTGATCACCCGGGCGCCGGCCCTCTACCAGGAACTCTCCGCAGGCATCCGCACCAACCTCTCGTTGGACCAGATGGTCTCGCTGGGGATGTTGGCCATCCAGATCCCACCGGAGGACATCCGGCGGGGCGTGATTGCCCCGCCCGACATGGTCACGCTGGAAACCATGCTTGACGGGGCTCAGGTCCTCCGCCCCGTGCCCGACCAGATTCGCTTGCTGCGGGATGAGGTCTTCACCGTGGGCGGCGCCATCGGCCCCTCCATCGCCACCGACGACGAGGCGCTGGCTGCAGCTCAGGAGGCGGCGCGGGTCGGCGTCTATAACGGCGCTGGCATCGAGGGCATCGCCACCCGCACAGCGGAGTATCTGCGCGGCCTGGGCCTCAACGTGGCTGAAGTGGCGAACGCTGCCTCGATGGATTACACCGCAACCGTGCTCATCGACTACACCGGCAACCCCTACACAACCCGCTACCTGATGACCCTCCTGAACCTTTCCCCCGGGCAGATCTTCAGCCAGACGATGCCCGACAGCGCCGTCGACCTGGCGGTCATCGTGGCAGGGGATCTGGTCATCCCCTAGCAGGCTGCTACAAAGGGTCATCAGAAGGAGAGAGGCAGGCCTACCTGGGCGTACGAGTTTCACCCGCGCCCCTAGATAGGCCGATTCATCTCCTCAAAGGGTTGGCATTCTCGGCATGCTCCTAGTGTCGCGTTTCGCAAGTTCGTAGAAGAACCTAACGCGCTTCTTCCCCGCTTGGGGCAGGCAGTAGTGGGCTCATCGGCCCCCACCCCTTCCCCTCCCCCGGCCCGGTGTGCTCTGCGGGAGAGGGTCAAGCCGGGGGAGGGGTGAGGTCTTGAAGGAGGCGGGGGGCCGAAGGCCCCCCGCCTCCTTCCGTTGCTCCACCCCCTCTCCGCCCCGCTCCGTCCATGTGAAGTCAGCCTCTCGGC
>CAZEMA010000123.1:0-6711 GCA_964513155.1 uncultured Anaerolineaceae bacterium
AGCCGTACAGGACTCGAACCTGTAACCTTGTGCTTAAAAGGCACCTGCTCTGCCAGTTGAGCTAACGGCCCTCGGGCGGGATTGTATCATGGGACCTCGCGAAGAAGGAGGCGCGCCTCCCGAGCTCTGGGCGCAACCCTCGACCCTCGCGGGCGAGCCAGCTCCGCCAATCTTGCTGTCCCTCCCAACGAGATCGCCGGGTCTTCGCCCACGGCCGCGCTGAGATCTGAAGCGGACCGTGGACGGGGTCCGCGGATGATGGTATAGTACTCAGGCTGTGACTAATCAATCATTGACTAATCGCTCTTTGAGCCGGTCCCGCCCCATGACGACGGAGCACGCTCTGCTGGGCTTCTTGCGGCTGCGCCCGATGCACGGCTATGAGCTGTATCGGCGCCTCTCCGACCCGGAGGGCCTTGGCTTGGTGTGGAAGATGAAGCAGAGCCACCTGTACGCTCTGCTGGCCAAACTGGAGACCGAGCGCTTGATCATCGCTGAGCTTCAGCCCCAGCCGAATCGACCCCCTCGCAAGGTCTTCCGTCTCACCAGGACCGGGGGTCAGGCTTATCGGACTTGGGTCCGATCGCCAGTCTCCCGACCAAGGAGCATGCGCCAAGAGTTCCTTGTGAAGCTCTACTTCGCCAGCCTCGAAGGTGAGAGTACGGCCAGAGCCTTGGTCGAAAGGCAGGAAGAAGCCTGCCGAGAATGGCTGAGGTCGCAGGACGAGCCGCCTGGCGAGCCGGGCGAGAGCCAATCCTTCCCCGCTTTCGTCCATTCCTTCCGCATGAGCCAGCTCGAGGCGACGCTTGGCTGGCTTGATCGTTGTCAGCAGACTCTCGCCGCGATCCAACCCAGGACATGAAGACCGGGTTCTCCATGCCGATTCACTGAAGCCCAGGAGGACGAAATGATCGCGCGAAGTGGAAAGATACTGGTGCTTGTTGCCCTTGGCGTGCTCGTAGCTGCCTGCAGCGGCGCCGGAGCCGCGCCTACAACGGCCGCGGCGTCTCCGCAACCTGCGGGCGAGGTGGTGGTCTTTGCCGCCGCCTCGCTCAGCGATGCCTTCACCGAGATCGGCCAGGAGTTCCAGGGAGCACACCCCGGTGTCACGGTGACCTTCAACTTCGCTGCCTCGCAGCAATTGGCGCAGCAGCTGGGGGAAGGGGCACCGGCCGACGTGTTCGCCAGCGCCAATCCACAACAGATCCTAGCTGCCATTGAAACGGGGCGGGTCGTCGCAGGATCGGAGCGCGTCTTCGTTCGCAATCGCCTGATTGTTGTACTTCCGGCTGACAATCCGGGCGACATCGTCCGGCTGCAGGATCTGGCCAGGCCGGGGCTGCGCCTGGTGCTGACGGCCGCAGAAGCGCCAGCGGGCCAGTACACGCTCGAGTTCTTGGACCGGGCCAGCGCTGACCCCGCGTTCGGAGCCAGTTTCCGAGACGAAGTCCTGGCCAATGTCGTCTCCTATGAGGAGAACGTGCGCGCTGTCGTGGCCAAAGTCCTGCTGGGCGAGGCCGATGCAGGGATCGTCTACAGCACTGACGCTGCCAGCGAGGACGCGGCCCAGTTGGGGCGGCTGGACATCCCTGACGGCCTGAATGTGATCGCCGAATACCCGATTGCCCCAGTCGCCGACAGCACGAACCCTGGGTTGGCCGCGGCCTTCGTCGACTTTGTCCTTTCACCCCAAGGCCAGGCCATCCTGGCCGATCATGGCTTCGCACCGGTCTCTGCCCTGCAGGAGTAGCCGTGGCTGAGGTGGATCGTCCCCGCTTGCGCGCCTCCGGGCTGTGGGTTCGAGGGCGCCCCGATCTGTGGAAACTGTTCAGCCTACCATTGCTGGGCTTTCTCGCCTTGCCGATGGTGGCCCTGCTTCTGAGGGCTTCTCCGGATCGCCTGTGGGGGGCGCTTGGGACGATAGAGGCGCGGCGGGCCATCGCCCTGAGTCTCCGGACTTCCTCGGTGGCCATGGCCCTGACGGTCGTGCTGGGAACGCCGGTGGCCCTTCTCCTGGCTCACGCCCGGTCCCGGTGGACACGGATCCTGGATGCTCTCATCGACCTGCCGGTTGTGCTGCCACCTGCCGTGGCGGGCCTCTCCCTGCTCATGGCGTTCGGCCGACGAGGCCTTCTCGGAGGTGCGCTTCAGGCCATGGGGGTGGATGTGGTCTTCACCCAGGCCGCGGTTGTGATGGCCCAGACTTTCGTGGCGGCCCCTCTCTACGTGCGCGCGGCGGCCATCGGCTTCGCCGGGGTCGAGCCCGAGCTGGGGCAGGCGGCTGCCATCGATGGAGCGAACCGGTGGCAGGTCTTCCGACACGTGGTCCTGCCGCTCTCGTGGTCCGCCATGGTGAGCGGCGCGGCCATGACCTGGGCCCGGGCCCTGGGCGAGTTCGGCGCCACCATCCTGTTTGCCGGGAACTTCCCTGGCCGGACACAGACCATGCCCCTGGCCATCTACATCGGATTCCAGTTCGACTTGGACCTTGCCCTGGCGATGTCCGTTGTGCTACTGGCAACCTCGGCTCTGGCCCTGCTTCTTGTCAGGGCCGTCCTGCAGCGCGGCTCGTATCAGAAGACGAGCGGGCTCCGGGGGTCTCTATGACGCCAGGGCTGGCCCAAGCCACTCCCCTTGGGCAAGCCACAATAGGCTATAATCCACATGTGGCTGGCCACTTGTATCTCTCTGCCCACCTGGATGACGCCGTTCTCTCCTGCGGTGGCCTGATTGCGAGCCAGGTCGCAGCCGGCGAGGCAGTGGTCGTCCTCACGGCTTGTGCCGGCGATCCTCCGCCTGGCCCTCTTTCGGATTTCGCCCAGGAATTGCTGCTCCGGTGGGGCAAGGGGTCGGCGCCATCCCCCGCCAGGCGGGCCGAGGACCGGATGGCCTGCGGCCGGCTGGGAGCCTCGGTCCTCCATTTGGATGTGCCCGATGCAATCTACCGCCGCCAGGCCGATGGTGCGGTCTTGTACCCCTCAGAGAGGGCGATCTTCGGTCCGCTCCATCTGGCTGACAAGCCTCTGATCGATTCCCTGGCAGCCAAGATCGCTGCGGCCTGCACTGAGGACTCGCGTCTCTACAGTCCCTTGGGTATCGGGAACCATGTGGATCATCGCCTGACACGGCTGGCAGCCGAGCGAGCGCGTGGCGGCCTCTGGTACTACCATGACTTCCCATACATTGCCCGCGGCGGAGCCTCCCCTGACCTGCCCGCGCCACCAGGGCAGAAGGTCGTCCTTCCCCTCTCCTCTGAGGAGGTGCAGACCTGGGCGGCGGCGGCGGCCGAGTACGCCTCGCAGATCTCCACCTTCTGGTCCGACGTCTATGCCCTTTACGAGGAGGTGCGGGATTACGCCGGCCGGACCGGCGGTATCGAGTTGATTGCGCCTTGAGCCCGGATTCTGTCGCCGGACAAGCAAGGCGCTGTTCGCAGGCGCGTGTGGCTGGCGCCTCCTGGGGTGCCGCCCCAAGGATGTTGGGGAGGAGGAGCGCCCTCCTCGCGTTCACCCACCGATGGAGCGCTGCCCCAAGGGAATCGTGGGGGGCCTCCGCCGTCTGGGCGATACCCGTTCTTCTGTACCCCCCCACCGGTGGTTCGCTTTACACAGGGGGGAAGTTGTGCTATCATGCGCACGATTGTCCATGACGGGCTGAGAGTGGTCTCTCAGTTCGTTTTGTCTATCTGAACTAGGCTCTTGGGGCACCCACCACAAGGCGCAGAGGGACCAGGATGGCTCCACAAGCAGTCTATGTAACAGCAGAAGGGCTCAAGAAGCTCGAAGAAGAGCTCGAGCAGCTGCGCACCGCGAAACGGGCCGAGGTGGCCCAGCGCCTGCATGAGGCGATGGAAGACGGCGAACTCATCGAGAATGCCGAGTACGAGGCCGCCAAGAACGAGCAGGCATTTGTCGAGGGGCGCATCCTCGAACTCGAGCGCATGCTGGCTGTCGCCAAGGTGATTCCGCCTGGTGGTCACAAGGACATCGTCCGGATCGGAAGCACGGTAGTGGTCCAGGAGAACGGCAAGGACGTCGAGCAGTACACGATCGTCGGCGCGGCCGAGGCCAACCCGAAGGAGGGCCTGATCTCGAACGAATCGCCTCTGGGCCAGGCGCTGCTCGACCATCGGCCGGGGGACGAGGTCGAAGTGAAGGCGCCGGCGGGGGTGCTGCACTTCCGGGTCGTCAAACTCAAATAGCACTGGGGTAACCGTTGGCGCCCCGCGCGAGATGACCCGCGCGGGGCGCTTTTCATGTAAACTAGCCTTCCGTAGCCGTCCGGCGGTTGCCAGGGATCACCGGCCACGACGGTGTCCCGGCCTCTGCGGGAATTGAGGTGGATCGCAGATATGGGTGAACTCAGCGAACTCGAGCAGATCCGGCTTGCCAAGCTGGAGAAGCTTCGCCAAGCAGGGATGGAACCCTACCCGACCCGCGTCTCCCGCACCCACACGACCGGCGAGGCCATCCGTGCTTTCGAGGCCTCGGATGGCAAAACGCGCATGGAGGCTACGGTCGTGGGCAGGCTGCGGTCGATCCGCCGGATGGGCAAGACGGTCTTCGCCCACATCGAAGACGGCTCGGGACCGCTGCAGCTCTACCTGCGAGCGGACGACCTCGGCCCGGAACGGCTTGCCCTTTTCAACGACCTGTTCGACCTGGGGGATTTCGTCCAGGCCACCGGCCACCTCTTCCGCACCCGCACCGGGGAGGTGACGCTGCGCCTCTCGGACCTGAGGATGGTGGCCAAGGCCATTAGCCCGCTCCCGGCTGCAAAGGAGGAGAGGGTCGATGGAAAGCGCATCACCCACTCGGCCTTCGCCGATCCGGAGGCGCGCTACCGCGAACGCTACACCGATCTCGCGGTCAATGCTGAGGTGCGGCAGGTCTTCCGGACGCGGGCCAAGGTGGTACGGGCGGCGCGCGAGTTCTTGGATGAACGCGGCTTCATCGAGGTCGAGACGCCCGTGCTCCAACCGATCTACGGTGGAGCCGCGGCCCACCCCTTTGTCACCCATCACAATCAGCTCCACCAGGATCTATACCTGCGCGTCTCGTTTGAGCTGTACCTCAAGCGTCTGCTGGTGGGGGGGCTCGAGCGGGTGTACGAGATCGGGCGAGACTTCCGCAACGAGGGCGTCTCCTTCAAGCACAACCCTGAGTTCACCATGCTTGAGTTCTACATGGCCTACGCCGACTACCAGGACGTCATGGCCCTCACCGAGCAGATGGTGGCGGCTGTCGCGGAGAAGGCCACCGGCTCAACCCGCATCACCTATGACAACCAGATCGTCGACCTGACCCCGCCCTGGGCGCGCCACGATCTTCGAACGGTCGTGGCTGAGCGCTCCGGCATCAATCTGGCCGAGGTGCCAACGGCCGAGGCGCTTCGCCAGGCGATGGTCTCCCTTGGGCATGAGCCAAAGCCAGGCACCACCCGTGGCAAGCTGATCGAATCGCTGCTGGCCCACTACGTCGAGCCGACGCTGATCCAGCCGACCTTCATCTATGACTACCCACGTGACATCTCTCCCCTGGCTAAGAGCAAACCCGGCGATCCTTCGACGGTCGAGCGCTTCGAGGCCTTCGTGCTCGGCTTGGAGCTGTGCAACGCCTTTACCGAGCTGAACGATCCACTGGACCAGGAGCAGCGCTTCCTTGAGGGGCGGCGCGACTATCAGGCGGGCGACGAGGAGCGGCATCCCATGGATGAGGATTACCTGCGGGCCATGCGCTACGGGATGCCACCCTGCGGCGGCTTCGGCATGGGCATCGACCGCCTGACCATGATCCTCACGGGGCAGGCCACCATCCGTGAGGTGATCCTCTTCCCGCTTCTCCGCAGCCGCGAGTGAGAGCCTGGCGGGACGCTGGCGTCGACGCCCCACTTGGCCCAGACCCAAGGTGGGAGCTGGCATGCGGAGTTGAGAGGTATCGATGCCGTATGATTCCGGCCCGTGGGAATCGATCTTCCAGCGGGAGGGCCATGTCTTTCCGGAGCCCTTCCCGCGCTTCGAGGAGCTGATCGCAGCCTTCCAGCAGCACCGTTGCCGGCGCATTCTTGACTTGGGGTCTGGTACGGGCAGGCACGTGGTCCATCTCGTCAAGAATGGTTTCCAGGTTGTGGGGCTGGACCAGGCGCCGACCGGATTGCGGCTCACCCGCCAATGGCTGGCCGAGGAGAGTTTGACCGCCTCCCTCGTGCGGGGCGACATGCGGCGCCCCTTCCCCTTTGGCGACGGCGTCTTCGACGGCCTCCTTTCGACGCAAGTGATTCATCATGCAGTCCTGGCCACTGTTCGGAGGACGATTGCTGAGATGCTGCGGGTCCTCCGGGTGGGAGGGGTTCTGTTCGTGACCGTGCCGGCGCGCAAGGATGAGGATGCCGGGTATGAGGAGATCGAGCCGAACACCTTCGTCCCGGTCACGGGCCATGAAAAGGGATTGCCCCATCACATCTTCTCCCCGGAGGGACTGCGCGCCGAATTCAGCTTCCTGCGTCTCCAGGATCTCTCGGTGCGCGGGTCGGTGGTCCTTGCGCTCCTGGGTGTGAAGGTATCCTAGGGAGGCTTGGCGATTGGGCAGGCTCAACGATCGGTGGTGGGGCAGGGCGGCGCCATCGTCCCGGAGTCCGCGCCGGGGATGTGGGCCACTCCTCCGTCATGTCCCGAGCCCGCTTTGGCCCTGCAAGAGATCGCGGTTTCCGGTC
>CAZEMA010000124.1:0-6555 GCA_964513155.1 uncultured Anaerolineaceae bacterium
GACCTTCGTGCGCCGCACGGGGCAAGGTGTAGAATAACCCTACGGCCCTCCATCCTGGAGGGCCGGAAACTGCAGGCGAGACGGCCGAAGATGGTGAAGCGCCCGTGGAGGGTGTTGCTCACAGATGGGCTCTCTGAGGAGGGGCTGGCGCTGCTGCGCCAGCAGGCCGAGGTCGTCGAAGCCGATGGGCTGGGATCGCTGCCTGCGTTCGATGCCCTGATCGTTCGGAGCCGGACCCGAGTGGGCGCATCCGATCTGGCCGGTGCCCGGCGGCTGCGGGTGATCGGGCGGGCAGGGGTTGGGGTAGACAATATCGATCTGGCAGCCGCATCCGTGGCCGGCGTGACTGTCGTCAATACCCCAGAGGCGGCGACCGTCGCCGTCGCCGAGCACGCCCTGGCGCTGATGCTGGCGCTGGCCCGGGAGATCCCCCGGGCAGACGAAGCCATCCGAGGGGGCCAGTGGCCCAAGAGTGACCTGTGGGGCCGCGAGCTGTGTGGGAAGACGCTGGGGATCGTTGGGTTGGGTCGTATCGGGACAGCGCTGGCCAAGCGGGCGAAGGCGCTAGGGATGCGCCTTGTGGCGTATCACCCTCGATTGGGGGCGGAGCTTGTCCGCGAACGAGGCGCCGAGCCCGTGGACTTCGAGACCCTGCTTGGGATCTCGGACTACGTCAGCCTGCACCTCCCGCTGAGCGGCGAGACCCGGGGGCTCATCGGCAAGGTTGAGCTGTCCAGGATGAAACGCGGCGCTCGCTTGATCTCCACAGCCCGCGGCGGGGTAGTTAACGAGCAGGCCTTGCTGGAGGCGCTGGAAGCCGGTCATCTGGCGGGCGCGGCTCTCGATGTGTTCGACGAAGAGCCGCCGAGGTTGGCCGCAATCGTGAGGCATCCGGCCGTGGTTTCGACGCCCCACATCGGTGCCCAGACGATCGAGGCACAGGCCAGGGCTGCTGTCGACATCGCAACGGAGATCCTGGCTGCCCTGCGCGGCGAACCGCTGCGCTGGCGGGTGGCATGAGGCCTCAAGGAGCATCCATGGAAGAGACATTGAACAGCCTGAAGGAGATCCTGGGCCAGGTCGCGGATCTTAAGGCGTCAGCCGCAGTGTTGGATTGGGACCAGCAGACGTATATGCCTCCCGGTGGGGCCGATGGCCGGTCAATGGCCCTCTCCACGCTGAGCCGGCTGGCGCACGAGAGCTTCGTCAACGATCGTGTGGGTGAGCTCCTGTCTGCGCTCGAACCCGCGCTGCCCAGCCTGGACCCGGACAGCGACGAGGCCAGGCTGGTGCGGGTCACCAGGAAGCAATATGACAAGGCGCGCAAGGTTCCTGCCCAGTTTGTGGCCGAGTTCAGCCGGGTGACCTCGCTCAGCTTGCACGCCTGGCAGGAAGCCCGTGCCCAATCGAACTTCGCCCTCTTCAAGCCACATCTGGAACGGGTTGTGGAGATGCGGCGGGAGTACGCCGGCTTCTTCGCTCCCTACGATTCCATCTACGATCCTCTGCTTGACGATCACGAGCCGGGCATGAAGACGGCGGAGTTACGGGCGATCTTTGAGGCCCTGCGTCCCCAGCAGGTGAAACTGATCCAGGCGATCGCCGAGAAGCCGCCCGTGGATGACGGCCTGCTGCGTCTCACCTATGACGAGTCCAAGCAGTGGGATTTCGGCCTGGAGGTCGCCAAAAGCTTCGGCTACGACCTCAATCGCGGCCGGGAGGACCGGTCTGCGCATCCATTCACCACGGGATTCAACACTGGCGATGTCCGCATTACGACCCGCCTGGATCGGAACTACCTCCCCCAGGGCATGTTCGGAACCTTCCACGAGACAGGGCACGCGCTCTACAACCAGGGCCTACCTCTGAGGTTGGAGCGGACTCCGATTGCCGAGAGTCTATCCTACGCCTTCCACGAATCTCAGTCACGGACATGGGAGAACCTGGTTGGGCGAAGCCGACCGTTCTGGAAGCACTTCTATCCCCGCCTGCAGGCCTACTTCCCCGAGCAATTGAGGTCGGTGGATCTGGAAACGTTCTACCGGGCAGTCAATAGGGTTGTGCCCTCGTTCATCCGGACCGAGTCCGACGAGGCCACCTACAACCTGCACATCATGCTGCGTTTTGAGTTGGAGCTGGCGTTTCTGGAGAGGAGGCTGGCGGTGGCTGACTTGCCTGAGGCCTGGGCCAGCCGCATGCGCGAATACCTGGGCATCACCCCGCCTGACGACAAGGAGGGCGTCCTCCAGGACATCCACTGGTCGATGGGTGCGGTGGGCTATTTCCCGACGTATGCCTTGGGGAACCTGGTTGCAGCTCAGCTCTGGGAGAAGGCTCAGTCGGACATCCCCGACCTATCGAAGCAGATTGAGCGGGGCGAGTTCGGCGGCTTGCTCGCCTGGCAGCGCCAGCAAGTCCATCAGCACGGCGGCAAATACGAGCCGATGGAGCTGATTGTGAAGGCGACAGGAGCGCCGCTCACGCCTGAGCCCTACCTCCGCTACCTGCGGGCCAAGTATGGGGAGATCTACGGGCTGTGAGGCCCGGCTGCGGGGCTCAACCTCTGCTCTCAGGGATGATGCTGTGGATCGATGCGCTTTGCCAGCATTTCTTTCCGGGTGGCGGGGCGTTCTTGCGAGAGGCGTAGCCGCGGCCGTCGCGCGGAGAAGCATGTCGGTGTGCAGAGGTGCCCGGCGTGCCAGCGCAGCATGCCTGGTCGCCACGCTCCTTCTCGTGGCCTGCTCCGGGCGGGGCACGGCCCCGCCTCTCGCCTCCAGTGAAAGCAGTTCCAGGGAGTCGGCCGCGCCGCTCCTATCGGCTTCGCCCACGGTGGTCACGGCCCGCGCGCCAACCCCCTCAGAGACACCCCACATCCTTCCCCTGACAGAAGCCACCCAGGCGCTCGTGCTGGAGCCTCCGGAACTCGTGCCGACCTCTTCACCGACCCCTCCGAGGGTCGGCCTGCCCCCAGAGCGTTTGTCCATAGTCGAGCCCGGGCCGAACTCACAGGTGACCAGCCCGTTTCGGGTCCAGGGCAGAGGCGGGCCCAGTTGGGGAAGCCTGGTCTACCTGCGCTTGCTGGGCGAGGACGGAAGCGTCCTGGCAGAGCGGGCGACCTACCTGGTGGGGTCAGCCGGACGCCGCGGCTGGTTCGCCATTCAGATCCCGTTTGCCGTCGAGGCCGCGGGGGAGAACGGCCGGCTCGAAGTCAGCACGCTCGACCCCTGGAACGGAGAACTGGACCACCTGACGACGGTGAACATCGTCCTGCTCTCGGTTGGGACGCCGCTGGTTCATCCAGCCCTCGAGGGGCCAGAGCAACTGGCAATTCTGGAGCCGGAAGAGAATGACCACGTGGCCGGAGGTGTCGTTCACGTGCGGGGCGCCGGTTGGGTGAAGTCCGACTTCACGCTGTCGGTCGCGGTCCGCGACTACTACGGCAACACCATCGGCTTGGCGACGGTCGAATTGGCGGCGCCGGGCGTCGATCTGCTGGGAACATTCGAGGTCGACATCACCTACTCGATAACGGCGCCTCAGTATGGCAGCATCGTCGTCTATGAGGGCAGCCCAGACGGTGTAGGGATGATTCACTTCACCAGTCAGGACGTCTACCTGCAACCCTAGCCGACCCGGGTTGCCTGCCCGGATCCTTCCAGGATGTCGAATCGGAGAAGGGCTTAGGCCGCCGCACGGTGGGGAACCTTCAGGGGCGGGGAATCGTCAGATGATATAATCCCACCCCCGAATGGCGAGCCATGAACAACGCCCACGCATTGCCTCTTCCTAGTCGTGACCCCTACCCGTGGATCGGAAGGATTCTCCTGGGACTGGTTGGGGCCGGGCTGGCCGTGCTGGCGGCAACCGTCGCCTGTGCGCTTGGGGCCCGCCTGGTGTATGCTGGCCGAGCGCTGCCCGGGGTCACCGCCGCCGGCGTGAACGTGCGAGGGATGAACCGGGCGGAGATCGAGGCCGCGCTCGATCAGGTGCTTGCCTACCCTATTCAGGGCATCATCGTCCTTCAAGACGGGGCGAGGCAGTGGGTTGCCCAACCGCGAGAGCTGGGCGTCACGGTGGACGTCCGGGCCATGGCGCAGCGGGCCCTGGCCGTGGGTCGGGAGGGCTCCTTGCCGGCGCGGCTGAGGGCGCAGCTGGAAGCCTGGCTGCGAGGCAGGCCCATCGGGCCCATCCTTGTCTTTGACCAGAACGCGGGCGCGGCCTACCTGCGCCGGCTGGCGCAGCAGATCGACCAGCCACCGCTGGAGGCCAGCCTGGCCGTTGAGGGGCTGGAGGTCGTCATGCGGGCCGGCCAGATCGGGCGCCACCTTGATCTCGCCGCGACGCTCGAGGCGCTGACGCCCGCTATCTCTCGGATGTACGACGCCGACGTGCCGCTCGTCATCAATGAGACTCCGCCGCGCGTGCTCGATGCTTCAGAGGAAGCGGCCCTCGTCCGATCCATCCTCAGCCAGCCGCTGACGCTGACCGTTGGGGACACGGCGGTCTCTGGATCTGCCCCCGATGGGCCCTGGACGCTGGAGCCGGCGGAGCTGGCACCGATGCTCCGGTTCGACGAGGTGACGGGAGAGGACAGATCGCGCTACGAGGTGAACGTCGATCCCGGGCAGATTACCGCCTTTCTCGAGCCGCTGGCACCGGATCTCGAGCGCCAGCCGGAGAATGCGCGGTTCATCTTCAACGATGAGACGCGCCAGCTCGACCTCTTGCGGGAGGCCATCATTGGCCGCAGCCTGGACCTCCCAGCCAGCATCCAGGCGATCGCCGAGGGACTCAATGCCGGCCGGCACGAGATTCCCCTGGCATTCCAGTTGGCGGAGCCCGAGGTGGGCAGCGAGGCCGCGGCCGAGTCGCTGGGAATCACGGAAAACGTTGTGACCGTCTCGACTTACTTCGCCGGGTCGAGCGCGGCTCGTATCCACAACATCGCCACGGCCGCGGCCGCGTTCCATGGGCTCCTGATCGCCCCGGGCGAGACGCTCTCCATGGCGGACGTCCTGGGCGACATCAGCCTGGAGACCGGCTACGCCGAAGCCCTGATCATCCTCGGCGACCGCACGATCAACGGCGTGGGCGGAGGGGTCTGCCAGGTGAGCACGACCCTCTTCAGGGCAGCGTTCTTCGGTGGCTACCTGATCGACGAGCGTCACCCGCACGCCTATCTGGTGTCCTACTATCAGCAAGGCCCTCACTCGCCCGGCCCAGGCTTGGACGCGACCGTTTTCGCCCCTCTGGTGGACTTCCGTTTCACCAACGACTCGCCCTACTGGCTGTTGATGGAGACTTACATCTACGGCACCCAGATCGTGTGGAAGTTCTACTCCACCTCCGACGGGCGGCAAGTGGACTGGACCACGACCGGTCCGCAGGACGTGGTCGAGGCGCCTGAGCCGCTCTACCGGGAGAACCCCGAGTTGCATCAGGGGGTGATCAAACAGGTCGACTACCGGGCCGACGGGATGAACGTGACGGTGACTCGGACGGTCACTCGGGACGGCCAGATCATCCATGACGACGTCTTCCGCACCCACTACCTTCCCTGGCGGGCGATCTACGAGTATGGCCCGGGCACCGAGCTCCCCGAGGACGCTCTCACCGAGTAAGGACAGGCCCCGGCGCGGGCCCTGTGATAGAATCCGGACGGAACCAGGAGCTGACCATGATCAGTGATGACCTGCTCGAGATCCTGCGTTGTCCGGCTTGTGTGCGTGAGAAACCCGGCCTGCTGAAGCTGGTCAAGGATACCTGGCTGGTCTGCCAGGAGCCGGGCTGCGGCCGCAAGTACCCCATTGTGGACGACATCCCCGTGATGCTGATCGAGACCGGCGACAAGTGGGTCGCGGTCGCCGAGGGCGACCTGCCCGTCCCGCCTCCCGAAGACTGATCAGCCGGTGCCCGACGTGCAGGCGTTGCTCGCCGACCTGATCTCGGGCGAGGATGCTCGGGCGGAATCGGCCGTTTCCGGGCTGGCCCAACACGGCCAGCCCGCGGTGCCTCTGCTACTGGCTCTGCTCGATTCCCCGAAGGAAGACGACCGGTGGTGGGCCACCCGTGCCCTGGCCGCACAGGTGGGTCCGGAAGCTGCTCTGGGGTTGATCCGTTCCCTGGGGGACGCCGCCGCATCCGTCCGGCAGTGCGCTGCGCTTGGCTTGCGCCTCCGCCCGTCGGTCGAGGCCATGACTGCCCTGCTGCAGGCCCTGTCTGATCCAGACCGGCTGGTTGCCCGCCTGGCGGCGGATGCATTGGCGGCACTCGGCACCCAGGCCACGCCCGGCGTAGTGACGGCATTGGCCTCGGAGAAAGCCGCCATCCGGATCGAAGCGGCCCGCTGTCTGGCGCTCATCCGAGACCCCGACTCCATCCCCGCTCTGTACAACACCTTGGATGACCCTTCGGCTATCGTCCAGTACTGGGCCGAGCAGGCGCTCGACCGGCTGGGGGAGGGCATGGTGTTCTTCAAGCCGTAGGTGAAGTTCCGAGATCGCAGGGGCACACCCGCCCAGACCGCGGGTGAGGGGCCTCCGGCTGCATGCCCCC
>CAZEMA010000125.1:0-6499 GCA_964513155.1 uncultured Anaerolineaceae bacterium
GCCCTCACCCCGGCCCTCTCCCGGAGGGAGAGGGGGCAGGCTTGCCTCGCGGAGAATCGCGCCGCCTGGCACAGCCAGGCGGTTACGGGCTCTGGGATGGAGTCTGATATGGGGCTCAGCCAGGCTCCTCGGCCAGGACTCGAACCTGGAACCCATCGGTTAACAGCCGATTGCTCTGCCGATTGAGCTACCGAGGAAGGCGACGGGATTATACCGCACCCCAGAGGGCCGTCAAGGCGAAGGCCATCAGGCCGCTGTCTTCGGGCCCGATGTTGCCTGTCCTTGAGGCAGCTGGCCGGGTTTCGCGCCGGCGCTTGGCGGAGGGATTGGGAGGGCCGCGGTTCGATGGCCTGAAAGACTGGAGGGGATGCGGTCTGGGCTATAATGGGACCATGGCCTCGCCTGCGACTGCGACTACCGCCCGCCCGACTGCCCGCCGCTTGCGGCTTGCAGGGCTGATGCTCCCGGCCGCGTTCGTCATCGGCCTGTGGCTGTATGCGACGCCGGGAGGGTTGCTGGGCAAGGCCGACGCGATCGGGTATGCCGTCTGCCACCGCATCGAGGCCCGGTCCTTCCACTTCAGCGACCGGCCTCTTCCCTTGTGTGCCCGCTGCACTGGCATGTTTCTGGGAGCGATCGTGACGTTCTCTTTCTACGCCATGCTGCGTCGAGGACGGGCATCTTCCTTCCCGAAGCTGCCGCTGCTCTTGACGTTGGGCGTCTTTGGCGCGGCGTTTGCTGTGGACGGCGTGAATTCCTACCTCAGCTTCTTCCCCAACGCCCCCCACCTCTACTCGCCCACCAATGCCCTGCGCCTGATCACTGGCACCCTGGTGGGAATCGCCTTGGCCAGCATCGTCTACCCTGGCTTCAACCAGGCAGCCTGGCGCGATTGGAGCCCCGAACCCGCCCTGCGTTCATTCGGCGAACTGGCGCTTCTTGTGGCACTGGCCGGCGTGGCAGTGGCCGCTGTCCTGACCGGGAATCCCCTGCTACTCTACCCCCTGGCGCTGATCAGCACCCTCGGGGTGCTCGTGCTGCTGACGACCGTCTACAGCATGATTCTGCTGATCGTGTTCAAGCGGGAGAATCAGGCAATTTCTTGGGGGCAGCTTGTCGGACTACTGACGACCGGCTTGACCCTGGCCATCAGCCAGATCGCCCTGATCGATCTGGTGCGTTATGTCCTCACCGGCACCTGGGCCGGTTTCAGCCTGTTGGTCTAAGGAGGTCTCTGTGGAGGGGTTGGCGGGCATCTTCTCGGCTTTCGGCCTGTCGGCCAGCGCTGGCCTGAATGCCTATGTGCCGTTGCTGGTCGTGGCCTTGATTGCCCGGTTCACGGACTGGATCAACCTGTCGCCGCCTTGGGATGCGCTGGAAAGCTGGTGGGTCATCGGAGCCCTGGTCGTCCTCGGCCTGGTTGAGTTCTTTGCCGACAAGGTGCCGGCTGTCAATCATGTCAACGACATCCTGCAGACGGTTGTGCGGCCGGTGGCGGGGGCGATCCTGTTTGCCTCGAGCGCCCATGTCGTCTCGGACCTGCATCCCGTTATTGCCGTCATCGCTGGGCTGCTCGTCGCCGGCAGCGTCCACGTGGTCAAATCGGCTGCAATCCGTCCGGCGGTTACGGCAACGACGGCGGGCACCGGCAACGTGCCGGTGAGCATCGCCGAGGATGTGGTGGCCACCGTGCTCTCAATCCTGTCCGTTGTCGTACCGGTACTCATCGCCGCCTTGATCATCGTCGTGACGGCCTTCATCATCTGGTGGATGTGGCGCCGGGCCCGGCGAGCGCAAAGCGCGTAATGGGCCTGGCCCCATCTGGCCACCCGATGCTATCATCTGACAGGAGGAACCTATGACCATCGAACCTGGAACCCCGATCGTTGAGCCCCCGGTCGTCGAACCTGTGCCAGAGAAGAAACGCTCCAAGACCTGGCTCATTATCCTGATCGTTGTCGTGGTCTTATGCTGTCTGTCCGCGGCGGCGCTCGCCGTCCTCTACTGGTGGGTGTGGCCGGCCCTGAAGGGGTGGTTCGGGTACGCGTTGGTGCCGCTTCTGACGGCCTAGTGGACCGGTAGCCCCCTCGCGTTCGGCCCGACTTGCAGGTAGAAGACCGGACACAAGTCTCCTGCCGGCACCCACCGGGGGATTGCAGATTTCCGGCGATTGCTCAGAGTGGCTGATGCGTTAGCGCCCCGGGTTTACCCCGGGGCGCGGGCGAGCGCCTCAAACGGCCCCTCCCGCCGGATGACCTGCGCCTGCAGGTCTGCCAGTGCCTGCAATGCTTGCTGCCGCTCCTCCAAGCTCAGTGTGAGCCCGACGAACTCCTCCTCATCCAGTACCATCCAGCGACCGTGAGGGAAGACAATCAGGTCAAGGGCCAGGTCTTCGGCATAGACGTGGTCCGCGCCTGGACTGAGCCTAGCCGGCCGCGTGATGTTGCAGTACCAGCCCTTGAGTTGCCCGTTGTCGCGGTCGTAGATCGTGAAGATGTTGTACCACCGGTCAGCATAGTAGGTTTCGACGAAGCGGTCGCCCCGACGCAGGCGAAATCCTGAGAGATCCAGCTCCTCCGGGTCGAAGAACGCCTCGAGAACCACACAGTTCCCATCCTGCGAGACCAGGTCGCCAGAGTACTCCAGGAGCTGCTGGCCACGTTCGTTGAGCTTGTGGACGGTGATGGATCGGGTCATGGCAGCACTTGGACCGCCTCGGGGGCCAAGGTCAGGCGCAGGCTCTCGCCGATGGCCGGTATCCGTTCAGTCGAGGGGATGTCGAACACAAGGGGCCTCCCCTTGACCTCGATCTTCAGCCGGCTCATTCCTCCCCGGAACGCGATCTCTGTCACCCGGCCCTCGATGGGTGTTCCCTCCGCCCCTCGCAGGTGGGCGCCATCGGGCCGCAGGAGGACGGTCACCGGGCCGGAGGCCGGGGCCGTGCCGGACAGCACGCCGATGGGCGTCTCGATCAGGCGGCCGTCCTCCTGGCGGGCTCGCCCCGGCAGCAGGTTGCCCAGGCCGAGGAACCTGGCGACGAAGACCGAGGCCGGCTTCCGGTAGACGACCTCGGGAGTGCCGATCTGCGCTACCCGGCCGGCGTTCATGACGACGACCCGGTCGGCCAGCGCGAAAGCCTCCTCCTGGTCATGGGTGACGTAGAGCGTGGTCTGCGAACACTGGCCGATGGGAGCGGCCGATTGGTGGCGAAGGATGCGCGGCAGATCCAATAGGAGCTGCTCGCGCAACGTCCGGTCGAGGGCGCCAAGCGGCTCATCCAGCATCACCAGGCACGGCCGCGGCGCCAGGGTCCGGGCGAGGGCCACCCGCTGTTGCTCCCCGCCAGACAGCGTGTCCACCGAACGGGCCTCAAACCCGGGGAGATCGACCAGCTCCAGGACTTCGGCCACCCTGCGGGCAACCCCGTCGGCGGAGGCTCCGCTCATCCGCAGGCCGAAGGCTACGTTCTCGAAGATGTTCATGTGTGGGAAGAGGGCGTAGTCCTGGAACATCAAGCCGAAGCCGCGACGATGGGTCGGAACGTTGTCGAGCGGGAGGCCATCCCAGTACACCTGGCCGGTATCGGGCCTCTCCAGGCCGGCGATAAGTGAAAGCAGGGTCGACTTGCCGCAGCCGCTTGGGCCGAGGACGGCAACGATCTCTCCCTGCGACACCTCGAACGAAATGCCATCGACGGCATGGGTTGCCCCATAGGACCTGTGCAGGTCGATCAGTTGGAGGCCTGTCACACCAAGTCGACTCCTTGGCTCTTGCCGCGGCGAAGCCATCGGCCAGCGCTGAGCTAGAACTCGCTCCCCTCGCCGATGCGCAGCCGTTCAATGGTCAGCATCCCCCCGCCGCAGACGAGCATCAGGATCGTGCTCAGGGCGAGGGCCTGGCCGTAGTTGAGGGCGCCGGGCTGGGAGAGAAACCGGTAGATGACGAGAGGGACGGTTGGATACTCGGGTCGGGCGACGAGGGCCGTGGCCCCGAATTCCCCGAGGCTGATCATGAAGGCGAACGTGGCGGCGACGAGTGTCGCTCTTCCCACCAGAGGCAGATCGATCCTGCGGACTACTTGGGGCGGGGCGGCGCCGAGAACGGCGGCCGCCTGGCGCAGGCGGGGCCGGATGCTGCGCAATGCCGGCGTCAGGCTGCGGACGACGAATGGAAAGGCCACTAACGTGTGGGCCAGAGGTACGATCAGGGGCGAGGCACGCAGGTCAAGTGGAGGATGATCCAGGGCGACGATGAATCCGAGGCCGAGGGTGACGGCTGAGGTGCCCAGCGGCAGCATCAGGATCGGATCGAGCACGCGGCTGGCGATCGTCTCGCGCCGATGGGCAAGCGCCCAGGCGGCGGGCATGCCCAACGCCAGCGCCAAGAGAACCGTCGCACTGGCGTAGCCCAGTGACACGCCGATGGCCGTCGTGGGTGGAACGTAGAAGAGCGACTGGCGCGGGTTGCGGGACAACTCCTGGTAGAAGGCGAGAGTCAATCCCCGGCTGAATGGGCCGTGCTGGCCGCGTTCCGGATCGAGTCGGGCGAAGGAGCGGGCGGCCAACGCCAGTAGCGGCGTGGTGAGCAGGAAGAGGAGCAACGCTATGAAGGCCCCAGCCGCCAGCCGGCTGCGCCAGGTGCGCAGGGGCCCACGAGTGTGGGCTGGGAGCTTGAGCGGAAGCGGCTGGGAGACTCTGGCCAAGAGGCGCGTATAGAGGATGGTTAGCCCGAGCGTGCACGCGATCTGGAGCAGGGACAGAGCCGCGGCCATCGGCAGGTTGAGCAGGCTGATGGTCTGGCGGTAGATCTCGACCTCCATCGTGGCGAAGCCTGGGCCGCCCAGGACGAGAATGACGCCAAAGGAGGTGAAGTCGAAGATGAACACGAGCAAGGCGGCGGCAGCGATAGCCGGCGCCAGCAGGGGCAGCGTGACGTGGCGCAGCGTCCGCCAGCGGCCGGCGCCCAACGTCTGGGCAGCCTGGCCCAGACGGGGATCGAGGCGGGCCCAGAAGTCGCCTACGATGCGCAGGACGATGGTCGTGTTGTAGAAGACGTGGGCGATCAGGATCGCCGTGAGGGTATTGAGGATCTGAACGGGCGGCTCGGCAAGGCCGAGGACCTGCATCAGCCCGAGGTTGAGCCAGCCGCGGGGACCAAGGAGCGCGTTGAAAGCAGCGGCAACGACCAGGGTCGGCATGACAAAGGGGATCCCCGTCAAGGCTCGCAAGAGAGACTTGCCCCGGAAGTCATAGCGGGCAAGCAGGTACGCGCCGGGGAGGCCGAGGAGCAGCGTGAGCGCAGTGGACAGGACGGCCTGCCAGATCGTGAACCAGACCACCCCTCGGATCGAGGCTGAGGTGAGAAGGGAGATGAATGGCGTGGCGGGGCCGGTCGGGCTGCGCCGGAGGCTGAAGCCCAGGATGCTGCCCATCGGGTAGAAGTAGAACAGCGCCAGGAAGGCCAGGGGCGCCAGCCAGAGTGTGAGGCCACCCAGCGCCGTCCTGAAGCGGCGGGCAGGGACGGATCGGGCGGGGTTCACCGCAGGACGGTCTCGGTCCAAGCTTCGATCCAGGCCTCGCGGTTGGCAGCGATGTCGGCCGGGCTGACGAAGGCCGGATGTTGCGGCACCGTCAGATAGGGGGTGAAGCGCTCATCCAGCCGGGCGCTGGGGTTCACAGGGAAAACGGCCATCTGGAGTGGCATGTCCTCCTGGAAGGTGGGGGAGAGCATGAAGTCGATCCAGGCCTCGGCCAGCGCCCGGTTGGCTGTGCCCTGTAGGATGCCGACGAACTCGATCTGGCGGAAGCAGGTATCGTCGGTGACGACCGCGGCGGTCGGCGGCTCGGTGAGAGGGCCGGCGGCGTAGATCACCTCGAAGGGCGGGCTCGAGCCATAGGAGACAACGATGGGGCGCGGCCCGGCGCCGGCGGAACCGCTGAACTCGGTGTAGTAGGCCGTTTCCCAGCCATCGACGACCAGGACATCGTTCTGGCGCAAGGCGCTCCAGAAGTCAAGGTAGCCATCGGGGCCGAAGTGCCCGATCGTGGCCAGCAGGAAGGCCAACCCCGGGGAGGAGGTCGCCGGGTTCTCGACGACCAGAAGACTGCGATACTCCGGTCTGGTCAGGTCCTCCAGGTTCTGGGGCGGCTGCAGGTTGTGCTCGGCGAAGTAGGCACGGTCGTAGTTGAGACAGACGTCGCCGTAGTCGACAGGCAAGGCGTGGTGGGTCGGGTCAAGTTGGAAGGACTCGGGTATGTCTGCCAGGAGAGGCGAGTCATAAACCTCGAAGATGTCTTCGCTGAGTGCCCGGCTCAGGAAGGTGTTGTCCACGCCGTAGAAGACGTCGGCCAGCGGATTGCCGCGGGAGAGGATCGCCCCGGTGAGCGCTTGGCCGGTGTCGCCGGCCTTGAGGAATCGGACGCTGGCATTGTGCTCGGCCTCAAAGGCGGCCACGACGGATTCGGAGACGGCAAAGGAGTCGTGGGTCATCACGGTGAGG
>CAZEMA010000126.1:0-6490 GCA_964513155.1 uncultured Anaerolineaceae bacterium
TCGCGTGCACGCCCGAAGGGTGCGGCGGGCCGCCGGTCTTCTCGGGGTGTGCCGGCGCTCACAATAGCGGCCGCTGGGGGTCGGCCGGGGTAGATCGCCTCCGGCGGTCCTCGCTCCGCAGTCGCGCAGCCCCGATTACCCGCCGAGGCTGCACGACTGGAAACTGGGTTTGGCGGTCCGCCAGAGCGAGACGGATCCTATGTCACTGGGGAGGCACCGGGGAAGGCTCGAGGAAAGGAATCAGGGCTTCGCTCCCGGACAGGGTAACCACCTGGCCCCAGACCCAGCCGTCCAATCCCCCACCGATGCGCCGGACGTACCACCAGGTGCCGGTCTCGGCATTCTCATACCGGCCGACAACGTAGGCCGACTGCCCCTGGTAGAGGAAGTCGATCCACTCGTAGTCCGCGCTTGGCCCAGAGCGCACATTGGCGGTCTCGTTGGCCGTGACGATGGGTTCGATAGTCGTAGGGGCCGTGGTCGCCGTAGCGGTCTCCCGAGGCATCGTCGCCGTCGGGGGGACCGGGGTCTGCGAAGGGGTCGGAGTGGCTGCCTGGCGCGTCTGGGCTGCCGCGACCTGCGCCGTCGAAATCACGTCATCAGCCGAGAGTCCCAGGGGCGTCTCTGCCGGCGTGCCCAGCGAACAGCCCGTCAGTCCCAGCACTGCCAAGGCGGCGATCACCACCCTACGCATGCAGCGAACCTCCTCAGGCGGACTTCCTTCCGGAGTCGCCCTTTCCCCTGGGCTGGCCTCTCCGGGCGGCAGCCGAGTATACACCCCTCCGGCCATTGGCTTCTGGCTCGCCAGACGGGGGCTCCGCCGTTGGTACTACCGTCCTCTCAAGCACCCGATGCAAGCGATGTATTATCAACGTATGGGAGCCGACCCAGGCCGGGCACGCGAAGTCCAGACCGAGGAGCAGCGCCTCGGCAGGCGATCCGCCAGCGAGTCGAGCGCCGAGATGGGGCGTGAAAGCCCCGAGATCAGAGAGGCGATCGAGCGCCGCGACTTGGCGCGCGATCGGTTGCTCTCGGCGGCGATCGCCTTCTGTGATGGGACGATAGGCGCGGCGCAACTCCGCGCCGTTCGCGAGTTCTTGCGTGAGCAAGACCTTCACCTGGCCCGCCTGACGGGCCGCGGCGCCCCGCCCTTTGTCGAGCCCCCGACCGTCGTCCGCCCGGTTTCACCGCCTCGGGAGAAGCCCGGTCCTGCAGAGCCTGTCCCGGCGAAGCCCGGCCCGGAGAAGAAGGCGAGAAGACTGGCAGCCCAGGAAGAACAATGGCTGGGGGGGCCCCCGCAGGGTCCCAGTTCTACGCCCTTGGCCAAGGGGGAGATTGGCCTGGAGATCGCCGCCCGACTGGCGGGGCTAGATCGCAAGATGTCCCGCCTGGAGCAGGATTTCTCTCTAGGCCGCGTCAACTCAACGCAATACCAGGCGATTCGGCGGCACTACACCGAGCAGAGAGAAGTCGCCTTGCGGCTGCACGCGAGCAATCCGAAGAGCGACCGCTGGCGCGTCGTTCTGGAAGAGGGGCGGACCGAGTTCATCCTGCAACTCAACGAGGCGGCCTGTCTGGGGTTCGCGCTGTATGACATCAAGACCCGCCACCGGATCTACCTGGAAGGTACCATGGGCCAATCTGCCGAAGAGGCGATGGCCCTGCTGGGCACCTTCGGCCCGCCAACCTCGGAATCCTCACCCGGCCTCATGCTTGCCACTCGCACCGACGACGGCAACTCCTTGCTTCTCATCCCGGGGCGGTTCACGGCGGCGCTGATCACCTTCTCCGAAGACCCTCCGGGTTGGCAGGTACGGGCCCTTCGGGAGGTTCACCGGAACTTCGAAGCCGCCAACGCAGCCTCCCTGGCACGGGGCGAACGCCGCACCCTCGTCTTCCCGGACGTGGGGCGGATCGTCAAGACCTGAGTCCCCGTGGGCTTTCCCCCACCCCGCAGTGCGATACAATTCCGCTGAGTGGTCCGCTTCGGCGGCTCGTCCAATGGTAACCGCGCCGAGCCCGGCGTCGGCCGCTGCCGGTAGTGATTGGGCGAGGCGGTCGCCGCGGGGTTGAGGTGAGCATGCAGGCTATCGTCGTTTCGCAGGACGCGGACGAGCGAGACTTTGCGGCCTATGTCCTCCGGCGCGCCGGCATGGCCGTCGCCCCGGGAGCAGACCTGAAACAGGTGGCCGAAAACTGGCTCGAGAATCCGGTCGACCTGGTGGTGGTGACCGGTCTGGCATTCAGCCAGCTCCGGTCCGAGATTCCCGCGCTCCGCGCCGTGACGGAGGTGCCGGTGATCGTGCTGGCGGAGGCGCCCACCGAAGCCGAAACCGCCGGGGCGCTCTCTGCGGGTGCCGACCTCGTCCTGGCCAAGCCGGTCCCCCCCAAGGTCCTGGCCGCCTACAGCCAGACGGTCTTGCGGCGCACGGGAGGCATCCCGCCCTTCGCCTTGCCCGTGCTCGACGTGGGGGAAGTGGTCCTCAATCCATCGGCAAGAACGGTCAAGGTGGGCCAGCGCGAGCCACAGCGCTTGACCCAGCTTGAGTTTCGGCTGCTGTACATCCTGATGACCAATCGGGACCAGGTCATCCCGTCGGATGTGATCGTCGAGCGGGTCTGGGGATATACGGGAACGGGCAGCCGCGAGCTCGTCCGCAACCTGGTCAGCCGGCTGCGGTCGAAGCTCGAACCCGATCCCGGAAAGCCCCGCTTCATCCATACCCTCTCCGGGCTCGGCTACCAGTTTGGGCAAGGCGAGGAGTGATGCTACACAATTGATACGCCAGGGGTGTCCCTGGTGCACAATCTATACGCCAGCACTATCCCGTTTTAACGGTTTTGGGGTAGAATCGCATCTGAAATGAGAGGTCCATAGGGAAGGAGCAGAGCGGTGATTGCCGGGACGTGTCCCGCGTGTGGCGAGGAACTCTTGCTGGGTCAAGCCCCCGGGCTTGGCAACAGGGTAACCTGCTCCGCGTGCGGCGCCTACCTGGAGATCATCGGCCTGAGCCCGACGCAACTCGATTGGGCGTTTGACCTGCCCGAAGGACAGCTCGAGTACGACTACCAGAGCCAACAAGACATCCATGCGTGGTAGCGGTTCGGAGAAGTCTACACAGGACAACTTGGAGCCCTCTCCGCTACCACGGGAGAAGGGCTCCTAAACTCTGAAGACCGGCGCCGTAGCGCGCCCAGGAGGAAGAGATGAAAGACAAGGAAGGTTCAGGAGAGGTGGACAAGCCTCCGAGTACCAAGCCTCCGAGTACCAGCCGGCACGCGGCCCCCTGGCGCGTGGCCATTCTGGCCAACCTCAAGTCTGACTACGTGGTTGGCGCAGATGCTCCGCCGGACGCTGGCGCCGAATTCGACAGCGAAGAAACTGTCGAATGCATTCAACAGGCGCTCGAGGCGGATGGTCACTGGGTGACGCTCTTGCCAGCGGACCATACGTTGCCGGACGCTCTCCATCGCCTGCGGCCGCATATCTGCTTCAACATCTCCGAGGGGCTGTCGGGCGACTCGCGTGAAGCCCAGGTGCCCGCGTTGTGCGAGCTTCTGGGAATCCCCTACACCGCCTCCCGGGTTCTGGCCAACTCGATCTCTCTCGACAAGACGTTGACGAAGCGCATCTGGCGCGATCAGGGCCTGCCTACGGCCCGGTTCCAGGAGTTCGACTCGGCCGATGAACCGGTTGACCCGCTGTTGCGCTACCCGCTCTTTGTCAAGCCGGCCCGTGAGGGCACCGGCATGGGCATCGACGCCTCAGCCGTAGTGCACAATGAGGACGAACTGCGCTGCCGCCTGAACGGTCTGCTCAATACGTACCGGCAGCCGGCGCTGGTGGAGGAGTTCCTCTCGGGGCGCGAGTTCACCGTCGGCTTCATCGGCAACCGCGGTGTGCCCCTACGTCGGCGCCGCCCGTGGCTTTACAATGCCGATGGGTACCACTTCTTCCCTGTCATGGAGATCGAGGCCTCAGGCAGTGTGACGCCGGGCGTCTACAGCCACGGTGCCAAGATTCTCGACCCGCAGGAAGAGGGCGCGCCCAAGTACCTGTGCCCCGCGGCCATCCCGAACAGTCTGCGCAATCGGCTGTATGAGCTGACCCGGCAGGCCGCGGAAGCCGTCGGTGCCTGCGATGTCTCGCGTGTGGACTTCCGCCTGGGCGCCGACGGCGAGCCGTACCTGCTCGAGATCAACACCCTGCCGGGCCTAAACCCGGGTATCAGCGACCTGTGCATGGTTTCCCAGGCCGAGGGCCTGTCCTACCAGGTCTTGATTACCGAGATCTTGTACCTGGCGGCCGAGCGCTTCCAGCTTCGCTTTGAGCCTGGCAGCCTGACCCGCCCGCGGACCCGAACCAAGCAGCGGGTTCTGGTCCCGGTGGCTCCAGCAAGCGCCAACTGAACCACCGCTTGCCCACCTGACTTAGGCAAAGCTCAAAACAAGCCCAGCCCCGTCTCGGGGCTGGGCTTGTTTTGCTGGCGCTGGTGAGGAGGCGTCGGTATCCCTTGGCCTGGAGGGGGAATCTCACCCGGATCCCCCTTACCCGGGTGCCCCAGCGCGAAGGCTGGGCCGAGCGGCGGGAAGGCGGCGAGGCCCAAGCCTGAGCGCCCAACCCGTCAGATGCACGAGATGAACGCCAGGCTACAATAGGGCGCGATGGCCGACCTTCACTTGCGCTTCTACCAGGAACTCAATGACTTCCTTGCGCCCGCGCAGAGGGGCCGGGAGTTTGAGCACTCCGTCAAGGGGACGCCTTCGGTCAAGGACGTGATCGAAGCCCTTGGCGTGCCCCACACCGAGGTCGATCTGATCCTGGTCAATGGCCGCTCCGTGGATTTCACCTGCCTGCTGCAGGACGGTGACCGGGTGAGCGTGTTTCCGGTCTTCGAGAGCCTCGACATCCGCCCGGCGATTCGGCTGCGGCCCGAGCCCTTGCGCAATCCCCGCTTCGTCCTCGACGCCCATCTCGGCCGATTAGCGGCCTACCTGCGGCTTCTCGGGTTCGACAGTCTGTATTCTCCGGAAGCCGATGACGCCTGGCTGGCAGAGGTCTCCGTTCGAGAGGAGCGAACTCTGCTCACGCGGGACCGCGGGCTGCTCAAGCGCAAGGCTGTCACCCGCGGATACTGCCCGCGACTGACCCATCCCCGCCAGCAGGTGGTTGAGGTGCTGCGGCGCTTCGACCTGCTCGGCTGCGCCCGGCCGTTTACCCGCTGTATGGCCTGCAACGGCGTGCTGGAGCGCGTAGGCCGGGAGGCGGTTGCCGGGTCGGTGCCGGCCGACGTCGCCCAGATGTACGACGAGTTCGCCCGCTGCACCGCCTGCGGCAAGGTCTATTGGAGGGGCAGCCACTTCACCCGGTTGCAGGCGCTGGTCGAGGCCGTTCGGCGTGAGGTGGGGAAACAAGACGACTTCCGAAGTCCGAAAGGACTTCGGAAGTCGTAGGGTCGTGAGCGTTACCGGTCCGGGTTGCTTTCGCCCAAGGCGGCCTGAGCGGCAGCCAGGCGAGCAATCGGGATGCGGAAAGGCGAGCAGGAAACATAGTTCAAGCCCAGGGCATGGCAGAACCACACTGACTTGGGGTCTCCGCCGTGCTCGCCGCAGATGCCGATCTCGAGATCCGGCCTGGTCTTCCGCCCGAGCTTGACGGCCATCTCCATGAGCTTGCCCACCCCGGCCTCATCGATCGAGGCGAAGGGATTCTCCGGAAGGATATGCTTCTGGAGATACTCCATGAGGAAGCCCGACTCGGCATCATCGCGGGAGATGCCGTAGACGGTCTGGGTCAGATCGTTGGTCCCGAAGGAGAAGAACTGGGCGTACTGGGCGATCTCGTCCGCCGTCAGGGCGGCCCGAGGGATCTCGATCATCGTGCCGAACTTGTAGTCGAGCTTGATGCCCTGTTCCTGCATCACCTGCTTGGCAACCTCCTCCAGCGCGGTCTGCTGAACCTTGAGTTCGTTGATGTGCGCCGTTAGCGGGATCATGACCTCTGGATGAACCTCGATCCCCTCCTTGGCGCACTGGCAGGCGGCCTCGAAGATGGCCCGTACCTGCATCTTGGTCAGCTCAGGGATATGGATGCCCAGGCGGACGCCGCGCAGGCCGAGCATGGGGTTGGCCTCGCGCATGCTTTCGACCGCAACCAGCATACGCTCTTTCCTCTCCAGGAGCTTGGGCTTCTTACCGGTGATGCGCAGCTCCGTCACCTCGCGCAGCAAGGTATCATGCGCCGGCAGGAACTCGTGCATGGGCGGGTCGATCAAGCGGATAATGACCGGTAGCCCGTCCATTGCACGGAACAGGCCGGCAAAGTCGGCACGCTGGAACGGCAGGAGCTTGTCCAGGGCAGCCTGGCGCTCCCGGGGCGCTTCCGCCAGGATCATCTTCTGGACAATGGGCAGGCGCTCCGTCTCGAAGAACATATGCTCGGTGCGGCACAGCCCGATGCCCTGGGCGCCGAAGCGGCGAGCCCGCTCTG
>CAZEMA010000127.1:0-6365 GCA_964513155.1 uncultured Anaerolineaceae bacterium
CGCCCGACAGCCGGCTGAGTACCTGGCTGTCGGGCGCATTTTGCGCCCGCACGGTATCCGAGGGGAGCTGCTCTTGGAGGCCGCCCCGGATCTGGTGGGTATGCTCTCCGTCGGCGGCAAGATCTACCTCGGCCTGGATCGGACTCCGGCCACCATCCTCTCCTTGCGCACGCACGCTGAGAACCACCTGCTCTTGGTGAAGGGCACGGTCGACCGGTCGAGTGCGGACCGCTATCGGGGCACGGTTGTCTACGTGCGAAGCCAGTCGGCTCCTCCTCTCCCTCCTCATGTCTTCTACCACTGGCAGATCGTGGGCTTAGAGGTGCAGACCGAGGCGGGAGAGATCCTCGGTAAGATCGCGGAGATCCTTCAGACCGGGGCCAACGATGTCTATGTCGTCCGCGACGAGGCCGGGGCAGAAGTGCTCCTGCCAGCGATCGAGCCTGTCATCTTGAAGGTGGACCTGGACGGCAAGCGCATGTTGGTCCGGTTGATTCCCGGGCTGCGACCGGAGCCATAGACAGGTCTTCTGGATCGACGATGGGGCCCCCTGCCGCCGTCAAGCGTGAGTTTCGCCGGCGGCCGCGCGGGTCTACACTTCCTGGCGCGGCTTGACGCGCATAGAACGGCTGTGGTATTCTCGGCGACTGCGCCTGGCCCGGCGCGAAGGAATGGGAGGACATGGGGGAACAGCGGCGCTACTGGCTTGGCTTCAACCTTGTCGGCGGCATCGGCGCAGTCCGTCTGAGGGGGCTGCTCGATATCTTCGGCGATGTTGAGGCAGCCTGGAACGCGCCAGAGGCGGAGCTGAGAGCCTCAGGCCTCGACCAGCGCAGTCTCCAGCGCATGCTGGATGCCCGGGCGCATCTCGATCTGGATCGGGAGCTGGCGAAGGTCGAGGACTCGGGCTGCCGGCTGGTCACCTGGGAAGATGAGGGCTATCCGGAGCGGCTGCTGGAGATCGACGCGCCGCCCCCCGTCTTGTATCTTAGGGGGGAACTGCGGGTCCAGGATCGGTGGGCGGCAGCTGTTGTGGGGACTCGCCGGCCGACGGCCTACGGCAATGCGGTGGCGAGGGACTTGGCCACGGTGTTGGCTGGCAGCGGCGTCACCGTAGTCTCGGGGCTGGCCAGGGGCATCGACGCCACGGCGCACCAGGCGGTCTTGGAGGCCGGCGGCAGGACGCTTGCCGTCCTGGGTTCGGGTCTGGACAAGACCTACCCGCCAGAGCACCGGCGTCTGGCAGGACAGATCGCCGAATCGGGGGCGCTGCTGAGCGACTATCCGCTGGGGACGGCCCCCGAGGCGGGCAACTTCCCGCCGCGCAACCGGCTGATTTCTGGGCTGGCGCTGGTGGTGGTCATCGTCGAGGCGGGAGAGGGGAGCGGCGCGCTGATCACAGCGGATTTCGCGGCTGACCAGGGCCGCGAGGTTTTCGCTGTGCCGGGTAGCATCTACAGCCGCGCCAGCCAGGGCACGAACCGATTGATCCGAAGCGGCGCCCGTCCGCTGGTTGCGTTCGAGGAGGTCCTGGAGGCGCTTAACCTGGACGTGGCCATCCGGCAGGAGGCGGTCTCCCAGGCGCTTCCGGAAGATGAGGCGGAGGCGAAGGTGCTGCAGGTGCTTTCGGCCGAGCCGGTCCATGTGGATGACATCCGGGCGCAGTGCGGCCTCCCTGCCGCTGAGGTAAGCGCTTCGCTGGCGATGCTTGAGCTCAAAGGGAGGGCACGGCAGGTGGGCGGGATGCACTACGTCCGCGTCCGCGAGGCCCGTGCCGATTACCGGGTGGAGTAGGGGTGATGGACGAGGCGTATGCGGTGATCATGGCCGGAGGCGGCGGCACCCGGCTCTGGCCCGTCTCAAGACGAGAACGGCCGAAGCAGGTCCTGCGCCTATTCGGTGAGCGCACCATGTTTCAGCTCGCGGTCGAAAGGCTCCTGCCGCTATTGCCTCCCGAGCGGATCCTCGTGGTGGCCGTCGAGGAGCAGGCCGAGGTGCTCAAGGCACAGGTGCCGGATCTGCCCGAGTCCAGCTACCTGCTCGAGCCCTGCCCGCGAGGGACGGCCGCGGTGGTTGGATTGGCCGCGGTGTACCTGCACCGGCACTGTCCGGGCGCGGCGATGGCCTGCTTGACAGCAGATCACTACATCTCCGACGTGGAGGCGTTTCGCCATGTCCTGCGTTCGGCCTTCACGCTGGCGAGCGAAGGGGATCTTGTCACCCTGGGGATCCGGCCGACGTATCCAGCGACAGGGTTTGGCTACATTCACGCGGGCGAACCCCGCGGTGAGTTCGAAGGGCTGCCCGCCTACCGGGTGCTGGCGTTCAAGGAGAAACCCGGAATGGAAGAGGCGAGCCGCTATCTAGCCAGCGGTGAGTATTCCTGGAACTCGGGGATGTTCGTCTGGCAAGTCGACACAATCCTTCGGGAGATACGCCGGTTGATGCCCGGCTTGGCCGCAGGTCTGGGTGAGATCGAGGCTGCCCTTGGCCGACCAGATGAGCGCCAGGTCTTGGAACGGGTCTGGCGGGGTCTGGAGAGGCAAACGGTTGACTACGGGATCATGGAGAGGGCCAGGAACGTCTCGGTCATCCCCGCCGACAACCTGGGCTGGTGGGACATCGGCGGATGGGACCGGCTGTTCGAGCTGCGGCAGGCCGATTCCGACGGCAATCTTGTCCTGGGGGATCGGGTGCGGACGCTGGCAACGAAGGGTACTCTGATCTACCAGGACCCTGATGTGCAGGACCGCCTGATCGCGACGCTGGGGGTCGAGAACCTGATTGTGGTCGACACCGGGGATGCGCTTCTGGTGTGCGGGCGGGAGAGCGCCGAGGAGATCCGGCGGCTGGTGGAGATTCTGGCGCGCGACGGAGAAGACCGATACCTGTGAAAGGATACTGAGTGGAAGCGTACTGTGTCCGGTGCAAACAGAAGCGGGAGATGGCAGACCCGCAAGCGACATTCACCTCGGCAGGCACCCCAGCGACGAAGGGTGCCTGCCCAGTGTGCGGCACGGCGCTGTTCCGGATGGGCCGGACGGATGCCCATGACGGGCTCGAGGCCCCTCGGCCGAAGCCGCGCAAGTCGAAGCCCTCCCGCTCGAGCGCCACGCGGCGCGGCAGATTGGTCATTGTCGAATCCCCGGCGAAGGCGCGAACCGTCGGGCGGTTTCTGGGATCTGGTTACACCGTGCGGGCCTCGCTGGGCCACGTCCGGGATCTCCTGAAGTCGAAGCTCTCGGTCGACGTCGATCACGCCTTCACGCCGCAATACCGCGTCCCCAATGAGAAGAAGGAAGTCGTCGCCAATCTCAAGAAAGAGGCGGCGAAGGCGGAGGAGATCTATCTGGCGACGGACCCCGACCGGGAAGGCGAGGCCATCGCCTGGCACCTCCTGGAAGCAGCCGCCATCGACCCTGCCCTCGCCCGGCGAGTTGTCTTTCACGAGATCACGGAGCCCGCCATCGAGGAGGCATTCCGCAGCCCGCGCGCGCTGGACATGCACCTGGTGGATGCCCAGCAAGCGCGCCGCGTCCTCGACCGGCTGGTCGGCTACAACCTCAGCCCGCTGCTCTGGGCCAAGGTCCGCGGTCGGCTCTCGGCCGGTCGGGTGCAGTCCGTTGCCCTTCGCCTGGTCGTCGACCGGGAGCGGGAGATCCGGGACTTTCAGACGCGGGAGTACTGGACCATCGATGCCGACCTGCTCCAACCGGAGAAGCCACCCTCCTTCCGCGCCCGTCTGGTCCGAAGGGATGAGCAGCCTGTCGAGCTAAGGTCTGAGGCCGAGGCGCAATCCGTCGTGCAGGACATGCAGGGGGCGGCCTACCATGTCGGCAGCGTCCGGCGAGGCGTGCGAACGCGCCGGCCAGCGCCGCCCTTCACGACGAGCACGTTACAACAGGATGCCTCCCGCCGGCTCGGGTTTATGGCCCGAAGGACGATGTCGGTGGCCCAGCAGCTGTACGAAGGCGTGGAGCTGGGCGAGGGGGGTTCAATCGGCCTGATCACCTACATGCGCACCGATTCGACCACCGTCTCCACGCAGGCTCAGACGGAAGCTCGCCAGGTGATCCTGCAGAGGTTCGGCGAGGGTTACCTGCCTGCCGAGCCTCCCATCTACCGGACGAAGACACGAGGCGCACAGGAGGCACACGAGGCGATTCGTCCCACCTCTCCCTCGCGCGACCCCGAGAGTGTGCGACCCTTCCTCACAGCGGAGCAGCAAAAACTCTACACCCTCGTCTGGCAGCGCTTCCTGGCTTCTCAAATGAACCCCGCCGAGTATGACACGTTGACCATCGAGGTCCAGGCTCGCTCGGGCGCGCACGAGTACCTGCTACGTCTGGCCGCCTCGAGCCAGCGGTTCCCTGGATTCCTGGCCGTGTATCAGGACATCGTGGAGGAGAACGGCGAGGAAGCGGGCGAGCCGGAGGCCGAGCTGAGGCTGAACCGTCTGCCAGACCTCTCCGACGGCGACGCCCTGATCCTGCAAGGGCTCTTCCCTGAGCAGCACTTCACGCAGCCTCCGCCGCGCTACACGGAAGCCACGCTGGTCAAAGCCCTGGAGGAAAACGGGATCGGGCGGCCGTCGACGTATGCCCCCATCCTGACGACCATCCAGCAGCGGGGCTACGTGCGGCGCGAGCAGAAGCGCCTCGCCCCGACAGACATCGGCGAGGTCGTGAACGACCTGTTGGTCGAGCACTTCCCGGAGATCGTCGACCTGGGCTTCACGGCGCGCATGGAGGGAGAGCTTGACGAGGTCGCCGAAGGCCGACGGGGCTGGGTCGAGGTAATACAGGAGTTCTACGGGCCTTTTGCCGAGCAAGTGCGGCATGCAGCTGAGGAGATGCCCGAAGTCAAAGCCGAGCCGGAGCTCCTCGATCGCAACTGTCCGGAATGCGGGAACGGCCTCCTGATTCGCCACGGCCGCTTTGGCAAGTTCATTGGGTGCTCCAACTTCCCCGCCTGCCGTTATACCGAGCCTTGGCTTGAGAAGATCGGGATTCGCTGCCCGCAGGATGGTGGGGATCTGGTGGAGCGCCGCACTCGGAGAGGTCGCGTCTTCTACGGCTGCTCCAATTACCCGACATGCGACTTCACATCCTGGAAGCGACCGACCCCGCAGCCGTGCCCGCAGTGCGGAGGGCTCCTGGTTGTTGACAATCGCGACCATGCCCTGTGCCTGAACTGTGGGCAGCGGCAGAGGTTGACAGATCTGCCCGCGATCGAAGCGGACCTGGCATGACATCTGCAACAGAGCATTTGCCTTGTACGTTTGATCGGCATAGAATGACACGCTGAGCGGAAGAGGGGTACTCCTGGTCGCTTCTTTCCGCCCCCGGCGATAAGAGGCAGGTGCCATGGAAGCCATCAGAGCATTCATCGGACGGAAGTGGGTGTTGCCCGTTCTGGCGCTCGCCGTCGGTATCGGGCTCGGGCTGCTGTATGCCTGGGCCGTCGACCCCGTTGAGTGGGTCAACGGCATACCGGCACAGATGCGCCCTGAGCTGCGCCTGGACTACCTGCGCATGGCGATCGACTCCTACTCGGTCAACAACGACGGCGAGTTGGCCTACGATCGGTACCAAGCGTTGGGTGAGGGGGCCGCGCAGTCTTTGACGGAGGTCGGTGCAGATCCTAGCGGCGTGGATCCCACGGCCATCCAGCGTTTCCGGGCGGAGATCGAGGTTCGCGCGCTGGGTCAGGGCGGCGGATCGACCACTACCCCGTCCGCGCCCCAGTCGGCCTCCCGGTACATCCTGCCGGTGTGCGGCGTTGCCGTCGTACTGGCGGTCTTGCTGGTGGGTGCCCTGTACATGCAGGGACGCATCAGCCTGCCCGGGCTTCGTCCAGGACGAGGACCGGAGGCGTCGCCATTTGGCGAGGATGTCGATCTCGAAGATCGCCTGGTAGGGGAGGTCGGCGGCGAATCGGAGCCGCTGGCCACCTTCCGAACGATTTACACCCTGGGCGACGACCTGTACGATGACTCGTTTAGCATCGAAACCCCTTCCGGCGACTTCGTCGGAGAATGCGGTGTGGGTATCGGGGATCTGATCGGCGTGGGGGAGCCCAAGAAGGTCTCCGCCTTCGAGGTCTGGCTCTTCGACAAGAACGACATCCAGACTGTGACCAAGGTGCTGATGAGCCACCATGCCCACAGCGACCAGGGGATTCGCAATCGGCTGGCGGCCAAGGGCGATCCGGTCGCGGCGGAGAGCGGAGGGGTGGTGACGCTGGAAACCGCCTCGCTGCTTGTCGAAGCCCGGATCGTCGACATGATGTACGGCGAGGGCCCGCTGCCAGCGGAGAGTTACTTTGAGAGATTGACGATCGAGCTGAGGGCCTGGCCGCGCGGC
>CAZEMA010000128.1:0-6234 GCA_964513155.1 uncultured Anaerolineaceae bacterium
GGCGAGGAGGTGGGACCGCCCGGACCCGTCCCTGACAGCCAGACCCAGGCATCCATGTCGCCGTCAGCAGCTGCCCGCCCGCTGGGCCCAAGAGGGCTATAGACCCAACCGCCCTCGCTGGTGCGATTGAAATACGACCAGTAGGTGCATTCGCCCGGCGTCTCACATTGGCACAGGCAAGACGACTGCGGGAAGTCGCAGCCTTCCCCGTCGACGGAGCAAACCAGGATGCCCATTGCATTGCCCGCATCCTCTGAGTACTGGAAACCGGAGCGGGACAGGAGCTGGGCGCCCGTGAGCTCCGGCTCGTCGAACGAAACACATGCTGTTCGGACCGACCCGTCGGCATGGACGACCACCAGTGCTGCACGGCTCAGCGCATGGGCGGCCGGCGAAGCGGTGCATCCGGCCAGAGCGGCGGCGCAGACGACCGCCACCAGCGTCAACAGCCTGGCGGGGCTCGGATTCTCGCGAGGGGACGGGAGACCGGTTCGAGGGATAAGCATAGGCTGGAGTATAAAGTCGGGCTCTTGGCCGGTCAAGGAGGCGCGGAGCCCGCTATGCTATAATCCGCCCAAAGAGGTCCCCTTATATGTTCAAGAGCATCACCAAGGTGCTTGGTGGAGATCCTGTTCGGCGGGTACTGGCCCAGTTCTCCGCTGTGGTTGAGGCAATCGACGCGCTGGAAGCGGAGATGAAGGCGTTGAGCGATGATGCCTTGCGGGCCAAAACGGGCGAGTTCCGCTCGCGGCTGGCTGGAGGTGAGTCGCTCGACTCGCTACTTCCGGAGGCATTCGCCGTCGTCCGCGAGGCTTCGGTGCGAACGGTAGGCCTGCGCCACTTCGACGTCCAGCTGGTCGGGGGCGCCGTGCTGCATGAAGGCAAGATCGCCGAGATGCGTACCGGCGAGGGCAAGACGCTCGTCGCCACGTTGCCCCTTTACCTGAACGCCCTGGAGGGCAAGGGCGTCCACCTAGTGACCGTCAACGACTACCTGGCTCGTCGCGACGCTCGGTGGATGGGGCCGATCTACCACTTCCTCGGCCTGACGGTGGGTGTGCTCCAGGAGGCCTCCCGGACCGAGAACGGCCGCAAGGCTTTCCTCTACGATCCCGAACGGGTCTCCAGCCAGGAAGATGTACACCAGCTGCGGTTGCTCGACCGCAGGCTGGCGTATGCAGCCGATGTGACCTATGGCACCAACAATGAGTTCGGCTTCGACTATCTGCGCGACAACATGGCGCACAGCCTCGAAGCCCGTTCTCAACGCGGCCATCACTATGCCATCGTCGACGAGGTGGACAACATCCTGATCGACGAGGCCCGGACGCCTCTGATCATATCCGGGCCAGCCGAGGAAGACCCGGAGCTGTACGTCCAGATGGCCCGGGCGGTCAAAGGGCTGCGTCCCGAGGACTTCGAGGTTAACGAGCGCGACCGGACGGTCGCACTGACCGAGGCCGGCGAGGAGCATGTCGAGCAGATCATCGGTCGGACTCTGCGCGACCCCGACAGGCCAGAAGATGTGACGCTGGAACAGGCCCGGCTGATCGGCCACCTCGAGCAGGCGTTGCGCGCCGAGCATCTCTTCAAGCGCAATAAGGACTACGTGGTCCAATCCGGCCGGGTGATCATCGTCGACGAGTTCACAGGGCGGCTGATGGCAGGCCGCCGCTGGTCCGACGGGTTGCACCAGGCGGTCGAGGCCAAGGAAGGCGTCCGCGTGCGGGAGGAGAACGTTACCTACGCCACGATCACGCTCCAGAACTACTTCCGCATGTATGCCAAGCTTGCTGGCATGACCGGCACGGCCATGACCGAAGCAGAGGAGTTCAACAAGATCTACAAGGTTGACGTCGTGGCTTTGCCAACCAACCTGGAGTACCTTGCTTTGCAGCCAGGCTCCGACCTGGTTGAGGCGGAATCCCGCGAGGACGGACTGAAGTACTCCTACTTCACCCGGCCCGACGATCCCGAGAAGCGACCGGTGTATTGGCGGCGCAAGGACTACCCCGACGTTGTCTACCGAACGGAGGATGCCAAGCTGCGGGCGGTGACGGCTGAGATTCTGCGCCGCCACGTCCTGGGCCAGCCCATGCTGGTGGGCACGACCTCCGTTGAGCTCTCGGAGCGGTTGTCGGCCCGGCTGCGAGGTGAACCCCTCCAACACCTGGCCCTGGTGATGATCCTGCGGGATGCCTACCTGGAGGCCAACAACCTTCCGGATGACGGGATGCGCGTCGAGGCACTCCTCCCGCTCTACGAACCGATCGAAACCCTGGCGGCCGGCGTACTCCGCCAGTTCGCCCGCGACCTCAACCTCCCCGCCAATCCGTCCCGCCCCGAGAACCTCGAGCGGCTGACGCGCCTCCTCGAGCTCGAGGCGGCCGACCAACCGCGGCTGGTTGAAGCGCTCCAAGGGGGAATTCCCCACAACGTCCTGAACGCCAAGGAACACGATCGGGAGTCGCTCATCATTGCCAGCGCTGGCGGCCTGGGGTCGGTGACGATCGCCACCAACATGGCCGGCCGCGGAGTCGATATCAAACTCGGCGGTGAGATCCCGGAGGAGACGCTGGGGTTGGTCAACCGCGTCCTGCGGCGGGCCGGGGTTGAAGACCCATTCAACATGAACATGGATCAGCGCCTGGCCGCCCTCGGGAAAGTTGATCCAGAGGCGATTGGCATCTACGAAGACGGAGTGCGCCAGTTCAGGGAGTTCATGGAGGGGGGCAGGCGCGTCAAGGAGCTGGGCGGGCTGCACGTGATCGGCTCCCAGCGCCACGAGGCACGGCGTATCGACAACCAGCTCCGCGGCCGCTCAGCCCGCCAGGGAGATCCCGGCTCGTCACAGTTCTTCCTCTCCCTCGAGGATGAATTGATGCGTCTGTTCGGCGGCGCTCAGGTCTCCTCCTTGATGCAGCGCCTCAACATAGACGACCTGACGCCGATCGGCCATAGCATTGTCGACAAGACGATCGAGCAGTCGCAGACGCGGGTGGAAGGCGCCAACTTCGACACCCGCAAGCACCTGCTGGAGTACGACGACGTTCTCAACAAGCAGCGCGAGGTCTTCTACGGCCAGCGAAACCGGGTCTTCACCAAGGACGACCTAAGTGAGGACGTCGGCGAAATGCTTTCAACGGAGGTAGAGCGCCGGGTGCGGTTGGCGCTCGAGGATCCTGAGGGCCCCTGGCGCCTGCTCGCCTGGCTGGAGGAAACCCAGCCAACCCTGGGTCTGGACTCGCCCGAGCCTTACCCCTCGTACATGCTGCGGCTCCTCATCCAGGAGATCCAGGGTCGGCGCGCCTCGGAAGGGTTGAAGAGGCCGCTTGTGGATATCGCTCGCGGTTCGCTGGAGGCCCAACAGGAGAGGCTGTTCCGTTTTCTCGACGACCAGGTCGAGCGGGCAGCGGCCCGGCTGGAGGACCAGGTTCGACAGCGCGCCGAAGCTGCGGACTCGGCCGTGGAAGCGGCCGCGCTGGAGGCGGAGGAATCCGGAGCGACGCTAGACGGGCGCGCCGTGGAACGCGCCGTCCAGGAGGCGACCGGGCTCAGGCTCTCCCTGGTGGGCGGCTCGGCGGAGCCAGATGATCTGCGGCGGACCATCCCGAGCGAGATCGAAAACGTGCTCCAGCGTTCCATGTGGGCGGGGCTGGTGCAGGTCCTCGAGCGGCGTGTGGGCGAACCGCTGGGGGTGGAACAGGCGCCCCCATCACCCTTCGATTGGGGCGCTGTGGGAGAACGCCTGCACCAGGCGTTGGACCAACTCTGGTCACGCCGCCTCCAAGCGTTGCTAGGCCAGATCCAGGCCGACCTTGACGCCTGGCTGACGGATGAGGCCGCCGCCGACGAGGCAACGATCGCCAGGCTCCTGGTCAGGATGAGCTACGGTCAGCAGGCGTTCTTCGACCGCAGAACGCATCAACGGCGCTCCGTGGTGGTCGCACGACTTTCCTACACCTATGGTGCTGCTCGGCTGCTCGTGAACACCGATCCGGAGACGCTGACCACTCAGGTGCTGGAGCATCTCCGGGGCGCTCAGGCGGCGCTCCAGCGAGCGATCGGGAGAGTGGAGACCTCCCGAATTGGGGCCAACAAGCTGGAGGAGCTGGATGAACGCCTGCGCCAGCGCCTGCTCAGGGAGTGGGGGGAAGAAGCCTACGCCGAGGCACTTACGGCCACGTCGCTGGTCTCTCTCTCACCCGCGGCGAAAGACGCCCTGGCGGAGATTCTCGGCCGATGGGTCCTCACCGGTTTCTACCGTCGGCTGATCTTGTCGGTGGGGGACCGTCTGTGGGTCGAGTACCTGACGGAGATGGAGGCGCTGCGGACCTCGATCGGTCTGGAGGCCTACGGGCAGCGCGATCCGCTAGTGCAGTACAAGAGCCGGGCGTTTGATATGTTCCAGGCCCTGCTGACCAACATCCGCTCGGGCGTCGTGTCGGGCCTGTTCCGGATCGCTCAGCCTGCGTCCAGCCGCCCGCAGCCAGCCCCTGCTCCTGCACCCCTGCCAGAGCGGGCGCCGGCTCCGGAAGCGGCAGAAGCCATCGAACCAGGCCATCGCGAGCCGGACGCGTCCGAGGACAAGAAGAAGCGACGCCGGAGGCGTCGCTAGGCGTATGGGGCGCCACTCAGGGTCCTTGGAGGTTTCATTCGGTGACTCTGAGTCTTCGTGATCGGCTCGCTCAAGCCTGTAGGCGGGGGCGAGCTCTAAAGCTGGGTAGCTAGACTTGACCGAGAGTTACGCGGACCGGAGGCAGACGATGAAGCGTCTGCCCAAAGTCGACCTGCACCGGCACCTGGAGGGCTCCCTCCGGGTTGAGACGCTGGCGGAATTGGCACGGAAGGAGCACCTCGACCTGCCAACGGACGAGGCTCGCTTGCGGGCGCTGGCTCAGATCTCGCCTGGGGACCCTCGGGCCAGCCAGACCTTCCTCTCGAAGTTCGAGTTCTTGCGCCAGTTTTACCGCTCGCCCGAGATTGTCGAGCGCACTGTTCGGGAAACCGTGGCCGATGCTGCTGCCGATGGCATTCGCTACCTCGAGTTGCGGTTCACGCCCGCTGCACTGGCGCAGGCACGCCAGTATCCGTTGGGGGAGGTCTTTGACTGGGTGATCGAAGCCAGCGCAGCCGAAGCCCGCGACCGCGGGATCAGGGTAGGGCTGATCGCCAGCGTCAACCGCCAGGAGCCCGTCGGGACGGCGGAGCAGGTGGCCCAGCTCGCGGCCGATCGGCGAGGGGCGATTGCGGGATTGGACCTAGCCGGCAATGAGGTTGATTTCCCTGCCGATCCATTCCGCCAGGTCTTTGGAGCGGCCAAGCAGGACGGCCTGGGGATCACCATCCATGCTGGCGAGTGGTCGGGCCCGGCTGCCGTGCGCCAGGCGATCGAGTCCCTGGGCGCCGACCGGATCGGCCATGGTGTGCGTACGCTGGAGGATCCGAGCCTTGTCGCGCTGGCAAAGGAGAGGCGGATTGTCTTTGAAGTCTGCCTGACCAGCAATCTCCACTCTGGAGCGGTTCTGAACCCCTCGGAACACCCATTGCCCTGGATGCTCGAGGCCGGCCTGCAAGTTGTCGTCGGGACGGACGACCCGGGCATCTCCGGCACAACCCTCAGCGATGAGTTCCTGCTTGCGATCGAGCTCCTCGACTTGTCGATGGAAAGCTTGAAGGGGCTGACCCTGGCCGCAGCGCAGGCCGCGTTCTTGTCCAGGAGTGAGAAAGCGATGCTGGAGAGGGAACTGCAGCAAGCGTTCTTCGGTGGTGGGTAGGTGGTGGCCCCTGCTGCCGAGGCCGGGACCGCTGGACTTTGGGCCTCGAAGGATCTGGTCACAAGGCTTCACGGTCCTTGAGGTGGCCTCTTTCAGCAGCCTGCCATGGATGGCGGAAACTGGCGGGGGCTGGCAGGCTCCCGATCGGAGCGGCAAGGGGCGGGGGAGTAGAAGCCCGGGAGGTACTCGCCGGGGTTTCTTGACGATGGAACGAGAGGTTGCGTGGTACGTCCACCAGATGGGCGGATCTTTGTGTCGAGTCGCTCTAGGAGTGTGGAGGAGAAGCCCTTCTGCCTGGAGAGAATTCGTATAGGTGCTTGTAGGGGCAAAGCCCCAACCAACACAGATACGGTTCACTTCTCCGGGCAAGGCGGTTCTTTATCACCCTGCTAGTGTCCCGTCTCGGGAGTTCGATGAAGAAGTCCTTCGCATTTGGCGAGGCCGTCGGCCTCACCCC
>CAZEMA010000129.1:0-2631 GCA_964513155.1 uncultured Anaerolineaceae bacterium
GCTCTTCGTCCCTGACTCTCTCGGCGAAGTCGAGCCACGCGGTCTGCAACCCTGACCACCGACCCGCAGGCACGATGAGCCACAGATGTGGCCGGCGACCCAGGCGGCCTGCGAGCGTCTTGCCCAGGAGAAAGGTGCGGGCCAACTGGTAATGGACCGCGCACGGCGGTCGGTCACCTCCTGGCGCCGGACGGGGGCCGAAGTCGAGGAGCTGATCGAACCGATAGCCTTCCAGCTCCCAGTAACGACACGTGCCCCCCGGCGGGACATTGTCGGTGTGCATCTCGGGGCACCGCCGGTTCTTGTACCGTGAGCACTGTCCCGGCGTGCCGCCGTGCTTGGCCTCCACCAACACCAGGGTCTCGCTGCCCAGCAGGAAGAGGTCCACCTCGGTCTGCGGGCCGCTTCCGTCCAGCAACTCGAGGGTCTCGTTCAGCGCCGTGAGACGATTGCCTTGGATGCTGTAGCCCCAGAAGTATGGCTCCAGGTCATCCTCGGGGACCGAGAGGCCTGGCGTTCCGCAGAGCGGCCGAAGCGCGAGCAGGGAGCTCAGCGAGAGCCTCGGCCGGGCCAACGGATAGACGAGATTCCAGACGAGGGCGTTCTCTGATCGCGGGTGACGGAGGTTGTGGAGGACGCGCTCGGGCAGGGCGGCAAAGATGGGCTCTTCTTCCCCTGCCAGGATACGGCGCCGGAGCCGATCGGCGTTCGGTCTTCGCGCGGAGGGGCTCACGGAGAGGATGTCTCCCTTACGGCGACGGCCGGGGACTTCTGGATCGAGGAGCACACAATGCGCCTGCCTCTCCAGGTTGGCACTTGTCCAGGCTGCAGTTCGAGCCTCCCGCATCCCGCGTGCGGTGCGCGGCGTCCCGTGCCCGGTCCCGCAACATCACGGCTCCACCGGGGAGTCATCGAGGGCGCCCAACGCATGCTGGAGGGCAGCGACCACCTCCCGAACCATTCCCGGCCGGTCGAGATGCAGGGCGTAGGCGCGCCGCCCCAGACTGCCGAGCGCCATAAGGTCGCCGATGGCCTGGGCACGTTCCAGGATGCCAAAGGTGTAGCCGCTTCCCGGGACGGGAAGATCCCGTCGCGGGTCAGGGGTGAGGATCAGGCTGACGAGGCGATCGGGGCCACCTTTGTGAATCTGGCCGGTGGAGTGGAGGTAGCGTGGTCCAAAGCCGATGGTCATGGGGCAGCCTGTCCGCTTCCGGAAAGCGACCTGCAGGCGAGTCAGCTCCTGCTCGAGCGTCTGCGAATGCGGCAGGTAAAGCAGAAGCAGGAAGGCATCCCCGGGGTGGACTTTCCCCAACACCCAGGCAGTGGCAGTCTCCAGCGTCGCCCCCGCCGGGGGCGTCTCCCTAGACGGGGCGCCGCCCCAGAGGGTTGCAGGCCCACCTTGCCACAGAACCGGTGGTTCCGGCAGGACGCCCTTCTTCAAGTAGGCCTTCAGCAGGTCGACCGTGCGTTCTTTGGCCCGCTGGACGTCGGGTTGATCGAAGGCGTTGACGCCGATGCCGTGACACGCGGCGGCGACAGCAATCTCCCAGCGGAGAAACTCCGCGCCGAGTCCCTGCGCGCCCTCCCCCACCTGAACGACAGCCACCGGGATTCCTGCCCGCGCCCACCCCCGAACGCGGCTGTCGTGGCCGCCCTCCTGACGCAGGTAGACGAGAAGGCGATCGGCGCGATAGCTCTGGGCCGGCCCCGGAGATTCCGCCACCACCGGCAGAATCCCCTTCCCATCCTTCCCGCTACTTTCGGCGACCAGTTGCTCGATCCAATCCTCCAGCGGCGCGAGGCCTGGATCCGCGAGGAAGGTCAACTTGTCCCGACCCTTGCGGGCAGCTGTGGTGAGAACCGCGCCGAGGAAGAGGCCGGGATTGCGCGTCGGCTCGATGGCCGGCCCGCAGGCATGCGCCATGCGTCCCCCGCCGCGCAGCAGCGTCCGTAGATCGATGTTCATCAGTGCTGCGGGCAGCAACCCGAACACGCAGAGCGCCGAGTAACGCCCCCCCACGTCCGCAGGGCTGGAGAAGACTCGCCGGAAGCCTCGCTCGCGAGCGAGAGCTTCGAGTTGCGTGCCCGGATCCGTGACGGCGACGAAGTGCTCGCCTGCCCGCCGGGCCCCCATGCCCTCGCAGGCCGTGGAGTAGAAGTGTTCCATGAGCGCCAGCGGTTCCGTCGTCGTCCCCGACTTGCTGGCGACGATGAAGAGCGTCTCCTCGACGGCAGCGGTTCGGGCGACCTCAAGAATGACCGCCGGGTCGGTGCTATCCAGCACCCGGAGACGCATGCCGTCTGACTTGGCCAGCATGCGCCCGATCACGCTGGGCGCGAGCGAAGAGCCGCCCATACCCAGCAGCACTGCCTGATGGAGCCCTGCCGCCTGGACCTCGGCCGCGAATCTTTCCAGATCCTCGACCAGGCCCGGCGAGGTTCCAGGCAGGGTCAGCCAACCCAACCGCTCCCGGATCTCGGCCGCCTCGGCTTCCTCGTCGCTCCACAGGGTCGCATCACCCTGCCAGAGACGCCGGCCGACCTCTTGAGCTTCAAACTCCTCCAGTGTGTCGCGTAGTCCGGCAGCCAAAGGTCCAAGCTCTCGGACAAACCCTGCCTGCTCCCGGCGCA
>CAZEMA010000129.1:2731-6106 GCA_964513155.1 uncultured Anaerolineaceae bacterium
GGACTCCCGTCCCGTGCCAACTCCTGCAGCCTTGCCTTGACCCACAAGTCGATCCGGGAGAGATCGATTGAGGCGACCGAGGCGACGTGGTCCAGGGCTTCGCCCCGGGCCAGTCGCGCCTCAAGCCCGCGCGTGTAGGCCTCGACGACATCGGCATGCCGTTCGAGAGAGTAGATCCAGCCGATGTCGAGGTTGAGCCCGTCGGCGACGGCATGCTCAAACGCAGTCAGCAGGTCCGGCGTCGCGGGTGCATGCAACATCACGTTTGGTCGGTTGATCGCCCCCCAGAATCGCCTCGCCTCGGCCAGCCACGCCTCGGCGCTTGTGGCAGGAGTGGCCGGGACCGACACATATCCCTCTTTTCCATTGGTGCGCTCGAACAGGGGCAGGAACACGTCGGCGGCGGCGCGAGCTTCCTCGACCCGCAACGCGTCGAGGGCCCGTTCCGCCGCCCAGCCGGCCTGTGCCATCGGGCGTAGGCCGGCCATGTGCTCTTGACCATGCTGGGCCGACTGGATGTCCGTTTCCAGGTCTATCAGGCCTCCGCACACTTTGCCCGAGGCAACCAGCCGGGCGAGGTCGCCCGACTCAAGTGAGGCGCGGCTGATACCCTCCAACCAGATGCCCTGGGCCGGTGTCCGGAAGGGATCCGTCATTCCGCCGTTTGGCCTGCCTCCTTGGCCTCGATCGCCAGCACCTTCCCCAGCCTCCGGGCGTGACGTTCCTCGCCCGAGAACCTCGCCTGCAGGAATGCCTGGACGATCTCTACCGCGGGGTCGGGCCCGATGATGCGCGCCCCCAGGGAGAGCACGTTGGCGTCATCGTGCTCCACACACTGGTGGCCCGAGAAGGTGTCATGACACAGCCCGGCGCGAATCCCCCGCATCTTGTTGGCCGCGATCGCGGCGCCCACTCCCGAGCCACACAGGAGGATACCGCGGTCCGCCTCGCGCCTCTGCACGGCGCGGCCGACCTTCTCGGCGTAGTCCGGGTAGTCCACCGGATCGGTCGAGAAGGTTCCCAGGTCGATGGCTTCGTGCCCGCAGCGCCGGATGGTCTCCAGCACGATCGCTTTCAGCGGAAAGCCGGCGTGATCACAGCCCACAGCGATTCTCATCGATCACTCCTTGGATCAACGTCGAGGCTTCGCCGTCGACTTGGCCTTCGATGGCACCTCGGCGCGTGCCTTGGGCTTTGCCTTGGCAGCCCTCTTGCCCTTCGCTTTGATGGCCTTCTTGGGCGCCCTGACCTTCGGCCGGGGCCTGGTCGCAGCCTTCGGCTTGGCCCGCACAGCGGGACCAGCCTGTGCCTGCGCCTTGGCCAGCGCCTTGCGCGCCGCATCCACGACGGCATCTGCCGTCAGCCCAAAATGCTGGTAGATCTCCTTGTAGGGCGCCGAGGCGCCGAAGTGGCTGATGCCGACGACCAGCCCAACGTCGCCGACCCAGCGTTCCCAACCCATCGGCACCCCGGCTTCGATCGCAACCCTTGCCCGGACCTCCGGCGGGAGAACCTGCTGGCGGTAGCGCAAGGGCTGCTCGGCGAAGAGGTTCCAAGATGGGAACGAAACCACGCGCACGACCGTTCCCTTCTCTGCCAGGCGCTGCGCGGCCTCAAGGAGAATCTCGACTTCCGAACCCGAGGCCATCAGGATCAGCTCCGGCTTCCCCTTGCCAAGGTCCTTCAAGACGTAGGCGCCTCGCCGGAGACCTTCGGCGGAGCTATATTGGGTTCGGTCAAGCGTCGGGACGGCTTGCCGGGTGAGCGCCAGCGCGGTGGGGCCGGTCGTCCGTTCCAAGGCCGTCAGCCAGGCGACGCCGGTCTCATTGGCGTCCGCCGGTCGGATGACGGTCATGTTGGGGATCGCCCGGAGCGAGGCCAGGTGCTCAATCGGCTGGTGAGTCGGGCCATCCTCCCCCAGCCCGACGGAGTCGTGGGTGAGGATGTAGATGACCCGCTGCTTCATCACGCAGGCCAGCCGGATGGCGGGGCGCATGTAGTCTGCGAAAACGAGGAAGGTGCCGCCGTAGGGGATCGCCCCGCCATGAAGGGCCAGTCCGCTGAGAATCGCACCCATGGCGTGTTCGCGCACCCCGAAGCGAAGGTAGCGGGCGGCCCGATTGTTGCCCTGGAAGTCCGGGCCGTCTTTGATCAAGGTCACATTCGATGGCGTCAGGTCGGCGGACCCACCGATGATCTCCGGCAGAAGCGGCGCCAAGGCGTTGAGGACCTTGCCGGAGGCGGAACGCGTGGCCACGCCCTTTGGATCGGCTGGGAAGTATGGCACGTTCTTGGCCAGACCCTCGGGCAGGCGTCCCTCCTGGGTGCGCACGAATTGCCCCGCCAGGGCAGGGTAAGCGGTGCGGTAGCGGGCATAGAGCTCGAGCCAGGTATGGTGCGCCTTGATGCCACGTTGGACCGATGCCTTGAAGTGCTGGCGGACATCGTCCGGGACGAGGAAGCGAGGCTCGGTTGGCCATCCGAGCTTCTTCTTAGCGCCGTCCAGTTCCTCCTCGCCCGGGGGCTCGCCGTGAGCGGACGACGTATCCTGTTTGGTTGGGAGACCGTAGCCGATGTGCGTCCGGCACAGGATCAGAGAGGGTCGGGGATCGGCCTTGGCCGCGACCAGGGCGCGGTCGACGGCCTGCAGGTCGTTCCCGTCCTCGACCCGCAACACCTGCCAGCCGTAGGCGTCAAAGCGTTTGGCCCGGTCTTCGGTGAAAGCCAGGTCCGTGCTGCCATCGATGGTGACCCGGTTGTCGTCGTACAGATAGATCAACCGTCCCAGGCGGAGGTGGCCGGCCAGTGAGGCCGCCTCGGAGGCCACGCCTTCCATCAGGTCGCCATCGGAGACGATCCCATAGATGTAGTGGTCAACGATAGGGAGGCCTTCCTTGTTGTACGTCGCCTCGAGGTGCTGGGCGGCGATGGCCATCCCGACGCCGTTGGCGAAGCCCTGGCCCAGTGGCCCGGTTGTCGTTTCAACGCCGGGGGCGACGCCGTGTTCCGGGTGGCCGGGCGTCGCGCTGCCCCACTGGCGGAAGCGCTTGATCTCCTCCAGCGGAAGGTCATAGCCCACCAGGTGAATCAGGGCATAGAGCATGGCCGAGCCGTGGCCGGCGGAGAGGACAAAGCGATCCCGATCGGGCCACTTCGGATCGGAGGGATCGACCTTCAGGTGACGGGTCCACAAGACATAGGCCATGGCGGCAGCCCCCATCGGTAGGCCGGGGTGGCCGGACTTGGCCTGCTGGACCGCATCCGCGGCGAGGAAGCGGATCGTGTTAACCGCTCGGCTTTCGAGGTCATGATCTGGCATCACGGGACTCCTTACCCTCGGGACTGGCGCTGAGGTTTCTGCATCAGGTGGCGTGT
>CAZEMA010000130.1:0-6085 GCA_964513155.1 uncultured Anaerolineaceae bacterium
CAGCTCGACAAGACCTTCCCCACCAACGACTGCGCCATGTGCATCATGTCGCCCAAGCTCGTCGAGGTCGGGCGTCATCTGAACATCGACCTGCTCAACTGCGCCGATGTCGAGGCCATCTCCGGCGAGCCGGGGAATCTGACCGTCACCGTTCGCCAGCACCCGCGCTATGTCGACCTGAAGAAGTGCACCGGATGCGGCGACTGCGCCGCCGTCTGCCCCATCAGCATGCCAGACAGTTTCAACGGGGGCCTCTCGCTGCGTAAGGCGATCTACAAGCCCTACCCACAGGCCATCCCCAACGCCTTCGCGATTGACAAGGTGGGCACCGCCCCCTGCCGCGATGCCTGCCCCGTTCACCAGCGCGCCCAGGGCTACATCGCCTTGATCGCCGAAGGCCGCTACGCGGACGCCTACCGGACCATCATGGAGGACAACCCCTTCCCCTCCATCTGCGGGCGTGTCTGCAATCATCGCTGCGAGGACGCCTGCAATCGCGGGCAGATCGATGCCCCGGTGAACGTCATGGCGCTCAAGCGCTTCGTCGCCGACTGGGCCTTCGACCACTGGGACGAGGTCGAAACGGTTTTCAGCAAGCCCTCGGGCGAGGCCGCTAAGGAGAACCAGCCACTGCCACTGGCCGGCAAGCGCGTGGCCGTCGTGGGCTCCGGTCCTGCGGGCCTGACCTGCGCGCAGGATCTCACCCGCCAGGGCTGCGCCGTCACCGTATTCGAGGCGTTGCCCGTTCCCGGGGGAATGATGAGCGTGGGCGTCCCGCCCCACCGCCTGCCCCGCGACGTCGTACAGCGCGAGATCGAGCACCTTGTCGCCCAGGGGATCGACCTCAAGCTCAACCAGCGTGTCGACGACGTCGAGGCGCTGCTGGGCGGGTTTGACGCGGTCTTCGTCGCCATCGGCGCCCACGGCGGCGTCAAGCTGCCCATCCCGGGGAATGACTTGCCCGACGTCCTGCTGGCTACCGAATTCCTACGTCAGGTCAGCCTGCAACCCGCCGGCGGCGAGTTGGCTTCCATGTTGCGGGGCAGACGGGTTCTTGTTCTGGGTGGCGGCAACGTCGCCATCGACGCCGCCATGACGGCCGGTCGCCTGGGGGCCTCCTGGGTCGGGATGACCTGCCTGGAGGGCCGGGAGCAGATGCCGGCCCACGCCTGGGAAGTGGCCGAAGCCGAGGAAGAGGGGATCGATGTCTTCCCTGCGCGCACCTTCAAAGAGGTCACCAACGAATCGGGCAAGGTGACCGGCGTGCGCACGGTCAATGTCAACTTCCGTGGCTTCATCGAGGGCCGGCCCGATTTCGACGAGTTTCCCGAGACGGAGACCGTCATCCCTGCCGATATCGTCATCTTCGCCATCGGCCAGCGGCCGGAGTCCGAGTGCTTGAAGAAGGTCACTCGCCAGCGTGGCGGACGGGTTCCGGTCGAGGCCGAGACGCTCGCAACCGACGTGCCCGGGATCTTCGCCGGGGGGGACGTCGTCACCGGCACATCGTTCATCGTGAACGCCGTCGCCGCCGGCCACCAGGCGGCCGAGTCCATTGCAGCCTATGTCCTCGAGAAGAGGCCGGGTTTCTTTGAGAAGCCGGGCGTCTCAGGCAATGTGGCCAAGTTCGCGCCGGAAGAGGCCCATTTGCGCCTCGCCGCCGTTGCGGCTTCTGTCAGCGCCCGTCACGAGCCGGCCAAACGACCGCCGGCCGAGCGGCGGGCCGACTTCGCCGAGTTCGCCGCCGTCTTCTCGGAGGAGGAGGCTCGCGCCGAAGCCGCCCGCTGCTTGCGCTGCGGCGTCTGCTCGGAGTGCAACCAGTGCGTCTTCGCCTGCCGGGCTGGCGCCATCGTCCACGCGGATGCCGAGAAGGTCCTCCAGCTGAACGTCGGTGCGGTAGTCCTGACGCCGGGCGTCGAGACAATGCCGGGTGACATCCGGCCCGAGTATGGCTACGGGCGCTACCCCAACGTCGTCACCAGCATCCAGTTCGAGCGCATGCTTTCTGCCTCCGGCCCGTTCATGGGCGTGGTCAAGCGCCCCTCCGACGGCGCCCACCCCCGCAAGGTGGCCTGGATTCAATGTGTCGGCTCACGCGACTGCCGCCCCTCGGGGAGCCAGGCCGGCGAGACCGCCGCCTATTGCTCCTCGGTCTGCTGCATGTACGCCACCAAAGAAGCGGTCATCGCCAAGGAGCACGACCCCAACATCGAGCCGACCATCTTCTACATTGACATCCGCTCATTCGGCAAGGGCTTCGAGCCTTACATCGAGCGCGCCAAGAAGGAGCAGGGCGTCCGCTATGTCCGGTGCATGATCTCCGCGGTGCGTGAGGTGCCGACCAACCACAACCTGCGCCTCACCTACGTCTCCTATGCGGGCGAGGATGGCAAGCGGCCGGTGGTCCATGAGGAGGAGTTCGACCTGGTCGTCCTGTCGGTCGGACTGCGGCCGTCGGAGGCGACGCGGCAGATGGCCGAACGCCTGGGCCTGGAGCTGAACGAGTTCGGCTTCGCCAAGGTGGACAAGTACCAGCCGGGGCAGACCTCGCTGCCGGGAGTGTACGTGGCCGGCGCTTTCGCCGAGCCGAAGGACATCCCCGAGTCGGTCATCGAGGCTTCCTGCGCGGCGGCCCAGGTCTCCGCGCTTCTGGCCGAGGCCCGGGGCACAGCCACCCGCGTGCCCGAGTACCCGCCCGAGCGGGACATCAGCGAGGAACCCGAGCGGGTGGGCGTCTTCATCTGCCACTGCGGCATCAACATCGGTTCGGTGGTCAACGTTCCTGAGGTCGTCGAATACGCCCAGACCCTGCCGGGCGTGGCCTACGCCGAGCGCAATCTGTACACCTGCTCGCAGGACACGCAGGAGCGGATCACCCAGCGCATCCGGGAGAACGGGCTCAACCGGGTGGTCGTGGCCTCATGCACACCCCGCACCCACGAGCCGCTCTTCCAGGACACGCTGCGCCGGGCGGAGCTCAACCCGCACCTGTTCGAGATGGCCAATATCCGCGAACAGGACTCCTGGGTCCACCGCTCCGACCCGAAGACGGCCACCGAGAAGGCCAAGCAGTTGGTCTCGATGGCGGTGGCCAAGGGCCGCAAGCTGCACGCCATCTCGCGCGAGTTGTTCGACGTGGATCGCCGGGCGATGGTCATCGGGGGCGGGTTGGCCGGAATGACAGCCGCCCTCTCGATCGCCCGCCAAGGGTTCCCTGTCTACCTGGTTGAACGCCAGGGCGAGCTCGGCGGCAACCTGCGCCACATTCACACCGGCGCCCAGGGCGAGGATCCGCAGGCCTTGTTGAGCCGGACAATTCAGGAAGTCATCTCGGAACCGCTGGTCACGGTGTTGACCGAGACGGAGCTCGTGGGACTGACTGGCTATCGAGGCCAGTACCGGGCGCGGGTGCGCCGGGCCGACGGGTCGGAGGAGGAGCTCAGCCACGGCGCCATCGTGGTCGCCACAGGTGCGCGCCAGATGACGCCCACTGAATACCTCTACGGCCAGGAACCCGCCGTGGTGACGCAGCGCGACTTCGAGGAACGTCTCCTGGATCCGGCCTTCCTGCAGTCGTTGGCCGGGCGCCGGCTGACGATGATCCAGTGCGTTGGCTCCCGCGAGGAGGCGCACCCGTATTGCTCGCGCGTCTGCTGCTACGAGGCGTTGAAGAACGCCCTGGCCGTCAAGCGCGCCGTCCCCAGCGCTCAGGTCACCGTTCTCTACCGGGACCTTCGTGCCTACGGTTTCCGCGAGGATCTCTATCGGCAGGCGCGTGAGCTGGGCGTCATCTTCCTGGAGTACGACGAAGCGAAGAAGCCGGTCGTCGAGCGCGGCCGCGCTGGCAACTTGCAGGTGCGGGTCGCCGTACAACCCGAGGACGAGGTTGTTACGTTGCCCTCCGATTGGGTCGTCCTGAGCGCCGGGATCGAGCCCGAACCAGGCAACACCGCGCTGGCCCAGCTGCTCAAGGTTTCATTGAACGAAACGGGCTACTTCCTGGAGGCGCACGTCAAGCTTCGCCCGGTGGACTTCGCCGCCGAGGGGATCTACCTGGCCGGGCTGGCCCACTCGCCACGAGCGATCGATGAGACCATTGCCCAGGCGCAAGCCGCTGCGGTGCGGGCGGTCTCGCTGCTCTCCAAACCACGGCTGGAGGCGACGCCGATCGTGGCCAGCGTCAACCCGCGCTTGTGCGCGGCCTGCGGCATCTGCGTCGAGGTTTGCCCCTACGGGGCGCGCGTTCTCGAGCCCGGGGCGACCCATGCCGAGGTGATTTCGGTTCTTTGTCAGGGGTGCGGCGCGTGCGTCGCCGCCTGCCCCAACAAGGCTAGCCAGCAGAAGGGCTTCGAGTTTGGCCAGGTCTACAGCATGATTGAGGCGGCGCTGGCGTAGAGAGTGTCACCTGCTGATGTGCAAGGTGGCACTTGACACTTGGCGCTTGACACTGAGAGGCAGTCGACATGAGTGATCAGAAGCCGGATTTCGAACCCCGCATCGTGGCCTTCCTGTGCAACTGGTGCACCTACACCGGCGCGGACCTGGCTGGCACCTCGCGGCTGCAGTACCCGCCCAACGTGCGCATCATCCGCACGATGTGCTCGAGCGCCGTCGATCCGGTCTACGTGCTCAAGCCGCTCATGGATGGCGCCGACGGTGTGCTCATCGGCGGCTGCCACCCGGGTGACTGCCACTACCAGACCGGCAACTACAAGACCCGCCGGCGCTATGTGGCTCTGCAGGAGATCCTGAAGTCCACGGGGATTGATGAACGGCGGGTTTGGTTGCGCTGGATTAGCGCCAGTGAGGGACAGAAATTCGCCAGCACCGTGACCGAAATGGTCAGCGCCATCAAGGAGCTGGGTCCCAACCCGGCTCGCGAGAACTGGACGATCTGAGAGGATCACAGGGGAGCGTAGCCCGGCTTTGGGCCGCGATCCCGGCAGGCAGCAGGGAGTGGCAATGAAGACAGCGATCCCGGTTGAAGACGGCGACACACTGGCGGCGGTGCGAGGCTTCTTGGGGAAGCTCCTGGAGACGGGGGCGGTTGAGGCCCTGTTCGTGCCTCTGGAAACCGTCGGCGGGGCGATCCTGCCCGCTCTGGTGACCGACCCGGCCCGGATGAAGGATGCCAACCCGCTGGCCCCGATCATGCCGATCAACGGCGCCCGTGCCGTGTCGGCTGTGACGGGCAAGCAGGCACCGGCCCGGATTGGCGCAGTCCTACGGCCATGCGAGATCCGAGCTCTGGTCGAGCTGGTCAAGCTCCAGCAGGCAACCCTCGAGGGTGTCACATTGATCGGCTTGGACTGCCCCGGCACCTTCGAGTTGCCCGCTTACTTGGCCAAGAGGTGGGCCGGCGGGGCCAGCCTGGCCGACTACCTGACGATCTCCAGGGAGGGCGGCGAGCTCAAGCTGGACGGCCTGGATGCGCGGCAGGCCTGCCAGATGTGCCTCAACCCGGTCCCGGAGCACACAGCCATTCATCTGGAACTGATCGGCGTGGATTCCAGCCAGGCGATCCCGGTGACCGTGGCCGACGAGATTGCGGCCAAACTCGGCCTGACTGCGTCTAGCCCGGCTGGCCCGGAGGCCCGCCAGGCAGCGGTCGACCGCCTGATAGCCACCCACACCCAGACGCGGGAGAGGGACCTGGCGGCCGTCCGGGCGGAGATCAACTCCAATGGCGGCCTGCCGAGCCTCTTCACCGCCTGCATCCGGTGCCACAACTGCATGACCGCCTGCCCGATCTGCTACTGCAAGACCTGCCTGTTCAAGTCGGCCTCCTTCGATCACAAGCCCGATCACTACCTGAACGCCGCCCGACGCAAGGGCGCGGTGCGGCTCCTGAGCGACGCCCTGCTCTTCCAGGTGACACGCATGAACCACATGAGCGCCTCCTGCGTCAGCTGCGGCATGTGTACCTCTGCCTGCCCCTCGGACATCCCGGTCGGGGCGATCTTCAGCGCCATCGGCGCACAGGTCCAGGCCGCCTTCGATTACGTGCCCGGTCGAAGCCTGGAGGAGCCGCTGCCGCTGGTCACCTTCCGGGAGAGTGAGTGGACAGAGGTAGGCGAGGCGAAAT
>CAZEMA010000131.1:0-5962 GCA_964513155.1 uncultured Anaerolineaceae bacterium
GCGCCGCCCTGACCGGCCCCGGCCAGCGTGCCTCAGTCTATGCACATCTGGGCGTGCTGCACTCTACACTGGCGCCATCCAGCTTGCGCTTCCCACGGGACGGCACTACGAGTAGCGCTGGGTGCAGGGCTGGTTCTACAGCTCCGCATTCTCCGGCGCCTACTGCTACGCCCTCTCGGAGCGGTGAGGAAGGGGAGCTGGGGCTCGAACGCGGCGTGATCGCCCCGGACAGCGAGGGATGTGCCACGCGTGAGTCCTCTACCCGGGTCGGATCTCGGGGGACGCCGCCGTCTGTGTTGACCTGGGAAGGGGGTGTTGCCCGGACGAAGGGACCGCTACGCCGAGCCCTCAGGCCGGGCCAGGGGCAACGTCACGGTGAAAGTCGTTCCCTTGCCTTCGGTGCTTTGAACGCCGATGAGCCCATCGAAGGTCTGGACCAGATGCTTGACGATGCTTAGCCCGAGGCCCGTGCCCACGATGCCCGATCGACGGGCGTTGCTGGCGCGGTAGAACTCCTCCCACAAGTGCACCATATCTGCTTCCGGTATGCCAATCCCGGTGTCGGCCACGCGGACCGACGCCGCGGAGGTCTGCTGGGCCATGGACACGCTCACCCGCCCGCCCTGCGGCGTGTACTTGACCGCGTTTCCGATCAGGTTCCCGAACACCTGCGCCAGGCCATCCGGCGTTGCCCTGACGATCATCTCCTCCGCGGGTGCCTCATACTCCAGCCGGATCCCTTTCTCCTTGGCCTCTTCTGAGCGCAGGCCGATCTCGCGCTGGAGGATCGGTTGGAGGGCCAAGGCTATCAGAGGTTCCTGAAACTCGACGGTCTTGCTCGCTGCCAGCGCCAGCAGGTCATCCACCAATTCCATTAGAGCCTCCAGACGGGATTCGACCCGACTAAGGATCTCCCGCTGCTGTTGGCTCACCTCACCCGCCATGCCGCCCACCATCACCCGGAGCAGGCTCTGGGCGCCGCCGACGGGGGCGCGCAGCTCGTGGGTGACGGTGCGCACGAACTGGGTCCGGGCCTGGTCGGCCTTCTGGAGCGATTCGTGGGCCAGGGCATTCTCAAGCGCCACCGCGCCCTGGCTGGCGACGGCCATGGCGAAGTCGATGTCCTCGGGCGTGAATCGATCTGGCTGATCGGAGTAGACGCGGAGCACGCCCAGGGGCGTATCCCGTCCGATGATCGGCACGATCAGGATGCTGCCGATCCCCTCTGCCATCACTTCCTTGGGGTATTGGATACGCGGATCGGTTGTGGCGTCGGCCACCACCACCGCATTGCCGGAAATCGCCTCGCGGTCCAAGGGGCTGCGCGACAGAAGAACTTCGCCCTTCTTCTGGTAGGCTTGGCTGAGCCCGAAGGCGGCGACCATGGGCAGGCGTTCGCCGGTCTCGTCCAGCAGGCGGATCGAGGCGCGCCCTACCGAGAGGGCGCGGGCGGCGCTCTCAGCCAGGCGCCGGAGGACGTCCGACAGGCTGAGGGTGGACGAGACCGCGTGGGAGGACTGCAGAAGAGCTCCGACCTGGCGCTCGCGTTCGCGCAGGCGTCTCATGACCAGCGCCACCAGGTACACGGTGGCGAAGGCGGCGACGGCGAAGAAGGCTATCTGGGCCAGGATATACACGGGATCGCGATGCAGAGTCGGCGGGAGAGACGGGATCACCGCATAGTGCGGCAGGACCCCCGCCCGTTCGAGCACGGCGATCAGGGTCAAGGCGCCCGTTCCCAGTGCCACGTAGATGATCGACGATCGGTTCCGGAGCAGGATCGTGACCATTACCATGTGGATCAGGAAGAAGGGGATCGCCGGACTGGTGACGCCGCCCGTCAGGTGGAGGAAGACCGACATGCTCAGCCAGTCCAGTGCAACCTGGAGGATCACGAACCGGCGGAGTCGCTGGAGGTAGGCATCGGGTGTGGCAGGGCCGATGCGCCGAGCCAGCCAGGTCAGGATGGCGTTGTAGGTGAGGATGGCGGCCCCGGTGAGGTAAAGAGGCCGCTCGGGTAGGGGATAGTGTAGCAGACGGACGAAGAGCGCCGTCAGCAGGAGCACCAGCCCCCCCGCAGCCCAGCGGGTGAGGATCAGGCGCGCGCTGGCTACCGCGATTTCCCCTGGGAGCAGGAGCTTTGGCTGGCGGGCTTCCAGTGATTGCTCGGCCACGCGACCTTTGAGGTTCTCGCAGGGATGGTGACCGCCTCGCCGACCCGGCTACTTCTTGGCGGTCAGCAGGGCCTGGACCTTCTTGACAAAGATGTCCGGGACAATCGGCTTCTCGATGAAGTCATCCACCGGCAGGTAGTCCTCATCGGGGCCGAAGCGCAGCGGGGTCGTGGAGTGAATGACCGTCAACATGAGAATCGGAATGTCGCGATAGGCGGCGTACTCCGAGTCGGGGGCACGGCTGCGCAGCGCGAGGGCGAGCTGGAAGCCCTCGGTGGGCGTGTCCATCATCACGTCCATCACGATCAGATCCGGCCGATCAGCTTTGATCTTCTCCAGCCCTTCTGTACCGTTCCTGGCCTCCGCGATCTTGTGGCCGGCAGCTTCCAGGGCCAAACGGGAGGCCAACACCATGTCCGGGTCGTCGTCAATGATCAGAATCTTGGCCATCGTCGTCTGCTTCCTTGCTGTCTGAGTTCTGGATCTCATCCAGGATCGCGGCGCAGACGGCTGGAACTGCCTTCTGCACCGGTTCGCTTAATCCGTTTGACCAGCCCACTTCGAGCGGTTGGACGCCGTAGATCGTGAACCTGAGCGGGAGGATCGCCAGCGCCTGCCCCAGTGCCAGGGCTTCCGCCAATCCGGCGTTGTGGATTGCCCCGCCGAGGTGCATGTCCCCGTTCGGGCGAATGACGTCGCTGGGCGAGAGGCGCCTCCATTCCCCGGGGGGGCGGCCGATGTCCGCCGCATCCACGATGATAGCACACCGGCGGCCCTTGAGCAGCAAAGCTGTCTCCAGCCCCGGGGTCCCGCCGTCGATCAGCTCAACCCCGTCCGGCACCATGCCGGACCGCGCCAGAGCCTCCAGGACAGCCAGGCCAACCCCGTCGTCTCCTCGCAGAGGGTTACCCAGCGCCAGGACGAGCAACCCACCGCCACTGGGCCCAGCCTCAGGCTCCAGGGGATCAGACGAACCTGACATCCAATTGGTGCGTCGAGCAGGAGATGCACGGGTCGTAAGCGCGAACCAGCATCTCCAACGAGAGCGTGATCTCTTCCTTCGGCCGGTCCAGGATGGTTGGGACCAGGGCGCGCATATCGGCTTCGATGTTGTTCAGGTTCTGACCGGTGGGGATGATGCAGTTGGCGCCCACCACCAGGCCATCCCGGATCGTGTAGTTGTGGAAGAGCGTGCCCCGCGGCACTTCGCAGGCTCCGGCACCTTCGCCCGAGAGGCGAGCAGGCTTCGCCGGTTCCTCCCAGGTCAGGCCGCGCTCAAGCAGCACGTCGGCCAGGCGGATGGCATCTTCCACACAGTGGACGATCTCAACCACCTGGGCCACCGTGATCAGGTACGGGTTGATGCACTTGGGCTTAAGGTTGAGCGCCGCGGCCGCCGCCTGCGCCTTGGGGTGCAGCTTGTCATGGTTGACGTTGAAGCGTGCCAGTGCCCCAACCATGTACTCGGTGCGCTGGTTCTTTGTGCGCTTGGCGCTGGAGTGAGGCACGAGGTACTCGTTGGTCACCTCACGGTAGCGTTCGATCGGCCAGGTGCCGCCGTCGGTGCTGGTGATCACCCCGTCGATAAAGCAGTACTCGTCCTCCTTGCGCAGGGCCATGTATTCGGTCTCGCGCTCGAAGGAGGGCAGACGCAGGGTCTGGAAGAGTTCGACCGTGGCCTCGACGTCCGCCCGGACCGCCTCCAGGCGTTCGCGCAGTTGGTGGAGCGTGTCTTTGGAGGGGAAGTGGGTGAACCCGCCAACGGTCAGCGCAATCGGATGGGTGTGCCGCCCGCACAGGGCGGCACACAGATCGCCGGCCAGCTTCTTCATGCGCAGGGCTCGCAGGACGACGTCGGGTGCGCTCTTGGCCAGCGGGATCACGCTGCCAACGCCCAGGCAGTCCGGCGCCACCAGCATGTAGCTGTGCAGGATATGGCTGTCGAGCATCTCGCCGTGAAAGTTGAGCTTCCGCAGCAGGACGGTCTGCTCGCTCAACTCGACGCCCAAGGCCTTCTCGGTCGCCCGCAGTGAGGCCGTGGCGTGACCGACGGCGCAGATGCCGCAGATGCGGGAGGTCAGATGCGAAGCCTCGCCGTAGGGACGCCCCCGCAGCATGGCTTCGATGAAGCGAGGCGTCTCGACGATCTGCAAATCACACTGTTTCAACTCGCCGTTCTTCACGTCGACGACGATATTGCCGTGGCCCTCGACGCGCGTGATGTGGTGAACGTCGATCTTAACCGTTCCCTTTGCCATCGCCAACCGCCTCTCTTTCCATGGTCTGGTAGGTCAGGAAGAGCGTCATCTTCGCCAACGTCTGTTCGAGGCTCAAACCGTTCTCGGAGAGCACCTGCTTCAGGGACTCGATGTTGGGGTTGGGAATCAAGCCCCGGCAGCCCTCGCAGCCGTCCCCGTAGGTGGGGCAGATGGCGTCGCACCCGGCGAGCGCGATGGGACCCAGGCAGGTCTTCTGGCGCAAGTAGAGGCAGACGTTCTCCTTGAGCTTGCACTCAACGCACAAGGGGTAATCGGGGATCTGGGGGGCGCGGCCCTGCAGCAGAGCTTTCACGGCGCGCACGAACTCCTGGCGGTCGATCGGGCAGCCGGGGAGCACCGCGTCGACGGGGATGACGGCGCTGATCGGACGCGCCGGGTAGGTCTCGTACCATTCGGCCTTGTCGCCATAGACGTAACGGCGCACGTCGCCCAGGTCGAACCGGTTGCGGATGGCGTTGATGCCGCCCAGGTGGGCGCAGGCTCCCAGGGCCACAACCAGCTTCGCCTTCTGACGAATCTCCTGGATGAGCGGCTCATCGCTGGGCCTCGAGCAAGAGCCTTCGATGAAGGCTATGGCGTAGTCATCCCCTTTTTCGCTCATGGCCTCGCGGAAGCGGACGATCTCGATCACCTCGAGCAACTCGGGGTTGGTCTGGAGGGAGTCGACGACGGTCAGCTGACAGCCCTCACAACTGGTGAACTCGAAGAAAGCGACTTTGGGCTTGGCTGCCATCACAGCGCCTCCTCGAGGGGCTTGATCTCAGCGTAGGAGAACACGGGGCCGCTCTGGCAAGTGTAGACGTTGTTGATCTGGCAGTGGCCGCACTTGCCCACGCCGCACTTCATCCGGCGCTCCAGGCTCAGGTAGATGCTTCCTTCGGAAATGCCCTTGGCCTGGAACTCCATCAGGACGAAACGGTACATCGCCGGCGGGCCGATCGTGAGCCCAACCGTGTTGCGCGGGTGGATGTCGATCTTGGGGAAGAGGGTCGTGACCACGCCCACGTTGCCCTTCCAGGTCTCGTCCGCACGGTCAACGGTCACGTGCACCTCGATGTCCCCCCGGGCCTGCCACTGGGCAACCTCGTCCATGAAGAGCAGTTCGGAGGGATTGCGGGCGCCGGAGAGGATGATGACCCGGCCGTAGAGGGGGCGCTCGTCCAGGACCTGGTTGATTAGGGAGCGACCCGGGGGGAGCCCCAACCCGCCCAGGGCGAAGAGCAGGTCCTTCCCGCGGAAGCGCATGTAGGGGAACCCGCGGCCGAAGGGACCTCGGACGCCGAGCTTGTCCCCGGGACCCATCCGGTGGAGAACGCTCGTCAGGTCACCCAGCCGTCGGACGCAGATCTCGAAGTCGCCGTTGCTCCGGCTGGGGGAGGAGGTGATGCTGATCGGCGCCTCGCCGACGCCCAGGACCGAGACCTCTACGAACTGGCCCGGTTGGTGGTTGAGGCTGAGGCCGCCGGGCAGTTCGAGCTTGAACAGCTTGTCCCTCTCGCTGATCTGGCG
>CAZEMA010000132.1:0-5956 GCA_964513155.1 uncultured Anaerolineaceae bacterium
CTAGGCAGCCGGACTACCACCAGTACGGATCGTTCTCGGTCTGCCAGCCGTGGTCCCCAAGAAGGGGGACGAACGCCACCCCGGTGATGCGCTCCCGGCTGAAGTCGTCGCCCTTGCGCCTCCAGCGCTCCAGCGTCTGCCCCTCACGCCCCCCAACAGGCAGAACCAGGCAGCCTCCATCCGCTAGTTGTTCCTTGAGTGGCTGGGGGATCCGCGGCGCAGCCGCTGAAACGATGATCGCCGGGTAGGGAGCATGCTCTGGCAGGCCAAGCGAGCCGTCGCACTCGACGACCTCGACATTCTGGATGCCGAGCCGCTTCACGACTTCCTTGGCGCCCTGCACCAGCTCCGGAATCCGCTCCAGGGTGTACACCTGGCGTGCCAGCTGGGCCAGGATTGCCGCCTGATACCCGGAGCCCGTCCCGACTTCCAGCACGGTCTCCTCGCCGCGCAGGTGGCATAGCTGGGTCATCAAGGCAACGATGTAGGGCTGGGAGATCGTCTGCCGGAAACCGATGGGGAGCGGGGCATCGGCGTAGGCGAGATGGGTCATGTCGGAGGGGACGAAGGCGTGGCGGGGAACGGAGCCCATCGCCTCCAGGACGCGCCGGTCGGTGATGTCCCGGCCGAGCAATTGGTCTTCGACCATCCTTGCCCGCTCCCGGGCAAACCCCTCGTCCTCGGTCATCCGTCCCGCTTTCGGAGCGCTGCGGTCAGCGTCCCCGCGGTAGTCGTCCGGCCCATCCCACACGCCAGCCAATAAGCCGGGCTACCTGTCGGCGTCGATCGCCCTCTACTCCCGGGCGAAGCGTTGCTCCTTCCAGATGTCGGCCTCATTATGGTAGCCGGCCTGCTCCCAGAAGCCTAGCTGGTCTTGGCTCATGAATTCCAGCCCGCGCACCCACTTGCCCCCTTTCCACAAGTAGGGGGTCGTGAGGTCATCCCGGCCCGGGATGTAGCCGACCACCCCTCGCACCGGGTAGCCATGCTCGGGCTCCAGGGCCGCGCCATTGTAGTGGGTCGCCAACAGGAAGTTGTCCTGCAACGCCACTTTGAGGGGCAGGTTGACCGTGAAGCCGTACTCGCAGTGTTGCAGCAGGAACTTGGCCGAAGGCTTAGGGCGAATCAGCCCCTGGTCGACCAGCGCGCGGAGCGAAACCCCCTCCCACTCCGTATCGAACTTGCTCCAACGGGTGACGCAGTGGATATCCATCCGGATCTTCGTCCGGGGCAGCTTCTGGAACTCCTGCCACGTCCAGCGTATTTCCTGTTCGACCTCGCCCCACACGCGGAAATCCCAGGTAGACGGGTCGAAGGTCGGCACCGGTCCGTAGTGCAGCACAGGGAACTTCTGGGTGAGCGCCTGCCCCGGGGGAAGCCGACCCTCCTGGCTGACCCTCGATTCCTCCCGCCTGCGTCCAGATCGTTCATTCACCATGAAAACCACCTCCCAATGCTCCCATCTGGATTATAGCAGAGCGTTTTGGTCCGGGAACCAGTCGCTTGCGACGGGCGTCATGAGGATGACCGCCATCTCACCTCGAGGAGGGCCCCATGAACAGCTTTCGCATCCCCCGACCCCTGGCGATCGCCGCCACCTTGGCCGGCCTGGCGCTCGCCTGTAGTTGGTTCGTCGTCGGGCCATCCCCGACTGGAATACCTACCCCCGGAAGCGCTGAGGCCTCTGACGGCAATCTCTCCCTGACCATCTACAACGAAGGGACCGCGCTGGTGCGCGACCGTCGGCAATTCCAGCTCGTGGACGGGATCAACGAAATCGCCTTCGGGGACGTCGCCGCCATGATGGATCCGACCAGCGTCCTGTTCCGGTCGATCACCGATCCGCAGGGAACCTGGGTCCTGGAGCAGAACTACCAGTACGATCTGGTCGGCGTCGCCACCTTGCTCCAGAAGTACCTGGGTCAGCAGATTCGGGTGGTCACGCAGGATGGGCGAGCCTACGAGGGCATGCTCCTCAGTGGCCAGGGCGATATCATTCTGCAGGGCGCCGATGGGCAGGTGACGGTCGTCACTCTGGCCAACGTCCAGGACTTCTCTTTCCCCGAGCTGCCCGAAGGCCTGATCGTCCGCCCGACGCTCATGTGGCAGGTCGAGGCCTCTCAGGCCGGCCGGCACGACGTTGAGCTCACCTACCTGACCGGCGGGATCAGCTGGCAGGCCGACTACGTCCTGCTTCTGTCTTCTGAAGAGGACGCCATCGACCTCGACGGTTGGGTGACCATCACCAACAACAGTGGGACCACCTACCCCGACGCCCGGGTCAAGCTGATCGCCGGCGATCTACAACGCCTGCGCTCTGCCGGTTACGCCGTGGAGGAGATGGAGTACGGCGGCGCGATGCCAACGCCGGCTGCCGTCGAGCAGCGTGAGTTCTTCGAGTATCACCTGTATGAGCTCCCCCGGCCGGTGACCGTCCGCAGCAGCGAGATCAAGCAGATCGAGTTCGTCAGCGCCGCCGCTGTCCCGGCCGATAAGTTCTTCGTCTACGACGGCCTGCAATGCGGCTCCTACGCCTGGTACTGCTACACCTCAACCTACCCGCAGACCGACCCCTCCTACGGCGTCGTCTCCAACCCTCGCGTGATGGTCATGCTCGAGTTCGATACCGAGGACGTTGAGGCAGACCTGCCGCGCGGGCGGGTGCGGGTCTACCAGGAGGATGTGGATGGGGCGGCCCTGCTCATCGGCGAGGACACCATCGATCATACGCCGCGAGGAGAGCACGTCCGGCTGTATGTCGGCGATGCTTTTGACATCATCGGTGAGCGTGTCCAGACGAGCTTCAGCCTACCCTCCTCCCACAGCCTCGAAGAGGGCTACGACATCACCCTCAACAACCACAAGGACGAAGCGGTCGAGATCCGTGTCGTCGAACATCTCTCCCGCTGGAGCGAGTGGCAGATCCTGAGCTCCACCGCCGACTACACCCAGCTCGACTCGTCCACGATCGAGTTCCGGATCCGCATCCCAGCCAATGGCGAGGTCACCCTACACTACGACGTCCGCTACACCTGGCCGTACTGACAGCCATGCCCCCAGAGCCTTGAAGGCTTGGGGACCGTAGGCCGTTCGTGATAAAGCGCCGGGCGGCTGACAGCCGCCCGGCGTTCTTCTTGTGACCTCAAGGCGGGGCAGCGCTACCCACTCTTGAACAACGGCAGGTGGCCGAGGGAGATGATACCCTTCCACTGGTCGGGCTCCCCCTCGGTGAACACCGCCGACTCGGCTACCACGCTGCCGCCGGCCAGGCCCACCACCTTCCGCATGCCCTCCAGCGTCGACCCCGTGCTGACCACATCGTCCAGCAGGGCAATCCGCTTGCCCTTCACCAGCCGGCGATCCTTCTCATCCAGATAAAGCGTCTGCGGCTTGCCGGTCGTGATCGAAAGCGTCTCCGCCTGGACCGCCTCGCCCATGTACAGCTTGTAGATCTTGCGCAGAATGACATACCGTTTGCCCGTGACCACCGACAGGGCATGCGCCAGCGGGATGCTCTTGGCCTCGGCGGTCACAATCAAGTCAAAACCGATGTTCTGCAGTCGCTTGGCCAGCGCCCCCGCGCAGGCCTGAACCAACTCCGTATCGCCCAGGATGTTCAGGACCGCGATGCGCAGCCCCGGGGCCACCTCAAACAGGGGGAGGTCCCGCTTGACTCCCGCGACCTCGACGGAGTACACCTCTCGTTGGGGCAACATGCCTTCTCTCCTCTTCGGACGTCCGAGCGTGAGGTCACGGAACCCGCGGCGCAAGCGCCTCCGACCAAGCGAGCAGTTTCTTCCCCCAGCAGTCTAGGACCGACCCCCTAGTGCCGCGGCCGCGCCGGCTGAAGTGTAGTCCAGTCGGACCCGGGCGCCAGCGCGAGCCCTACCCCTCTCACGTGCGACTGACGTGGTCCAACCGCTCCCATCGCCTCCGGCGACGCTTCAGCCCGTGAGGCTGCCTCATTCCATCCTGAAATCGTAGATCCCACCTCGCTGCGGCCAGACTCGCTTGCACCCCTGACACTGGACACCAGTGTCTTCCTCCGCCACATCGAGCGAGCGACAGGCGGGGCAACGCCAGAAGCCTCCCGCCGCCGGCTCGCTCTCCCCAACCGCTGTCGCCAGAACGAACACGCTTGGGCTGAGTTGCCACCAGTCGCCGGTCCATTGGATCAACGCGTCCATGCCAACGAGGAGGCTGGGAGGCAGTATCCGCTTGAGGAGCCCCACCCGAAAGTGCGAGACAGTGAGCTGCCGCCGCACTGCGAAGCCCGCCTCCCCCAGCCAGGCGCGCACGGCGGCCGGATGGAAATCGAAATTGAGGCGAGCGAACTCGACCGGCTGGCGATCGAACGGGCTCCACGACTGCCGGCGCAGTAGCCAACGCGCAATCGCCTTCAGGTTGTGCTTGTTGGCGTATTCAAGGATGAGGGCCGACCCGCCGGTCAGCGTTGCCCGCACTTCCCGCAACGCCAGCAAGGGATCGGTCATGTGGTGCAGCGTCCGGATCACCGTCGCCGCCTGGAAGACACTGGGCGCAAAGGGCAGGCGGTAGACATCCCCCGCCACATACAGGTAACGCTCGCTCTCCCCGAGACGGGAGTGCGCCATCTCCAGCTGCGAGCGCGAGTAGTCGAGCAAGACGATCTTCTGGAAGCCGGCATAGCGCGGTGTGTTCCGCCCGGCGCCGGCGCCTACCTCGAGAAGCGTCCCCCCGGCAGCCGGGAGCAGCCGGCGCAACGCGACCGCTTCCGCCCCATCCTCGTAGGCCCGCTCGCCACTCTCCCAGAATCGCTCCTGGTAGTCCGAGCCTTCGTAGTCGCAGATCGGGGGGTGCCCTTCGGTCACATGCCCTCATCAGACCGACGCCGGGGTCGCCACCCCGGCGCCAGCTTCAGGGGAATTGTACCGCGCTCTACGGAAGCTTACCTATGATAAGCTCTTCTCGGGAGGGCCTACGCACCCGATGGGCCGGGTATGTAGGCTCCCGGTCCATGATCCACCGGACCTTGGCTTCTCGTCACCCGCCAGCCGTGATGAAACGCCGGGCTGGCGCGAGCGAGAAGAGCCTGCGTCTCGCTGGGCAGAAGCCCCAGCGCCGGAGGACAGGAATGACCCTGCCGGTCGCGTCTCCCGGGCCCAAGTCAATCTGGGTGTTCCTAGGACTGACGTTTTCTCTCTCCTGGCCTTTCCTGATCTACGGGTTCGGGTGGTTCTCGGTCGAGAAGGCGCCTCTGAACCGCTACCTGTTCTCGTGTGCAGGCATGTTGATGGTCTCCCTGTCGGCCTTCCTCACGAGGGCCCTGGTCGAGAGGAAGGGCTTCGCCGACGTCGGCTGGAATCGGGCAAGCGCCGGGATGTACTTCCGGATTCTGGCTTTCAACGCAGCCCTCTGGTTACTGCCCGCCCTGGTCGCCCTGGTATTCGGTCAATTGGAATGGAATCTCCACCTGACCTCGGAGGAGTGGGCCGTGGTGGCCCTTTCGCTCGGAGGATTCAGCCTGCTGGCCGGTTTCGGCGAGGAGTTCGGATGGCGGGGATACCTCCTGCCGCGCTTGCTGACCGAAGCGCGCCTGGTCCGCCGCGTTCTACTCCTTCTTGGAGTCATCTGGGGGATCTGGCATTGCGCCGTCGCGCTCGGCCCGTTGCTCAAGGCTTCCCTAGAAGGTGGCGGCAGCCTGGCCCCGATCGCCAGGTCGACCGTGGTCCAGTGCCTGGAGATGATCGGCTCGTCGATTGCGCTCTCGGTCATCTTTGGCTCGGTCTGGTTGAGGACGCGGAGCATCTTCGTGTCTTCGTTCTTCCATGGCACCTGGCTCGGGATCCGCGACGCAGCCGCGCACCTCCTGCACTATCCCCCGGCATTCGGAGGCATCACCGTGGCCCTCGTCTTGATTGCCTGGTTCGCCGCCGACCGTTGGCTGCGGGACTACCTGCGGCAGGAGGTCCCCGCC
>CAZEMA010000133.1:0-4311 GCA_964513155.1 uncultured Anaerolineaceae bacterium
CTTCGCGCAGCCCCGGCCCGGCCCACTCGAGGGCCGCCTCGCCCAGCAGGTAGCCATACTTGCCGCTGGCGATGGCGCCGCAGCCGGTCTCAACCAGCAGGACGTCGTTCTTCAGGAGTTCCCGCACCAGGTACATGTGCGTGGCGTCCTGGGTCGTCCGGGGGTTGTTGCAGCCGACGTCGGCCACCACGCCCCGGATCCGCCCGGACATGACGGCGTCGTTGAGCGGCCGGAAGGAGGCCCGGTACGAGCCGCCCAGCATGTAGTTGATGTACTCATGCGAGAAGCCGGGGACAACGTCGCAGGACTCGTCGGGGATGTTCACCTCGCCCCGATTGGTGTAGTTGTCGATCGCCCGGCGGACGATCTCCTTGGCGATGTCTGGAGCGCGGTCCTCTTCGAACTCGATGTGGGTCGCGCCCGTAATCTTGACCTTGGGGGAGGTGGTGATGATCTCGGTGTGGAACTTCTCCGCCAGGCTGGGCAACGCCTGCATGATGCACTGGACGTCAACAACCATGGCCTCGACGGCGCCGGTGATGATGGCCAATTCCTGATGCAGGAAGTTCCCGGCCGAGGGCACGCCCTGGCGCATCAGGGTCTCGTTGCTGGTGCAGCAGATGCCGCACAGGTTGATGCCCTTGGCGCCCTTCGTTTCGGCGTAGGCCAGAAGCTCGGGGTCGGTCGTCGCGGCCAGGATCATCTCCGAGAGAGTTGGCTCGTGGCCGTGGACGACGATGTTGACCTCGTCCTTCTTGAGCACGCCCAGGTTCACCTGGGAGACGAGCGGGCTGGGGGTGCCGAAGAGGATGTCGGAGATGTCGGTGGCGATCATCGACCCGCCCCAGCCATCACCCAAGCCGGCGCGCATGGCCTGGTGCAGGATGTGTCCGGCATCCTGGTCGTCCCCCATGTGGGTCCGGTGCAGGATGTCGACGATTTCGCGGTCGATGCCACGGGGCGCCAGACGGAGGTCGCGCCAGAGCGCCTTCCGCTTCTCGGGGGCGCGCTCGACCATGCAGACCTCGCCCTTCTGTTGCCCGAACTGGGCGATGAAGAGGTTGGCCAAGTCGACCGCAATGTCTCCGACCGGGCGGCCCTCGGTCTTGATGCTGAAGCCCTCAGCGACCCGCTTGAGCTTGAAGGGATCGCGGATCTTGTAGCCCGGTGCCTCGCCCTTGCCCACGGCCAGAAGGGTGAAGGCCAGATCACGGCCGTGGTCGGAGTGCGCCGCGGCGCCGGCCGCCACCGCTCGGGCGAAGTTGCGTGCCGTGATGGTCTCGATCGTGGCGCCGCATACCCCCGTCTGGCCATCCTTCACCAGACGGCAGGGGCCCATGAAGCACAAGCGGCAGCAGGAGCCGGTCGCGCCGATTGGGCAGGGAGCCATCTGTTCCGCCCGGGAGAAGGCGGTCTCCAGACCCATCTCCTCGGCCCGCACCAGCATCGCCTGGGCCGCGGGGTCGATGGACCGTTCTTCGGGGGTGCGGCCTTTCTTCTTCCTCTCTTCAGGCATTTCGCTCTCTCCTTATTGACTACTCGTTACGCTACTTTGTGTGGACTGCGAACGTCAAAACCAGGGCAGGGCCAGAGGGGACGGCCGTCACGAACCAGCGTCTGTTCGGAGAAGGCCATGGCTCCACTCGTCCCGGCGTAGAGGTCCGATTGGCGCCAGGACCGCTCGCGCTCGCCGAGGCTTGGGATATAGACGGGTTCAGGGACGCCGCTCTCGTAGCCCTGTTCCGCCAGGGCGGCTACGACCGCCTCCGGCTTGACCTTCTTGGGATCGTAGGTCACCGAGAGGTAGTGGGCGGCGGCACTGGCGAAGACATCGGTGACCCCCTCGATCTTCTTGACGATCTCTCGCACCGCCACGGTGTGGTGGTCGCCATAGAGCGCAGGGATGGTGAGTTCAAGCTTGGTCATCTTCAGGCTCTCCTCGACGGACTTGCTCCTCCACCCGGTTGCCGGGCCGCAGATAGGCCACAGGCGTCAGGTGAGTGCGGACTTCGTCCTTCAGAGCGTCTTGCAGGATGTTGCCCGAGACGTGCATCAGGGTGTCGTGGTAGTCGGTGTCCTGGTTCATGCTGGCCAGGCAGGGGAAGTGGTGGTGGAGCATCCCGGCCGCTTCGATGGACTCGTCAACTGTCAGGCCGGTCAGGCCTTCTGCCACGTATTGAGCGCAGCCACAGGCGGCATCCCGCGACACCTGCACCTGGTGGATGTGGCCGCCTTCGACGGTCACGTGGAACTCGGGACGGCCGAAATGCTCGGCGAAGCGCCGGATGAGCGGGTCGTCGTAGGTGGTTACCAGCGGCGTGCGGTTGTAGGTTGTGGTCGTCAGAGAGCAGAAGGGCTTGGGGAAGACCGCGGCGACGCCCATCTCGTCCAGCCAGCCTTTGAGCTGCTGCATCAGCCCCGGAGGAAGCGACTCGTTGCGATCGATAGGGGCGATGACAGCTTTGGCCCCGCAGCGGCGGACGATATCGGGGACAAGCTGCGCCAGCCCCGGGACTTCCCCCAGCACAAGGAGGAGATCCGCCTGGGGGAGGGAGGCTGGTAGATACTCCTCTGGGTCGTCAACGACGGGAGGGATGAGGCGCGGGGCGGCCCAGATCTCCACTAGCCAGTCCGTAGGCGCGGCGCGGCGAACGTTCAAGGCAATCCGCTCGCCCCATTGGGCTTGCGTGACTGCCAGGACGCGGAAGCGCACAGCGCTCGGGGACTCACTCCACCTCTCCATCCCCACCCCGAACAGACGCACTTGACATCTCCCTAATGATGCTGGTCGCAATCCAGACCAGACCAGTGGGGAACGTCACTAGTTGAGCTGGTAGGTCATCATGACCGAAAACGGCCTTGTCGGAGGCGTTCCGGCCTGGACGGGAACGTCTACCGACAGCCCATGCCCAGCCGCCTCGCCCACGGCTCGTGCCCGCCGGACAATCGGGGGCGGGGAGAGCCGGCGCCCTAGAGAGCCTGGCGCACGGCGGCCAGAACCTCGGCGTACTTCGGCTCGTTGCTCAACGTGGGCATGTAGTCGGCGTACGCCACCCGGTCGTCCCGGCCGACGACGAACACCGCCCGCCGCAGGAGCCGCTTCTCCTTGATCAGGCATCCGTATCTGACACCGAACTCGGCCTGCATGTGATCGGAAAGGGTCACGACGCGGTCCACGCCCGCCGCGCCACACCAGCGTTCCTGGGCAAAGGGGAGGTCGGTGCTGATGACAAGGATGCGGACATCCTCCCCCAGCGGGCCGCCTCCTGGTTGAAGCGGCGCGTCTCGCGGTCGCAGACGGGTGTATCGAGCGATGGAACGGCCGCCAGGACGCGTACCTTGCCCGCCGTGCTAGCCAGCGCCTGGACCTCGGTCCAGTCCTGGGCTGTACCCGCAAACTCGGGCGCCTTCTGGCCCACGACGACGTCGGATCCGAGCACTGTCTGGTCCTGGCCGCCGAACTGGATGATCCCGAACCGTTCCTCCATGACTGTCTCCTGCCGCGCCGAGGGCGGCGCAAGGCGAGCCTCTTCTCCGGCCTGGCCCCTTCCTGCGCATATTGAGAGTAGCTATATCTGAATTCTACCACGCTCCAGGCGAGCCGGACACGGTGTGGAGGCCTGGGTCTGGCCTGTTCCCCAGCACCTGTGGCGGTTGGCCTTGGGATCGCAGATCAGCTACAATTTCCAGGTGGAGGCCGGCATGTGGCTTGACCCGTACTTCGCCAACCGCTTGACCCAGGACATCGTCGCCACCGTCATCACCTTCGCCGTGGCTCTGGCCTGGCTGCGGGCGATGGACGGCCTGGCGCAGCGCGGGGTGATCGAGCCCCGGCTCAGTCGCAAGATCATCCACATCGGCACCGGGCCGATCTTTGTCTTGTGCTGGAACCTGTTCAGCCCTGCGCCCATTGCCCGTTACCTGGCGGCCCTGGTGCCCCTTGCCGTCACCGCGCAGTTCGCCCTGGTCGGTTTCGGCCTGATGAAGGACCCGGCGGCGGTAGAGGCGATGACCCGCCACGGCAATCCGCGCGAGATTCTACGTGGGCCTGTCTACTACGGGATCGTCTTTGTCTTGTGTACCGTGCTCTTCTGGCGTCACTCGCCCGTGGGGATCCTGGCGCTGATGCTCATGTGTGGCGGCGATGGGCTGGCCGATGTGGTCGGCCGGCGCTGGGGGCGCCGCAAGCTGCCGATTGGGTCTGAGAAATCCTGGGCCGGATCGGCGGCGATGCTCCTGGGCGGATTCGTGTTCGCCTTCGTCTTCGTCGCCCTCTTCAACCTCTTTGGGGATTTCCAGCCGCCTCTCGAC
>CAZEMA010000133.1:4411-5759 GCA_964513155.1 uncultured Anaerolineaceae bacterium
TTTCATCACCCTGCTGGAAGGTGGGCCGACTTGGACCCACCAGGCGTGAGCGAAGGTCAAAACAAGTGAACGGGCGCGAGGCTTAGCCAGTCGACGAGTCTCGGACATGGCCACTATTGACCACTCGACAAAAGGACCGGGATCGTGGATGATGGGGCAGCGCTCACCGGACGCCGCGAGCGCCTCTCCGCGAGTGTCGAGACATGCATACTGAGGAAGAGGGTGGGATGAGCGAACCCTACGCGCACTTCCCGAACATCGCGCTAGAGGCGGGGGAGATTCCTCCCGACAGCATCCTCAGTCGGACACTGTATGCGGATGAACAGGTGAAGGTCATCCTCTTCGGTTTCGCCCAGGGCCAGGAGCTCTCCGAGCATACAGCCTCGGTGCCGGCCATCATCCATATCCTGCAGGGCCAGGCGCGGCTCACACTGGGCGGGGATTCTAAGGAAGCAGGGCCGGGGACCTGGGTGCGGATGCGGGCCGGCTTACAACACAGCATCTTCGCGGAGTCGCCGCTCGTGATGCTCTTGCTGATGCTGACCGGCAGCCAGGCGCAATAATCGAGCGTCGGCTGGGCGTCACATGACCTTGTCGGGGGGAGGAAAGGAGCAAGCCATGCTGCCTGAATCGTTGGACGTCAAACCTTCGGAAGGGCCCGGCCAAGCAGGATTGCCGGAGGGCATGCCTCCGACCGGGGCACCGCCAAAGAAGAGGCGCTCGTGGGTCTGGGTCGTGCTGGTCATCGCTCTGTGTCTGTGTGTTTGCCTGGTCGTGGTTGGGGTGGGGGCGTTGGCCTTCACCGAGCAGGGGAGAACTCTGATCGCTCCAGTCGTGGCCTATTTCATCAGCCCCACACCCACGGCGACCGCGACCCCGACCGTAACCGCGACGCCAACCGCGACGCCAACCCCCGTGCCCACGCGGACGCCGACCCCGATTCCCATTCCCCAAGAATGCAACATGAGCTCGTCTTCCATTAACTTCGGGCCCATTCACATCGGCACGCTGGTCATCTTGGGGCGCCACCGCTCGGTCGACGGTTACGCTAACTGGGTCGACGCCATGCAATCTTACGTGGGCATGCAGGCTCGCGTGACGACGCTCACGGGGTTGGACAGCGGAGGCTGCCCGGTGGTGAATGTGGATGTGGACGGCGGTGCCTACTACTGGCGCATCCGGGATATGACGATCGTCGAATAGAAAGGGCTTGTTCGAGTTTCCCCTTCTACCATCACGCCTGGCTAGCCACAGCAGGAGGGCAGGCAGGGACAACGGTCCGCTGCTCTTGGCGCGGCCATCCTCCTGCCGCCCTCAGAATGGGCGGGACACGTCACGGCCCGGCCAG
>CAZEMA010000134.1:0-5611 GCA_964513155.1 uncultured Anaerolineaceae bacterium
GACAGACCACGGACCGCGGACCATAGACGACGGACCATGGACGATGGGGGTTTGGCTGTCGTCCATGGTCCGTCGTCCATCGTCTGGGCTTCCAAGGAGTGCTGACATGATCTTCGACAATGTCACCGTGATCACCATGAACCCGCAGCGCCAGATCCTCACCCAGGCGGCGGTCGTGGTCCAGGGGAAGAAGATCGCCGAGGTCGGCAAGAGCAAGGACGTTCTGCCCCGCCACCCGGAGAAGCCGGTGATCAAGTGCAACGGGAACGTTCTGATGCCCGGGCTGATCGACACCCACGTCCACACTGCCCAGGCGATGATCCGCGGCTGCGCCGATGACCTGTACCTGCTGGAATGGCTTGGCAAGCGAGTGTGGGTGATGCAGGGCAACTACACCGAAGAGGATGGCCGGGCCAGCGCGGCGCTTTGTGCATTAGAGATGATCAAGTCCGGGACGACGGCCTTCCTGGAATGCATGCTGGCCGAGCGCTATGGCTTTGATGGTGTAGCGCAGATCATTCTCCAGTCGGGGATGCGGGCTGCCATCGCCAAGATCGTCATGGACCTGCCATCCTACGCCAAGGTCGAAGGCTTCATGCATCCCGGCATGGTCGAGGGCGGGAAGATCAGCATCGAGAACACACTGGCGGCGCACAAGAAGTGGAACGGCGCCGGCGAGGGTCGGATACAAGTCTGGTTCGGCCCGCGCACGCCAGGGGGCGCAACCCTGGCGCTTTACGATCAGATCGGCGCGCTCGCCAAGGAACGAGGCATGGGCATCACGATCCATCTCTCTGAAGTTCGGGAGGATCTGGACTATGCCGTGTCTCAAGGCTTCCGCTCGCCGGCCGAACTGGCCCTGGCCCATCAACTGCTCGGCCCGCGGACGGTCCTGGCGCACTGCGTCTGGACGGACGAAGGCGACTGGAAGATCTTCAGCGAGACAGGTACAAGCGTGGCCCACAACCCGGCCTCCAACTCCAAGCTCGGCAGCGGGATCGCTCCGGTGCACCGGATGCTGAAGGCTGGCGTCAACGTGGCGCTGGGATGCGACGGTGGACCAAGCAATAACACCTACGACTTGATCCGCGACCTACGGATGACCAGCTACATCTCCAACCTGCGCGAGAACGACCCGACGGTCGTCCCGGCCGAGGCGGTGCTGGAGATTGTCACGCTCAACGGCGCCAAGGCACTTGGGCTGGCGGAACAAGTCGGCTCGGTCGAAGCCGGTAAGCGAGCGGATTTCATCATCCTGGACATGGACAAGCCCCACCTGACGCCCTGCTGGGACCCGGTCTCGACGGTGGCCTACTGCGCCCATGGGAGCGATGTCGACACGGTCGTCATCGATGGGCGGGTCGTAATGCAGGGGCGCAAAGTGCTGACGCTGGATGAGGAAGCGATCGTGGACGAAGCCCGGAGAAGAGCGCCAGAGGTGGCCAGGCGGGCGGGGTTGAAGATCGGCCCGCGCTGGCCGGTGATCTAGGCAAGGCGGCCTGGTTGGGGATTCCCCTTGGTCGGTCCGCAAGGACCGGTCTTCGTTGGCAAGGCATGCGGGCGAGAGTGGCGTCCTGGGGGGTTGCCTGGGGTCGATCGCACCTTGGGAGCAGAGCCTCCCGCAGGCTCCTAGGAGTGTGATGAAAAAGCCCTGCTTCCTGGAAAGAATCCGTATACACGGAGTTCCCTTCTCCGGGCAAGGCGTTCTTGATCACCCTACCATAAGCAGCCACCGGGCATCCAGGAGATACCCGGTGGCTGCATTCCTCCGTGCCCATGCCCCCCTCGCTCTTCGGTAAGTCTCATCAGCGCATCTCGAGCCTGATGTCGAATCCCCTGGCGCGTGCCTCTGCCACGAACTCACTCCCCCACATCGCCGACTCGACAGGCACAACGCCCTTGGGAACCCTGCCCGCGGCGATGGCTTCGGCCAGGATCGCGGCATGCCAGCCCGTCGCCTGCTCCATGGCGCTGAAGCGGGTAGCCTCGTCATACTCGTGGATGAGCTCCACCCAGGCCTCGGCCAGCTCCCCACTCTTGAAGCCCTTGGCCTGGATACGGATGATGATCAGATCCCGCGTATCAGCCTCGGCCCGGATCTGTGGCTCCCATAGGGCGTGAAGAACGTGGCGTGGATTGACCCTGCAGCCATCCACCTCGATCGGCGACTGGCCCAGCAGGCCCAGGAGCTGGATGACCTTGAGCTGGCTGTAGTGGCCGGGGTAGCGGAGGGTCTTGTTCTGCAGCGTCTGCAGACGCCCGGCGAACGTCCGGGCGGCGGTCGTCAGACCTCCGGCGGAGGTGAAAGCCTCCAATCGACCGATGGGCTCGGGGAAGTCAACGAACTCCAATTCCTCCAACGCGGGGACCCGGACTGTCTGACCCTCCCGGATGTACAGGCTGTCGCCGTAGAACTCGTTGGTCAGGCCTTCGATGCTGAACTGGAGCCGGTAGTTCCAGGGCGGGACGGGGTGTTGGGGCAGGCCGCAGTCCCACATCAGGACGTCGCGGGCCTCATCGAGTTGCTCCATGGCGTAGACGATGAGAGAGGTTCCCATGCCGGGCACCTGGCCGCAATCGGGCACGACCGAGACGCCGGCGGCCATCGCCTCGCTCGAGAGATCGAGCTGTTGCAGAACAACCTCGCTGTTTCCCCCGAGATCCGTCATGCCGCAACCGGCTTCGATGGCGGCACGTGTCAGGCCCAGATTGTAGAAGTAGGGAACGGCACTGACGAAGGCGTGGACGCCGTTTGTGCGGAGGAACGTGGCGACGGCAGGCGGGTCGGAGGCATCCAGGGTGACAGCTCGGGCGATGTTTCGGCCGAGGAGGCGCGTCAGCCGCTCGACTGCCTGGTTGGCGCGCATCAGGTCGACGTCGGCCAGGAGAATGAGATTGGCTTGGCCAAAGCGGGCCAGGTCGTAGGCGGCGGCCGTTCCCTGGCGCCCGGCGCCAATGACTGCGTAGCAGTAGAACATAAGGTTACCTCCCGGATTCGGTCTGCCCCCCCGCATCACCTCTGCGTTCGTTCCAGAGCCTCCAGCAAGCCTCGCACAGAGCGCTCAATCACGCCGTATGTCACCTCGAATGCCTCCGGTCCGGAACGGACCGGGTCGGGGACAGAGGCGTCGGCGCCGCCCGCGGGATCGAACTCCCGTAGCAGGTGCACCTGGTCCCGGCTGGAGGGCGACGGGGCCATGGTGCGCAGATCAGCAAGGTTGCGCGTGTCCATGGCCAGGATCACGTCAAAGTCAGCGTAGTCCTCCGGCGTCACGCCGCGTGAGCGGTGGTCGAGATCCAGGCCGTGCGCGGCGGCCACGCGGCAGACCCGGGGATCCGGCGATTCGCCGTCGAAGAGGCCTGACGTCCCCGCCGAATCGACCAGGTACTTGTCGGCCAGGCCGGCATCCGCCGCCAGCCGGCGGAACATGCTCTCCGCCAGGGGGCTGCGGATGATGTTGCCGTAGCACACGAAGAGGAGGCGGGTGGGCCCCGGGTGTCGGCTCATGTATCTACGTGTCAAGTGTTCACGGCTCACCGGTCATGGGCGGGCGCCAACCCATCGCCTTGCGCCAGCAGGCGTAGCGAGAGAGAAGGTGGACGAGAGGCGAGGAATGGCGGCCAAGAATCTCGGCTGACCGTAGAGCCGCCCGCAGGCTCTCCGCATCCTGAAACGGAGGCAGGCGCACCAGGGCCCGCCCGATCTCGGAGGCGGCATGGGCGTCGGAGCCGGCCGTGCGGAGAAGACCCGCCTCGGCCGCCCAGGTGGACGCCCTCCGGTTGGGGCCCGCCGACCAGGTCCGTGAATTGAAGACCTCCAGGGCATCGACGAACGGCAGTACGGTGCGGAGGGTCGCTTCGGCCCAACCGCCGCGCCGCATGCCGTCGAAGGGATGGGAGACACTGATGAAGGCTCCCTGGTCCCGCAACCGGGCGATGGTCTCCTGCGGGGTAAGACCCGGCGGGACTTCCTCGCGCACGAAATAGGCCAAGAGCTCTCCCGCCGTGGTCCGGATTTCTTCGCCAATGATCACTCGCTCGGGGTCCTGTCTGGCCGCCTCCAGCGCGCCGACGATGCAGTTGTGATCGGCAACTCCCAGGCGATCGATGCCCCGCTGGCGTGCGATCTCGAGCAGGCGTCCGGGCAGGAGCAGCGAGTCCTTTGAGCGGTAGGTATGGCAGTGGAGATCGGCGGTCAGGAGTGTCATGTTCGTCTGTGAAGCAGGGTCAGGATGGCTGGCAGGTAACCAGCGCTTGAGTGTCACCTGTCAGGTGCTTGTGTGTCAAGTGCGGCGGCAGGCTGGCCGACAGGGGTCAACAGATCCCTCGAGAAGGCCCAGACAATGAGACCCAGGGTTACGCCAAACCAGAGCGTGCAGAACCGGATGAGGAGCGTGGCGGCGGCAGCGGTCTCGGGAGGCAGGGCCATCAGCAAGCCGAGCATACCGGCGATGCTGGCCTCGGCTGCCCCCAGACCGCCGGGCAGCGCCGAGACCGCGCCGACGACGGTCGAGAAGGATAGGACGAAGACCGCCAGCGAGAGGCTCTCCCAGCCTCCCGGTAAACCCAGGCCGCGCAACACCCAGTACATCCCAATGCCTTCACCCAGCCAAGCCACCATGCCGAGCATCACGGCCGCCAGAACGGCCCTGGGCCGGAACAGGGCATAGGTGCCCTCGTAGAATGAGAGTAGGTGATGCGCCACACGGCGAATGACCGGAAGCCGTTCCGCCAGCGAGAGGAGAGCCAGTGCCACTGGCCGGATCTGGGAGAGGAGGACTGCGCCCAAGAGAAAGGTCAGGACAACCGCGAAGGCGGGCCAGTAAGACGGGTAGGCGATGACCCCTGCCGTGGAGAGGAAGAGGACGGCCAGGCCATCACTCATCCGTTCTGCAACCACAACGGGCACCGCCCGGGCCACGGACACACCGGTCTTCTGGTTGACCCAGACCCCCTTGAGCGCCTCGCCGACCTTCCCAGGCGTAACGGCCAGAGGGAAGCCGGCGACAAACAAGCGGGCGCTCTCGCTCCATGCCAGGCCTCGCACGCCGATCAGGTTCAGGTAGTAGTGCCACTTGATGAAGCGCACGATGTAGTTGAAGAGCGTGCACGCCAGGATCAGAGGGAGCAGCCCCCAGGAGAACGACGCCAGGCGGCTGCCCACCTGCCGGACATCGGCCAACAAGGTCAGAGCCAAGATGACGAGAAAGCCAAAAATGAGCCCGGCGATCAGGCGTCGACGGAGGTTGGGCATTGGCAAGGCGCTACCGGATCAGGAGGCTCAGCCCAACAATGAGGATGGCAGCCAGGGCTACGAGCCCGACGACCGCCTGGATGACGGTCTTGGGCTCCATGCCGGGCATCACCACCTTCCCATCGCCATAGGACCGAAAAAGTTCACCCCAAGGCGTTTGCAGGGCGGCCAGGACGCGCTTGCGCCCTACGAAGGGATACCAGTAGACATTGTGGTAGAAATTGCTGGCGAAATACGACCAGGGCACCAGCGGGCTCTGCAGGAGCAGTTTCTCAAAGGGCTTGAGGGGGCCGTGGTAGATTAGCTTCTGACCCCAGCTGGCAAACGTGTCCTCCTCCTTGAAGTCCCAGGGGGGCT
>CAZEMA010000135.1:0-5462 GCA_964513155.1 uncultured Anaerolineaceae bacterium
GTGGATGGCCTGCGAGCACAGAGCCCCGCCGCGGACGGCGGGGGAGCAAGGGGCGGGGGAGCGGGCAAGCGCCGGACTGCGGGGAGCAAGGGGCAGGGGAGCACGGAGCCCCGCCGAGGACGGCGGGGGGAGCATGGGGCGGGTATCGTCCAAGTGGATTGAGCACACGGGAATCCTCCGTCTGTCTCATCTGTCCCGAACCTATACATCGCGTTGACTCCGCGGTTTGTTCCATGCTAAAGTTGGGCCATCGCCGGGCTTCAGACTTCAACCCATCGCAAGGGAGGACCCATGCCTGAGAAGCCGGTCGGGGTGCGCATCGTGACGGACACCACGGCTTGTCTCCCGCCGGAGTACGCCGCCGCGCATGCGATCGAAGTGGTGCCACAGGTCATCCGCTTCGGCCAGGAGAGCTTCCTGGAGGAGCGTGAGATCAGCTACGATGAGTTTGTGCGCAGGCTGAAGTCATCGGCGGAGCTGCCGACCACTGCGGCGCCGCTTGTGCGAGATTTCGTGGAGTCGTACGGGCGGCAACTGGGCGCCGCCCGGACCATTCTCTCGATCCACCCCTCCGTCGATGTCAGCGGGACGGTGCGCTCGGCGCTGACCGCCAAAGAGACTTCCTTCCCTGAGGCCGACATTCGAATCCTGGACACACGCACTGCCGGCGGGAATCTGGCCTCGATGGTGATAGCGGCCACTGAGTGGGCTGAGGCGGGCGTGGACGCTTCCGAGATCATGGCCCGCCTGGAAGCCATGATCGGCCGCGGCCGCACGTACTTCCTCGTTGCCACGCTGGAGTATCTGCAGAAGGGCGGGCGAATCGGTGGCGCCTCCGCCCTGATCGGCGGAGCGCTGCAGATCAAGCCGATCCTCCAGCTCAAGAGCGGCCGCGTCGAGGTCCTGGAGAAGGTGCGCACCCACGGCCGAGCGCTCGAGCGCCTGAAGGAACTCATCCTTCAGGATTGCCCGCGGTCGGCCGAGGCCCGCCTGACGGTTGCGCACGCCGATGCGTTGGAGGGTGCTCAGGCGCTGGCCGGGGATTTGCGGTCGGCGCTCGGCATGGAGGCCATTCCGATGTACTCCGTGGGGGCGGCGATCACCACTCATGCGGGCCCGGGCACGCTGGCCGTTGGCTTCTTCACCAACTGAAGCGCGCGGAGGGCCTACTGTGCTTGGCAGCCTCGCCGAAGGGATCGGAGATCGGGGACCGCTACGGTCGCGGGGCACGGCAGTGAGGGGATTGGCTGTGGGCGGGCGCTCGGCGCTCGCTCATGGGGAGTCGGAAACCCGAGGCGGGAGAACTGGGCGGAGGGTCAAGGATGAGCTTGATGCGCAGGCTTGACCAGGCCCGCAAGGCCTACGCCACGGGCAACGAAGAGGCCTCGGCGGAGGCGCATGCGCCAGAGCGGATCTCCCAGGCGGCCAAAGAGGAACACGGCCGGGCAAGCGACCAGTACATCGGCAACATGGTCTACGGCGGGCTGGACGGGATCGTGACGACCTTCGCCGTGGTCAGTGGCGTAGCAGGGGCTCAGCTGGGAAGCCACGTCGTCCTGATCCTGGGGCTGGCCAACCTGCTCGCAGACGGTTTCTCCATGGCGATCGGATCCTATCTCTCGACCAAGAGCCAACGGGAGTACTACGAAAGGGAGAAAACGAGGGAGGCGTGGGAAGTGGAGCACTTCCCGGAGGGGGAGCGGGCCGAACTGCTGCAAGTGTATCGAAGCCGGGGGTATGCCGAAAAGGATGCTGAGCAACTTGTCGCGATCCAGAGCCGCGTGCCGGAGCGTTGGGTCAAGGCGATGATGATCGACGAATTGGGCTTGACGAACGATGAACGCAAGCCGCTGGTGAGCGCCTTGGCGACGTTCCTCGCGTTTGTCCTGGCCGGGTCGATTCCTCTCGGCGTGTATCTGGCGGGGCTGATCACCCCAATTCCGCCGACGGTGGCGTTCCAGGCCTCACTCGGCCTCTCGGCCGGGGCGTTGTTTGGGCTGGGGGCAGCCAAGGTCTTCATTACTGAGCGTAACTTCTTCAAGAGCGGGATGGAGATGCTGGTCGTCGGCGGGTTGGCGGCCGGCGTCGCCTACGTGGTGGGGGCGCTGCTGAAGGGCATCGGCGGCTAGATGGCCTTGCGTCGGGGATCCGGGGTGGGAGTCCCCGTGTTGCGCATAGCCATTCGGAGTGAGCCGAGGAGGGAGAAGGCATGAGCGCTGGCCCGGGTGATTCTGGCCACGTCCATCCAGCCCCTCGGTGGGCGCGTCGGGCCGGAACAGAGCTGGCCATCGTTGGGCTGCTGGTGGCGTCCATCGCAGCCTGGAACTTCTGGTTGCCGACCGCGCGAGACTTCTTCAGTCTGCAGACCAAGCCGCCGCTGCCCCCGAACGTCGACTTCTTCACCTACTACACCGCGGGGCTGCGCTTCGAACGGGGGGAGAACCCGTACTACTGGCCCGCAACCGACGTGGCGCCCCAGACCTTCACCGAGTACATCTACCCGCCCACGTTCCTGCCCCTCTTCGGCCTCCTTTCGCGGCTGCCGTATGACACCGCCAGGACCCTGTGGGCCAGCCTCTACGGACTGGCCTACCTGGGAGCGTTCCTGAGCATGCTCTGGGCGACCCGGCGCGACCTGAGGCTCCCGTTCCTCACGCTGTCGGCAGTCCTCACGCTCTTGTCTTTCCCGCTTCTCTTCCATATCCGCAACGGCCAGTCCGACGTCTTCATCATCAGCCTGCTCCTGGTCGGGTATGTCGGGCATCGGCGCGGTCACAACGCTCTGGCGGGCGTCCTGTTGGCGCTGGCGACGGTGGCCAAGGTTAGCCCCGTTTTCCTGCTTATCTACTATGTGGTCTATCTGCGGGACCGGCGCTTGCTGCTGGCAACCCTGGCGGCTCTGGTCTCCCTCTTCGGGATCTCGTTAATCTGGGTCCCGTTGCCACTCTACCCGGACTACCTGCTTCACGTGCTCCCGAACATCGCCGGCGGGACGTCCTACTGGTTCAGCCAATCCCTGCTGCGATTCGCTGCGGGGAATGGCTGGTTGGCCCGGGGGATCTCTGCAGTCGTCATCGGCGGCTTCGCCTGGTTCGCCTGGACGCTGGCGAAGCGGCCGGACCGTCGGCCCGAGTCTTCGGACATGTTCCTGGGGGCCCTTCCTTTCGCCGGCGAAGGTGTCTTCCTGCTCAACCTGTTGGTGATCGTCCTTTCGGTTGGCATGGCCTGGCCGATGACCTACGTGTGGATGATCCTTCCTTGTGCGCTACTGCTGACCGGCCTCCTGCGAGCGAGGGTCAGGGTTTGGTTCCTGATAGCCGTTTCCGCCGCTGTGGGCTTGATGGAGGCGAAGGTGTATGGCCTCCCGGGCCTCGGGGCACTGAACCTGTCGGGGAACCTGCTCCTAACCGCGTGTATGGCAACGCTGCTGTGGAAAGGACCCCGGTGGCTCGGGGCGGAGGAACGTGTGCCGGAAGGGACGTCGGCCCCCATCGACGATGTCCATGCGGGCGGCAGCCTGCAATCGGGGCAGGGCGGTTGACCGTCATCTTCCCGCCCGGGGGCATCGTGACCCGACGTCCGCGCGACCGTGGCTTTTCGCCGCTTGCGCTGCCGGCCATTTGACACCCCGCTTGCCTGAGCCAAGCCCGTATGGTAGACTTCGCTGGGTGTACCCGCCATGACAAATGAAAACGCGCCAGTCGGAAAGTCCCGAACCGCTCTGATGGTGGACCGTCTGCGAGACCTGCAGGCGAACACGCCGGACGTCGAGGCCTCAGCCGTTGTCAGTGTTGACGGCCTGATCATGGCCTCGGCCCTCCCCTCGGATGTCGAAGAAGACCGCGTCTCGGCGATGTCGGCGGCCATGCTGAGCCTGGGCGAGCGGATCTCCGGCGAGCTCGGCCGACGGAGCCTCGAACAGGTCTACATTCATGGAGACCAGGGCTATGTGATCCTGACGTCGGTCGGCGAGAGCGCCGTCCTGACGGTACTGGCGAGAGAGCAGGCGAAGTTGGGGCTGATATTCCTGGAGATGCGTCGGGCCGCAGCCGACCTGGTGCAACTGGTGGGATGATGTCTTGTTCTTCATGTGGCGCAAGCAGCCCACGGTGGGGAGGAAGCCGAGAACCGGCCCTCCCCACCGCCCTTATTAGGACCCGCGCCGCGCCTGGGAGGTAGTCCATGACGAAGTACATCTTCATCACGGGCGGGGTCGTCAGTTCCGTCGGCAAAGGCGTGACGGCGGCTGCCATTGGCCGGCTGCTCAAGGAACGCGGCTTCAGCGTGTCGATCCAGAAGCTGGATCCGTACATCAACGTCGACCCGGGGACGATGAGCCCGTACCAACATGGGGAGGTCTACGTCCTGGACGACGGCGCCGAGACAGATCTCGATCTGGGCCACTATGAGCGTTTCATCGACATCAGCCTGAGCCGGGTCTGCAACGTTACGAGCGGGCAGATCTACTCCGAGGTCATCGGCAAGGAGCGGCGGGGGGACTTTCTGGGCGGCACCATCCAGGTGATCCCGCATGTGACCAACGAGATCAAGCGGCGGATTGGCCTCGTGCCCAGGGCCACCGGGGCAGAGATCGTCCTGGTCGAAGTCGGCGGCACCGTGGGCGACATCGAATCCCTGCCCTTCCTGGAGGCGCTGCGCCAGATGCGCTCCGATGTAGGACGCGAGAACACGCTCTACGTCCACGTTACCTGGCTGCCGCACATCGGCGCCACGGGCGAGCTCAAGACCAAGCCCACGCAACACTCCGTGCGCGAGCTTCGATCGATCGGTATCTCGCCGGACGTGATTGCGGCCCGCTCCGACTATCCGGTGGCAGATGACCTGCGAGACAAGATCGCCTTGTTCTGCGACGTGGAAGTGCGGGCCGTGATTCCCTTGATGACCGTCCCGGTGCTCTACGAGGTGCCCCTCATCTTGGAGCGGCTGGGCGTGGCGGACATCGTGCTCGGCAAGCTCGGCCTCAAGGCGCGCCAGAACCCCGACCTCTCGATCTGGGAACGTCTGGTGGCCGAGGCCGGGACGCCCAGGCCCTCCGTGAAGGTCGCAGTCGTGGGTAAGTACGTCGAGCTCCAAGATGCCTACATGAGCGTGCGGGAGGCCGTCAAGCATGCAGGGCTGTCGGTCGGCGTGAAGCCGGAAATCCTATGGGTGCATTCGGCGGAGTTGGAGAAGGGGCGGGGGTGGGATCAACTCGACAAGGCGGATGGGATCATCGTCCCCGGGGGTTTCGGCTCCCGCGGGATCGAGGGCAAGATTGCCTCGGCCCGGTTCGCCCGCGAGAAGAAGATTCCCTATCTTGGGCTTTGCCTGGGGATGCAGGTGATGGTCATCGAGTTCGCCCGGCATGTCCTGGGCTCGGAAGACGCCAACTCGACCGAGTTCGACCGCAGCACGCCGTATCCGGTGATCGATCTCCTTCCGGAGCAGAGGGGGATCGCCGA
>CAZEMA010000136.1:0-5448 GCA_964513155.1 uncultured Anaerolineaceae bacterium
CTCAGGATCTGCCAGGCGACGGCTGACAGGCCTGCGGTGAGCGGGATCGTGAGGATCCAGGCGACGGCCATGTCCCGCAGGACGAACCAGCGCACCTTGCTCAGGCGCTCGGCCGCCCCGACGCCCATGATGGCCGAGCTCATCACCTGGGTCGTGCTCACCGGCCCGCCCAGCAGGGCGGCGCCCAGGATCACGGCCGCGCCGGCCACCTGAGAGGTGAAGCCGTGCACGGGCCGGACGTGGAAGATCTTGCCTCCCAACGTCTTGATCAAGCGCCAGCCGCCTAGGGAAGTGCCGAGCGCAATGGCCGCGGCGCTGGCGGCAATCACCCAGATCGGTACATAGAAACGGTCGAGATAGCCGGCAGCGAGCAGGCCCATCGCAATGACGCCCATCGTCTTCTGGGCGTCGTTGGTGCCGTGGCTAAGCGCCAGGCCGACGAGGGTGACGACTTGCAGACGGCGAAACACCCCATTGACGCTCGGCGGCGACTTGCGGACAGCGAAGAGGGTCAGGCGCATGAAGATGAAGCCAGCGATAAGCCCGAGCGCCGGTGAGATCAAAAGGGCCAGGATGATCTTGACCAGGCCCGGCACGCGGACGACGCCCAGGCCATTCGAGAGGATTGCCGCCCCCAGCAATCCGCCAATCAAGGCATGCGATGAAGATGAGGGCAGGCCGATGTACCAGGTGATGAGGTTCCACACGACGGCAGCGAAGAGGGCGGCCGTCACCACCGCGACGTCAATGGCTTCGTCGTGGAGCAAACCCTCGCCGACTGTGGTCGCGACGGCCACGCCGAACACAAATGGACCGAGGAACTCGCATACAGCCGCCGTGAGCAGGGCCAGTCGAGGGCGCATGGCGCCGGAGGTGATCACGGTGGCGACGACATTCGAGCTGTCGTGGAGGCCGTTGAGGAAGTCGAAGGTCAGGGCAAATGCCAGGAGGACAAAGATCATCGGTGAATCGGCTCGATCGGGCTGGAGTCAGGACAGGGCCGAAGGATACCAGGGCGGGAACTTCATGTCAACTTGGCTTCCTCGGTGATGCCACGCGCGGCCAGGTAGCTGCCCAGGCTGTGGACCGCCAGGATGGTAAGGCTGATGACAGCCCCGGGGATGAGCGCCAGCCACGGGGCCTCGATGAGGGTGGTCCGGCCCGCGTTCAACATGGCACCCCACTCCGGAAGGGACGGGTCGCCCGCCAGGCCGAGGAAGGAGAGCGTGGTCGTCCCCATGAAGGCCCAGGCGAAGTGAATGGTGGCCAGGGAAAGCAGGGTGCCGCGGGCGTTGGGGAGGAGGTGCCGCAAGGCGATGCGACCTCGGCCAGCGCCCAGGGCGGCCGCGGCGGCCACATAGCCGCTCTCGCCGACCTGCAGGAGCGCGGTTCGAGCCATGCGGGCGAAGCCCGGGGCGCCTCCCAGACCCACGGCCAGGATGACGGCCGGGAGGCCCCGGCCCATCCCTGCCACCAGGATTAGCGCCAGGAGAAGGCCAGGGATCGCCAGCGCCGAGTTGGCCGCCCACAGGATGAAGCCTTCGAGCCAGCCGCGGAACGAGGCAGCCACCAGGGCGGCGGCTCCTCCGATGAGGATGGTCAGGCAGGCGGAGGCCAGCGCCGCGCCCAGGCTGATGCGTCCGCCCCACACGAGCCTTGACCACACATCCCGGCCGAGGCCGTCGGTCCCGAGCCACTGCGGTGGCTGCGGAATCGAGAGGGCAGGGCCCACTGGTTGGATGGGATCGTGGGTGGCAAGCAGCGGGGCCAGGAGCGTCGCCAGGATGACGACGAGAAGCCAGATGCCCGAGAGGACCACCGAAGGTCTGGTCTTCACGCCTGCCCTCGGAGTCTGGGGTCGAGCGCCAGGGCGGAGGCGTCTGCCAGCACGTGGCTGGCTGTGTAGACCAGTGCAGCCAAGGCAACCACACCCTGGGCGACGGGGAAGTCACCTTGGAGGATCGCCGCCACCAGGAGCCTTCCGAGGCCGGGACGCGAGAAGACCGTCTCGGTAACGACCGTGCCGGTGAACAGGTAGGCGGCTTCGAGGGCCGTCAGCGAGACGGCAGGTGGCAGGGAGGGGCGCAGCGCGTGCCACAGCAGCCGGAGGCCTGCCGGCAGCCCGCGGGCGCGGGCGGCCAGGATGTACGGGGCATGCAGGCTCTCTCGCAGCCCCGCTTCGACGACACGGGCGATCGCGCCGGCAGAGGAGAAGCCGAGCACAGCTGCCGGAAGCAGGAGGTGGCGAAGGCCCGCCAGTCCCGCATTCGGCAACGGCCCACGCAGGATACCGAAGACGAGAAGCGCCAAGATGCCGGTGAAGGCCACCGGCAGGGAGGTGGCCAGATTCGCCAGACTGGAGGAGAGTGCGCCAACCGGAGACCGGTCATACCAGGCCGCGGCCACACCGAGGAGCAAGCCAAGAACCACCGCCAGCGCGAATCCGGCTGTGGCGAGCTGTGCCGTCGCCGGCAACTGCTCGGCGATGATCGTCGTCACCGGCCGATCGGTGTAGAAGGAATCCCCAAGGTCGCCGCGGGAGAGGGCCGACAGAAACCCCAGGTACTGGGCCAGGAACGGCCGGTCGAGGCCGTGGTCGTGGCGGTAGGCCTCGGCCTGGGCCGGCGTGGCCAGACCCTGGGCGAGAAGGGCTGCCACCGGGTCGCCCGCCCCAAGGCGCAAGCCGAAGAACGTCAGGCTGACCGCGGCCCAGGCCGTCACCAGGCCGGAGGCAACCCGCCGGGCTAGGGCGCCAAGCGCAGATCGATCAGTAGTGGATACCATCCATCGGCGGAGAAGCGCAGGCCCTGCACCCGGGTGTTGCTGACGACGAGATTGACGTAGTCCCGGACCGGGAGGATCAGCGCGTGATCACGAACATAGCGGGCGAACTGGGTGTAGAGGTCGAGCCGGGCCTGCGTGTCGAGCGTGATCTGAGAGGCCGATAGGAGCATGTCGTCAACGGCGGGATCGTCGACGCCTGTCCAATCGTACAGGCCGCCGGTGGTGTAGAACGAGCGCAGGAGATCCGGGTCGGTGGCAAAGAAGTTGATGCCGATGGCATGGTACTGTCCCGAGGCTTGAATCTCCTTGAGGGGTCCAAAGCCGGCGGCCACCTCGAGGCTGACCTCGGCACCAAGCGTGTCCCAGTAGGCCTGGATAAGCTGAGCCACTTCTGGATTCTGCCCCCACGAAGGGGCAACGAGGTGGAGTGCGAGGGATTGGCCGTCCCGTGTCCGCACGCCGTCGTTGTCGTCATCGACCCAGCCGGCCTGGTCCAGCAGGCTCAAGGCGGCGGCAGGATCGAAGTCAGGAAACGGATACTCCGCGGTGAAGCCAAGTGTCACCGCCGACAACGGACCTTGCGCGACGGGCGAGTGCTCGCCGAAGACGGTCTGAACGATCGTCTGCCGATCGACCCCGAGGGTGAGGGCCTGGCGGACCCGAACGTCATCCGTGGGCGAAAGCCGAGTGTTGAAAAGGAACTGCAGAGGTTGGCCAGGGATCGGAACCGGGAGCAGGCTGAAGTTGGCGGTGCCGGCCAGCCGGGCGGCCGCAGGCGGCGGGACCTCGCCGATGATGTCGACCTCGCCGCTCTCCAGGGCGAGGGCGCGCGTGGCTGGGTCCTCGAAGAAGAGGAAGACAATCCGGTCAATCTGTGCCTGGGACTGGCTGTAGATCGACGGCGCCCAGCCGTAGTCCGGGTTCCTCTCCAGCGTCAGATGATCGTTCGGGATGTACTCGACGAAGCGATAGGGGCCGGTCCCGACCTGGTGGAACTGGTAGTCGGTTGGGCCCCACGCGCTCAGGGCGGTCGGTGAGGCCATGCCCAGGTAGACCTGAGCGAGCGAGTCAAGCAGCGGGGCATAGGGCTCGCTCAGATGGAAGTTCACGGTTACGTCGTCCACAACCTCCACAGTCTGCAATGGGCCAAGCATGGCGGCGGCCTTCTGCGAGTGGTTATCCGGGTTGAGGATGTATTCGATGTTGGCGCGAACGGCCTCGGCGTTGAAGGGGGTCCCGTCGTGGAAGACGACGTCCCGGCGTAGGCGGAACTCGTAGGACAGCCCGTCATTGGAGATTGACCATGTCTCTGCCAGGCCCGGGACGAATTCGCCGGTTTCCGGGTCGCGGAAGAGCAGGGTGTCGTACACCGAGGCCAGAGGGATGCCGAGCTCTGACGAGGCGTTGAGATGCGGGTCAATGCCGGAAGGCGCCAGGGTCAGCCCGTAGGTCAGGATCGTGGGTCCCGGGGTCGGGAAGGCGGAGCAGGCGCCGGACAGGCTGAGCAGGATTGCCGCGGAGGTCAGAACGGCGATGCGGCGATGTTCAGGTTTCATAGATCACTTGCCAGGGCCATGGCACCGATCAGGCCGGCTTCGTCGCCGAGGGCGGCTGGGACCAGGCGCAGACCCTCCAGGTAGTAAGGATGGAGGATGTGAGAGCGCAAGGCGTTCTGGATTGGATCGAAAAGAAGGTCTCCCATCTGGGAAACGCCCCCTCCTAGAATGAGGACCTCCGGGTCAAATGCATGCATCAAGCTAGCCAGGTGACAGCCGATCGCCTCACCTGCCTCTTGGACGACGCGCTTGGCAAGCGGGTCCCCAGCCCGGGCGGCCTCGCCCACCAGGGCGGCTGTCAAGCCAGCCAAGTCCTCTCCGCCCCGGGGCAGGGTGGAGGGCTCGCCGGAGCGGATGAGCTCAACCGCGCGGCGGGCAATCGCCGGGCCGGAGGCGAGCGCCTCCAGATGCCCCTGCTTGCCGCAACCGCAGACCGGACCGTTTCGGTCGAGTGTCATGTGGCCGAGCTCGGCTGCCAACCCGTGAAAACCCTCGAGCAGGCGGCCGTTGCAGATGACGCCGCCGCCGATCCCGGTGCTCAAGGTCAGGTAGAGGACGTCTTGCGCCCCCTGGCCGGCACCGTAACGCCACTCGCCCAAGGCGGCCAGGTTGGCATCGTTGCCGATGGCCACCGGGCAATGCAGCGCCTCGACGACAATGGCTCGGAGGGGGACGTCGTTCCAGCCAGGTAGATTGGGGGCCTCGAGGATGATACCTCGCCTCGGGTCGAGCGGGCCGGGTGCGCCGATGCCGATGCGCAGATCGGCGGGGGAGTCCCCGGCCACCTGGCCAATGGCATCGAGGATCCGGGAGATCACAACCTCTCGGCCCCGTGCCGCAAAGGTAGGGATACGGACCTGTGCGACGGGATGAGGGTCGTTGGCGACGAAGCGCGCGGCCCGGATGTTGGTCCCCCCCAGGTCAACGGCGATCACGTGGCGCACGGGGCGCAGTATATCACACGCTGAATAGGTTCAGAACCATGTAGGACAGTGACACGGGCCATGGCCGGCTGTGACTTCGAACCCCCCTCTTGGACTCCTTCCCCCTCTGCGCAGGCTGGCATGGGATCGGGCAAGCGCCGGACCGCGGAGAGGGCCCCTCGGCT
>CAZEMA010000137.1:0-5398 GCA_964513155.1 uncultured Anaerolineaceae bacterium
AAGACGTACGCTACGATGTTCCCGGATCTCATCCTTGGCCTTTCCGATCACACCCCGGGCCATGCCACGGTGTTGGGCGCGGTGGCGCTGGGAGCCCGGGCAGTCGAGAAGCACTTCACCGATGACAACCGCCGCGAAGGACCGGACCATCCTTTCTCCATGACCCCAGATACCTGGAGGGCGATGGTCGACCGGACGCGAGAGCTAGAGCGGGCAATGGGTTCTCCCGACAAGCAGGTCGGGGCCAATGAGGCCGAGACAGTGATTGTGCAACGGCGCTGCCTGCGGGCGGCGCGAGATCTCCGGGCTGGCGAGGTCCTGACCCGGGAGCTCATCGATGTCCTCCGGCCGGCGACGCCAGGGGCGATCCAGCCCTACGAAATCGATGCGGTCATCGGCACCCGAGCCATAGTCGATATCCCGGCAGGGGAGACACTGCGCTGGACCATGCTTGGAGCGTGATGCGAGTCATCTACTTCTCGCGCGACTATACCCCGCATGACCATCGCTTCCTTGAGGCATTGGCCAGTACGGGCCATGAGATCTTCTACCTGCGACTTGAGGACAGCGGGCGGCGCTTGGAGTCGCGCCCCATTCCGGAGGGGGTCAAGGCGATCGACTGGGTTGGTGGACGTCGTCCGGCGAGGCTTACGGACGGAATGGGACTGCTGCTTGGCCTGCGCCGGGTGGTGCGCCAGGTCCGCCCGGATCTGATCCACGCTGGGCCGGTCCAGAGCTGTGCCTTTCTTACAGCGCTGGCATGGTTTCGGCCCCTGGTGACGATGTCGTGGGGTTCGGATCTGCTCTTGGGGGCCCGAAGTGGCCTAGGGCGTCTTCTCGCCTGGCTGACACTGGCCGGGACCGACGTGTTCATTTGCGATTGCGAGGTTGTGCGCCGGGTGGCAGTTGACCTCGGCATGCGGTACGAGCGTATCGTCGTGTTCCCTTGGGGCGTCGATCTGACCCACTTCTCGCCAGGAGACGATGGCGGATTGAGGGATCGACTCGGATGGCGATCGTGCTTCGTGCTCCTCTCGGCCCGCTCCTGGGAGTCCATCTACGGGGTGGATGTTCTCGTTCAGGGCTTTGTGCTTGCGGCACAACACGTTCCCTCTCTCCGGCTGTTGATGCTGGGAGATGGCCCGCTTCGCCCCCGGATCGAGAGGATCCTTGACCAGGCACGATTGAAGGATCGGGTCCACTTCGCGGGGCAAGTCGATCAAGAACGCCTGCCAGACTTCTATCGTGCGGCCGATGTCTATGTGAGCGCCTCTCGCAGTGACGGCAGTTCGGTTTCCCTGCTGGAGGCCATGGCCTGTGGCTTGCCGGCCGTTGTCTCGGACATCCCTGGCAATCGCGAATGGGTGGAGCCGGGCGTCAATGGCGATTGGTTTGGCGTTGGTGACCCCGGGTCCCTTGCCGGGATCCTCCGTACCATGTCCTCCGACCCGGCCCCCCTCCGTACCATGGGCAGGGAAGCAAGGAGGACGGCTGAGGCGCGCGCCGACTGGCGTAAGAACTCTGCCAGGTTACTCGACGCCTACGAGCTGGCCCTCAAGGTGAGGCATTGACCACCATGGAATCCCGCCGACGGCGCGTCGTCGCTATCATCCAGGCCCGCATGGGTTCGACGCGGCTGCCGGGGAAGGTCCTGGCCGACATCGGTGGCCAGCCGATGCTGGCCCGGGTGGTCGAACGTGCCCGCAGGGCGAAGACTGTGGATGAGGTGGCGGTTGCCACGACAACCGATCCGGCAGACGAAGTCGTGGCTGCAATGTGCGTCGAGAAGGGCTACGCCTGGGTCCGCGGCCATCCGACGGATGTGCTCGACCGGTACTACCACGCGGCGCGCCGGTTCCAGGCGGATGTCATCGTCCGGCTGACGGCCGATTGTCCCCTCATTGACCCGGAGGTCATCGACCTCACGGTCCGCGCTTTCCTCGATGCCGACCCGCCGGTGGATCTGGTCGCCAACCGGCTGCCACAGGGACGCACGTTTCCCATCGGCCTCGACACGGAGGTGTGCTCCTTCACGGCGCTCGAGGAGGCATGGACGCACGCCAAGCAGCCTCACGAGCGCGAGCATGTCATGCCCTATCTCTATGAAGTCCCGGGACGCTTCCGTGTCGTGCTGGTGAACAACGATAAGGACTATGGGATGTTGCGCTGGACGGTCGATACCGCGGATGATCTTGAGCTGGTGCGGGCCATCTTCGCGCGCTTCAAGGGGCGCGACGATTCCTCGTGGTGGGAGGTCTTGAAGCTCTTCGAGCAGGAGCCTTCCCTGGGGGAGATCAACGCCGGAGTTCGTCACAAGACCCACCGGGATGTGGGTTAGGAGGCGAAGGGCCTCGACTGCCCGGCCCCGTGGCTGCTCGTGCGCGATAGTGCGGATGGGAACGCGGCCCTTCTAGGAGCAGGCGATGCGCAAAGGCCAGAACCCGGCCAAGTTCGTGGACACAGTTGCTCACCCGGAGCGAATCACGGTCGCGGTGTTGTCCTACATCCCCTTCCTGAGCGGCTACTACGCGGAGACGCTGGACGTGCTCAAGGTGTGCCTGGAGAGCATCTGGGACAACACTGACCAGCCCTACGACCTGCTCGTGTTCGACAACGGTAGTTGCCAGGAGGGCGTGGACTACCTGCGAGGCGCTCAGCAAGAAGGCCGGATCCAATACCTGATCCTCTCAGACAAGAACCTGGGCAAAGGCGGAGCGTGGAACCTCATCTTTGAAGCCGCGCCCGGTGAGATCCTTGCCTACAGCGACAGTGATGCGCTGTTCTACCCGGGCTGGCTCACACGCTCGCTGGAGATTCTGGAGATCTACCCCAACGTCGGAATGGTCACGTCTCGGCCCTTCCGCACGTCGCCCGAGTTCTACAGCCGGACGGTGCAGTGGGCGGAGGCGACGCCCGGCGTCACCCTGGAGCGCGGGCAGTTCACGCCCTGGGAGGTCTTCCTCGAGTTCGACCGTAGCCTGGGGCAGCCCGAGGAGCAGATCCGATCCCATTACGAGTCGAGTGAGGACATCCGTTTGATCTATCAGGGGGTCCGGGCGCATGTCGGGGCTTCGCACTGGCAGTTCGTGGCGAGGAAGTCCGTGCTGCAGCAGTTCGTGCCCTTCGCCATGGACCGGCCGATGGGGCAGGTGCGCCAGCTCGATCAGCGCATGAATGAGGCGGGGCTCCTGCGACTGATGACCTGTGACCCGCTGGTGATGAACATGAGCAACAGCTTGGATGGTGTGCCGGGCAGGGCGGCCAGTCGACGGGGCGGGCCCAGGCCCGGGGGGCTGAAGAAACGAATCCTGCGGGTGCCGTTGGTCAGGCAACGGCTGCTGGGTCTGTATGACGCCATCTTCCACTGGTACTACGGGGAGGAGTGAAGCTGTGCTTCAGTCGTCGGAGGTAGAGGTTCCTTGATGGGAGTGAAGCGGATCTTAATCAGCGCCGATCACGGCCTGGCGATTGTCTACTTCTTGCAGAGCGACGTTGTTCCCACCCTGCTTGCGGCCGGGGTCGAGGTGGTGCTGCTCACCGATGATGGATTGGTGGACCAGATCAGCCGCCGCTTCGGTCGGCCGGGGCTGGTCATTGAGGGGCTGCGACTGCCGCAGGCCCGCACCTACGCGGAAGAGGTCTCACCCGAGGGGCAATGGTGGCTCGGCTTCCTGCGCCGGGTGGGTTCCTCGGACAGGATCAACACCGCGGCCATGGATAGCTACGTCGAGCAGGTGGCAGCCGAAGAGCCCAACCGACGTCGCCTGCTGATGCCGCTCGCCTGGCTGACTGTCGCCCTCTTGCGGCGCTCAAGGGCGGCCCGCCGGCGGCTGGTCGGTGCTCAGCGTCGGTTCACGCCGGCTCTCTATGGTGACCTCTTCGACCGCTACCAGCCTTCGCTGGTTGTGGCCAGCACCGCTGGCTGGCGCCTCGACCGCTATCTGCTGCGCGAGGCGGCTGCCCGCAAAGTGCCAACGGCCGCTGGCATCGTGGGTTGGGACAATCCAAGCAGCTACAGCCTCTCGGGCGCGCCGATGGATTTCGTCACCTGCTGGTCGGAGATCCAGAAGGAGGAGCTCGTCCTGGGATCGGACTGGCCTCCGGAGCGCGTGCACATCGGCGGCATCCCAATCTACGACGGCTACTTCCGCGGCGAGTGGCGGATGCCTCGCCAGGAGTACTTCCGCCTGCACAACCTGGACCCCGAGCGCAAGCTGCTCTCGTATGCCTGCAGCTTTGTTTCCTTCGCGCCCAACTACCGGAACGTGGAGGCACTTGCCCGTCTGGTGTCCTCGAACACTCTGGCCGCGCCCTCGCAGCTCCTCGTGCGCCTGCATCCCAACCACTTCATGGATGTGCATCTCTTCGCTGAGGAACGCCGGCGGATCCGGCAACTGGCGCAGGACGTGCCGCATGTCCACGTCGTCGAGCCGGTGCCGATTGGCGGTGAGCTGGGGTACTACTCCGGCGAGGACATGCCCGAGAAGACCTCGATGATGGCGCACTCCGACGTCTTCTTGACGGTGTATTCGACGATGGTCGTCGAGGCGGCAATTCACGACCGTCCCATCGTCAGCGTCTGCCTGGACACGCCCGGGGGCTGGAACACGCCGCGCAAATACTCGCTGCCTCTCTCGCGCATCGGCGACTGGCCGACCCACGACCGCTTCCGGAAGGCGAAGGCGGGGAGAGTGGCGCAGACAGAAGGCGAGATTCGGGAAGTGGTCAACGCTTACTTGAAGGAGCCGGCGGCAGACCGGGAGAGCCGCCGGGCGTTCGTCGAGCGTGAGGTGACCTTCACCGATGGCAGTGCGGGGAAGCGGACGGGAACGTATCTTCGGTCGCTTGTGTGAACCCTTTGCTCAGAGTAGAGATGCACTGAGTGGGGTTGGGTTGCATAAGGGGCGTCGACACGCAAGCTGTTGAGGACAGCGGATCACCTACCTCGATATGCCGTCGCCGGCGGGAAGGCGGGGCAGAGACCAAGGGATGCTAACGATCTTCACCTCCCCCAAGCCCTTCCGCGGGCACATCGACGTGATTCAGCGCAATGCCATCCGGTCTTGGCTGGCGCTCGGGGAGGGCGTCGAGGTCTTGCTCATAGGGCAGGAAGAGGGAATGGCGCAGATCGCCGTGGAACTCGGTGTGACTCACCTGACCGACGTGGCTCGCAATGACCAGGGGACCCCGCTGCTTGACTCCATTTTCGCTATTGCCCGCCGGGCCGCCCGCAACCCCATCCTCTGCTATGTGAATGCCGACATCCTCTTCCTGGACGACCTACTACCGGCGGTCCGCCAGGTGGCCGACCGCTTCCCCTGTTACCTGATGATTGGTCAGCGGTGGGATCTCGAGGTCCCCGAGCCGCTTGCGTTTGACCGCGGATGGCCTGCAGGCC
>CAZEMA010000138.1:0-1284 GCA_964513155.1 uncultured Anaerolineaceae bacterium
GCTGGATTCAGGCGTGCGTGTCGGGGTTTCCGTGGGCAGAGGCGTGGCGGTCAGGGGCGGGTCGCCGCTGAAGTCGCGGGCCGTCGCTGTGGGGACGGCCAGGCGCATGGCGGCCTCGATCCCCTGCTGTCGCTCCTGCGCCTGCCCGATCGGAAAGCCGAGGTCCACGAGCGCCTCGCCCACGATCGATAGCCGAAGCGCGGCCAGCGGCGCCCGCGGCGCGTCTGTTCCATAGTCAGCCTGCAGATGGGAGAGCAGGCCGAAGCCAAGCGCACGCGGATCGGCGCCGGCAGGGATCAACTGCAACACCGCCAGGACCCAGATCCCTAGCAGCCCCAGGAACACGGCGAAGGCGCCCAGCCACCATCGCCTGCCTGGCGGAGGTTTCGTCTCTGCCTTCTCCTGTCTGGGCGATCCGTCGCTCGGGCGGCTCATTCTCGTACCTCGATAACGGTCATTGGCTCCCGCTTGCCCCAAGGCCTTCTGGCCCTCTCGTGTCCCTCTTCGGAGGCTACCAGGCGCTTCACGGAGTGCTGTAGGGAATCCCGCTCGTGGGAGTCCCTGGCTTGGCCAGCAGGCCAGCCTTCGCTTGAAGTGGCGATACTCTGCTCACAGTACCGCCAATCAGGCATCAAGGCAACCGTCCTTTGCCTCCTATGCCACGGGTGGCGTCCAGACCGCCCCGGATGCGGATCCTTGCTCCTAACACGGGCAATTGGCGCGGGTAGGGGCTAAGTACCCCGCACCTGCCCGGACTGGCGATATTGGGTGCCTTGCCCCTACCGTGACGGCGTGCACTCTCCTCCCTCATGAGGACGACCCCACAAAGAGGGAGCGGCTCCTCTCGGAGCCGCTCTCAACGGGCCATGGTGCTAGGGGCAACTCTCTGTCAGCGTGTAGTCGTAGGGTCCGGTGGTTGCCCCGTTCCCGGCGTTGTCCACCACCTCCCCGTAGACGCCGATTGTGGCCGACGGGGCCGCAGCGGGGAAGCGGCCCCCCGTGTTTCCTAACTCCAACGTGACTCCGGTGATCGTGATCCTCCCCCCATAGCTTCCCCGGAATTCTTGCTCGATCATCTGCACGCTCGAAGTGGTGGGGTAGAAGGGCCCGGAGCGGACGCCTGGCGGATACTCGTAGTAGAAGACCACGTTCCCCGTACTCACCCCGCTCGAGGGCGCCGGGTCGACGACATACATCAGGGTCACGTCAATGTAGCACTGCTCGAGGGCCGGAATCATGGTCATCTGCTCGATGGTTGGCGGTACCGTGTCGATTGCGCTCAGG
>CAZEMA010000138.1:1384-5348 GCA_964513155.1 uncultured Anaerolineaceae bacterium
CGGGTTGCCGTTCGACTCCTTGTGGCGGTTGGGGTCCGAGTCGCGGTGGAGGTTGGCGTCCCCGTTGGGGTCTCTGTCGATGTCACGCTGGCCGTGGGCGAAGTCGTTCCGGTCAGCAACGGCGTTGGCGTAGCCTCGGCCGTCCCTGTGGGGGTGGCGGAAGGCAGAGGCGAGGGGATCACGGTCGGAGTGCCGCCGAGGTCGTAGGCCGTTGCGGTGGGCACTGCCACATGCAAGGTGGCCTCGATGTGCTCCTGGCGCTGCTCCGCCTCACCCTGCGAAAGCCCCTGATCCCGCAACGTCTCGCCCACGATGGACAGCCGAAGCGCGGCCAGAGGCGGGCGTCGCTCATCGGCTCGGTAGTCCGCCGGCAGATGGGAGAGGAGGCCGAAGGGTAGGGAGCGGGGATTGGCGCTGGCGGGGATCAACTGCAGCGCCGCCAGGATCCATACCAAGAGCAGCCACAGGAACAAGGCGAAGGCGCCGAGCCCCCAACGCCTGTCCTGTCGAGGCTTCATGCCTAGCCTTCTGGTTCTGGACGTTGCGGCTGACGGGAGCTCTGCCCCTGGACCTCGATCACCGTTACCAGTTCCTTCTTGCCCCGCAGCTGGGCGACTCCCTTGCGGCCGAACTCGAAGTGCGGCCGGGCGCCCCCCAGGTAATGGTAGGTGGCCTCGCTGATCAACATCCCGCCCTTGACCGACTCCTGAGTCGCCTGCTGGATTCGCTGCGCCGTGTTCACGGTATCGCCAATCACCGCGTAGAGCAACCGGTCCTTGCTCCCGATGCCTCCGGCGATGACCGGGCCCGTAGAGACACCGATGCCCATCCCCAATCCGGGCAGGCCGCGCAGGCTGCGACTGTTGTTCAGGCCCTCGACAAAGCTCAGCATCGCCAGGCCGGTTTGGACCGCTTGCAGGGAGCTCACTTGTGGCGGCAGGCGCTTCGGCAGGATGCCAAAGGAGACCATCATGGCATCGCCATCGAAGCTGTTGATCACCCCTCCCTGGTCGCGAACGATGGGTACAACGCCGGCAAAGTACTCGTTAAGCGTCCCCATCACATGAGCCGGCTCAACCTTCTCAGCCAGTGCGGCAAAACCTCTCAGATCGGCAAAGAGGATGGCCGCCACCATGCCTTGGCCTTCGAGGAGCGAACCCCCTTCGGTGAGCTTGCTGCGCAACTGCTCCCGGACCTCGGGCGTCAGCGTCAGCCCGAGCAGATCCCGATAGACGGAGCCCTCGCGCAGCCCCTCGACCATGTAGTTGAAGGTTCGGGCCAGGGCCCCAATCTCGTCGCTGCCCTGATCACTGACCCGCGTCTGCAGATTCCCCGTGGCGACCTGCTCCGAGGCGTGAGCCATCTCCACCAGGGGTCGTGTGATCGAGCCCGAGAGCAACACGCCGATCAAGACGATCAAGGCCAGCGAGAGCGCCGTCATGCTGGTGACCATGACCAGGTTGTCCTTGGCCGAGACTTCCACCGGCGCCCACAGGAGCGAGACGCCCAGAACGCCCAGTTGGTCGGTCCCTCGAGCGACGAAGGGGATGAGCACCTCTTCGAAGATGGATCCGGCGACGACAATGCGCCGGACGGGGCTCTCTTCCCGGCTCAGCCCCAGGCTGCCGCTCAGCTGATCGGGCGAGAGGGTCAGGCTCGTCGGGTCGGACGGCTCGAGGCTGCTGGCCAGGAGCTGCCCCGAACTGGCGTCGTAGATCGAGATGTTGGCGCCCGCCTGTACGGCAAGATCGGGCAACAGGCCCTCCAGGTACATACCCACGAGGACTGCACCGATGACCTGGGCGCCCGAGCCCCTCAGCGGCCCGCCCACGAAGAAACCCTCGACGACTTGCTCGTCCAGGAGCACACTTCCCAGTCCGGCGCGCTTGTCGCCAACGCCTTCGTCCGTCTCGCCCCGGAGGAGCCTGCCAACAAAGGGCCACTCCGCATAGAAGGCCTCGTCCCGAACCGTGTAGTACTCTCCCGGAGGGGCATTGGGGGATCGCCGGACCGTGAGCAGACTGATCCCTTGAGCATCCAGCACAGCCACCGTGTCCGTGTTGGAGTTGACCATCAGGGGCATCACCCGCTCGCGCAGCAACTCGGAGTCGCCCCGCCCAACGGCCTCGGCTACATCCACCGTGTTGGCAATCATTCGTTCGAGCTGAAGCTGGTTGGCTTCCGAGCGCACGACGGCATCAGACACGAGCTGGCCACTGTTCGCCAACTGGCGCAAGAAGCGAGACTCTTCATTCTCGCTCACCAACCGGTTGATGACGTAGGTCGCCCCTAGGCCCAGGATCAGGGCCAGGAACATGAAGGGAAGCGTGATTTTCCAGCGCAGGCTGAAACGGATCCTGGGCCGCGTGGCGGAAGAGAATGCAGACATCGGTTGGTCTCCGGACCGGCGTCAGCGCCCGGTCTAGCGGAAGAAGAAGGAACCGACGATCAAGAGAACGATGAACGAGCCGGCCAGCAACCCGATCCTCCTCAGATCTTCGCGAACATAGGTGTAATCCGGGTTGAAACTGCGGCTCCGGCCGAAGCTGTCCACGGGGCGCGGTTCGGTCACGAAGGACGTCGGCCCCGTTGTGCTCGGAGCCACAGCCGGACGGCGGTACTGGGACTTCTTGCGCTTTCTTCCCACGTTGGTCCTCCTCCCAGCTCCTATCAAACCGCCTGGCGTGACCCAGGCCCCCCCGCCCCAATGATCGCGCCCGCCCCTCGTCGGCCCCTCGTCACCGCAGCGGCCGGTTATGGCGGATGTATCCTAGCGGTCGGCCAGCTCCGCGAAGACAACGATGCGCTGGTTGTCGACCATATAAGGGTAGCACGAGATGAGAGTCAGCGTAGCCCGGGCCGTCGGCGCTATCACCTCAACCTCGGTTGGTCCGACGATCTGCCACCCGGTCACCCGGTACACGAACTCTTGGGTGGCCGTGGCGAGAACTACCTCATCGCCGGGATTGAGCTGGTCGAGGTCGCGGAAGATCTCGCCAAAGATGTCATTATGAGCCGAGAGGACGAGGTTCCCCTCCTCGCCCGGATTGGCGCTGCCGATGTGCTGCCCCACGCCTCGCTTCAACTGCTCCCAGCCGTCACCCTGAACTACAGGCGCCGCCGATCCCATGATCGCCGGGATGAAAACCGTACGTGCCTGTTCCGGTCCTGGCGTGGGAATCGCCAGGGAAGCCATCGACTGGACGAGCGGGCGGAGACTGGCAGGGATTTCGGCTTCGTTGGGCTGCGCCCCGCCAGGCGACGTGGGGGGCGTATGGCCTGAAGGAAGGACAACGGCCGTGATCAGGGGCGTGGGTTCGGCGGTTGGACCAGCCATCGCCTGCGCCGCTTCCCGGTTGAGGTTTTGTAGCACCATCAGTCCGCTGACGAGGACAAAGACCAGGCCAATGGCGGCCGCGATCTCAACGGCCAACAGACCCTGGTTGACGGCGGACCGAAAGTCAATCCGGCGGGTCCTTGGCTCCTCCCCTTCTGGACCATCGGCCGGCGGGCCGGGCTGTGCCGTAGGCTCGCTGGCGGCCGGTTGGACAGGCGCGGGCTCCTTCAGCCGGACCGCGCGGCCGGTGCGCCGGAACTCGTGCAGCCGCACCTGACGCGCCTCCAGGCGTCTGCGCGCCAGCAGCGCCTCCAGCTCCTCGATGCTGAGGTCCTCAGCGGGTCTCCGATCCCTTGGCATCGCTTCTCGTCCGGGCCCACCCTCCCAACGCCTAGCACCGTACTGGCTGCAGGCCCATCGGGCATTATACTCGAAGCCACTCACGGCGGCTCCCCCCCGAGAGGCCTACTCGATCAGCCGCGCGCTCCAGCCAACCCGCATGTCGGCCGATGTCTCCCCTGGGCGAACATCCCCAGCCCGCCATCCCGTGCCAGCCCTGTCTTACTTAAGCCGACCGGAAACCGCGATCTCTTGCAGGGCCAAAGCGGGCTCGGGACATGACGGAGG
>CAZEMA010000139.1:0-5294 GCA_964513155.1 uncultured Anaerolineaceae bacterium
GCTGGTGAACTCCGGACCGTCATAGGAATAGAGGGCACCGGCGAGCAGAACGCTGAACAACGTCCCCAGGAACAGGAGCAGGTTCGTCCAAGGGTTGGACGGACGGGGCTGGATCCTGCCTGGGAGGGCAATGGCAAGGTGATCGCCTCCTTCGCTCCGGAAGAGGAGGGTCATGCCCTGGCTGGAGAAGGCCGGCTCCAACCGATCGTATGCCTCTGTAGGTTCGAGGAGGAGTCTGCCTCGGAAACGGGCCAGGAATCTCACCTTCGCCGGATCGCCAGACGTGACGTCATAGACCTGCATCACTCGCTGCACCGAGGGCAGCAGGCGCTGGGCAACATCCGACGCACTTACACCGCCTACACCATCCATAATCTACTCCATCAACACAAAGGCGGGGATGGATGGGAGTCGAACCCACCGCGGCCCGCTGAGCGGCCCGCCGCCGGTTTTGAAGACCGGGGAGCCCACCGGGACCCAACCACCCCCGACTGCAGGCAAGGATACTTCATCCTGGGGAGGGTAGCAAGGTTTGGCCACACATGACGGGCCACCGTTCCAGAAGACTTGGCTGCCGCGACGAAGGCAACCTGGCTCACGCAGGGCGGATTCGTCCCCCCTCGTTTCCTGCTAAAATGGTCCAGAGGTAGGCGGCCGATGTTCATGTCGCATGACGGAGTGTCAGTTGCGGCTAGTCCGATTCGACCGGGCGGCTTCGCGCGCTCGCCGGAAGACTACGCGAGGTCTCGCGCCCTCCAGCCTCAGGTAGAGTCCCAGATTGCCGATTCGCTCATGGTGCTCCTGGAAGGCGCAGACCACGTCCTGGACCTGGGCGCGGGCACGGGGCGAATCTCCCATCTCTTGCTTGGATGCGGCCTGGCGGTAATCGCCCTGGATCTCTCCCGGAGCATGCTGCAATATCTTGCTGACCACCGGCCTTCCGGGACTTCCGCTCTCGAGCTCGCGCAGGCCGATGTGGTGCGTCTTCCCTTCAGGCCGGATTCTTTTCCGGCGGCGCTTACTGTCCACGTCCTCCACCTGGTGCCGGACTGGCGGATGGCTCTGGCTGAAGTCCTCCGCGTCTTGCGACCCGGCGGGAAGCTTCTGGTCGGCTTGACGGAGCATGACCAGAGCGATCCCACGACCCGCATCGCCGACCAATGGAGGCGGATCCTCGCCAACCACGGCGTGGGACCTCAAATACCGGTGCGCTACGACGAGGAGATTGGCGGCTGGTTGACCGAACACGGCGCAGCCCGCCAGGATGTTGTGGCTGCGTCCTGGCAGCGCCTCCGCCGCCCGCGGGAATACCTGGACGAGATTGGTCAAGGCCTGTATCCGTTCTTCTGGACCATCCCCGAAGAGATCTTCCCTGCATTGCTCGAGGAATTGGAGACCTGGGTGAGCCATTCGGTGGGGGAGATCGACGCTCCGATCGCGAGCGAGGTCTCTTTCGTGTGGCGCGTCTACACCCTACCGTTGGATCCTGCGCGGGCAGGTGCCGGAGGCGGTTAGCATGCGTAGGGTCCTCTTGAGCCTCTTCCTGCTCCTCGCCGCTTGCTCGCCCAGCGGGGTCGCCTCCCCAACCGCTGGAGAGGGTTCCGGAACTTCACTGCCGTCCATGGCGGCCGCCACCCCAGCCACGCCCGTCCGCCTGCCATCCACGCCGACGGCCCTGCCGCCATTTGTCCTGTCGCCGGGAGACTGGGCCCGCGGTCCGCAAGACGCGCCGGTGACATTGGTCGTCTACTCGGACTTCCAGTCCCCGGATAGCCATGCTCTGGCACCGGTGCTAACCGAACTCGAGCAGAACCATCCAGACGACCTGCGCGTCGTGTACCGCCAGTTTCCTTTGCTGGATACGTATGACAAGGCTTCGCTCGCTGCTCAAGCCGCCGAGGCTGCCGGAGCTCAGGGCGCGTTCTGGGCGATGCACGATCTGCTCTTCTCGCGCTGGGACGAGTGGGTGTCCCTGCCACCGGAGGCTTTCCAAGCCTGGTTGGTCCGAGCCGCGAGCGATCTCGGGCTTGACGTCGACGCTCTCGGGAACGACCTCGAAAGCGGACGCTACGCTGGCTTGGTGCAGGAGGCCTTCCAGCAGGGAGTCGAGGCGGGGGTTCCCGGGGTTCCGTTCATCTACATCAATGGGGACCTCTTCCAACTGGGGCCGACTCTTCTCAGCCTCGAAGCCGCCTTCAGGCTGGAGTTGCTCGAGAGGATCCAATACGACGCCTATCCACCCTTCACGCTTGACCCCGACCGCATCTACCTTGCACACCTGGAGCTCAACGTCGGAGAGGTGGTCATCCAGCTCTACCCCGAGTCCGCACCGCTGGGGGTGAATAGCTTTCTCTTCCTGGCCCAGGAGGGTTGGTACGATGGCAACCCGGTCTACGCGGTGTTCCCGGGTATGCTCATCGAGACCGGTGACCCAAGTGGAACGGGGATCGGCGGGCCAGGGTACTTTCTGCCGGAGGAGATCGACCCTGCGCTGCGTTTTGACCGGTCCGGGATGGTCGGCCTCAGCAGCCTCGGGCCCGGTACAGGTGGGAGCCGCTTCTTCATCTCGCTGGCGCCTTTGCCCTACCTCGACGGAACCCGGACGATCTTGGGCCGCGTCAGCCAGGGCCTGGAGGTGCTGCAGAGTCTAGCGGCTCGAGATCCTATGCTCGACCTACTGCAGCCTCCCGAGGCCTTTATCCGACGGGTCACGATCGAGGGATCATGAAGCCTGAACCGGCACGACCCGATTGGCAGGACCGAGTGCTATTCGCTTTGGGGCTGGGAGGAGGCCTCGTCGGAGTCTTCGTCGCCCTCGTCCTGGCTGCGATGGCTATCCTGGTGGCCGTCAGCGGGGATCCTCAGGGCGGAGTCACCGTCCAGTGGCTGGCTGTTGCCGTGGGGGCTACCGCCCTCGGCGGTGTTCCGCTGGTCTACTGGACGGCCCGGCCGCTGTTCGGACGTCCAGCCCCAACCCCGCGTCGCCCTTCCCGGGCATGGGGGTGGATCGGTCTGGCGTTCCCGGCTGCGATCGCCCTCGGATATCTTGCCTCGCGAGCCGGGGCCTTGGGCGGTCTGCTGTGGCCCCTTGCCCAGGTCCTGGCCGCTAGCATTCCGGTGGCACTCATTGTTCTGACCGTCCGCAGGCTTGGCCCTCCCATCTCGCCTCGGCGTGCCTGGGGGCAGTTGCTGGCGGGTCTCTGGGCAGCCTCAGCGATGGCCCTTGCCGCCGAACTGCTGATGATCATACCCGTCGGGCTGCTCTTCCTCGTCGGCCTATCCTCGTCGCCCACAGGACGTCAGCTACTGGAATCTGTGGCTGGCCAAGGGAAGGCAATCTCCCCCGAGACGCTTGCGCCCCAGGTGGAGGCTCTCGTACTGCAGCCATGGTCCATCCTCCTCGTTCTCGCGTACATGTCGGTGCTCGTGCCCCTCGTCGAGGAGATGGCCAAGACCGTCGGCCTGTGGCCTCTGCTGCGCCGTCGCCTGACGCCGGCTGAGGCCTTCCTGGGCGGGGTTCTGACGGGTTCCGGCTATGCCTTGTTCGAGGCGTTCTTCTTGCCCCAACCCGGCACAGACTGGGCCGGGACGATGATCAGTCGCGTCGGCGCCACCCTCATGCATGCCTTCACCGCGGGCCTGACCGGCTGGGGCCTGCGGGAGGCCTTCGTCCGAAAGCGCCCTCTGCGCCTGGCCGGCTGCTACATCGCCAGCACGCTTGTCCACGGGACGTGGAACGCCGCAGCGATCACCATCGGCCTAAGCGCGCTTCCTGCCCAGACGGCGGCGGGCGGGACTTTGTGGAATGTCGTGGCCGTTGGGGGCATCGTCGTACTACTGGCGCTCACCGGCCTGGCGGCCGCGGGCATCCCCTGGCTGGCGTACCGGCTGAGGGGCCAAGAGGTGGCCGCGCCGGAGGTGGCCGCGCCACCGGCTAGCCAATCAGCCAGCGGAGAATAGGAATCCATCCCGTGACTGCCCGCGCGCCTGCGTGCGGTCCCGCAAGCCGTTCCCCCGCCGCGCACCATGAGAAGACAACCCCATCAAGGTGGGCAGGAAGGACCTGGGCGCACTGTCAGTGCAGCCCCAGAGACATCCGCGGACGGGCCCGGTGAACGTCTCGGCGCCCGGCAAGCTCCATTGACAAGCCCTCTCACCGGGTCAGACCGGGGGTAGATCAGAACCATCGCCGCCGTTCGGGGCAGTGTTAGGTCTTGGTCGGATCCCCGTTGCCTCCCGATTTCGCCCCCCGCCGAACGTGATGGTAGATGTAGTAGGCAAAGCCGGCCACCAGCACGAGGGCGATGGGGATATCGAAGGGGCGCATGATTTGGCGCAGTTCCTCCCAGCGGGAACCGAAGACATAGCCGCCGTAGGCGAGCGCGCTGCACCACAGAAAGGAACCGGCGAACGTGAGGAGAGTGAAGCGAAGTAGGCGGGTGCGGGCCACGCCAGCTGGGAACGAGATGAAGGTGCGCACGATCGGCAGCAGCCGCGAGAGAAACGCCGTCCAGTCACCCCACCGGGCAAACCAGCGGTCGGCGACCTCGAGATCGTGCGGGCCGATCATCAGGTACTTGCCATAGCGATCGAGGAGGGGCCGTCCACCCCAGGCGCCAAGGGCGTAGGAGAGGAGGGACCCCAGCGTGCAGCCCACGGCTCCCCAGACGCCGCCCCGCAGGGCTGCCTGGAGAGCCGTCCCGCCTCGGGCCTGCACCAGAAGCCAGCCCGACAGGGGCATCGTGACCTCGCTGGGGATGGGGATGTTGGCGCTTTCCAGCGCCATGATCGCGGTGACCCCTCCCCAGCCGATGGTCTGGAGAAGATGGGTCAGAAACGCGACGATTTGTTGCTCGAGCCAGACAGGCATGATGCCCTCCCACGAAAGAGCCGTCGGCCGCTGGGACGCGGCCGGGCGGCTCCCCGGGGTGCGAATTGTAGCATGCTTTGCCCGCCCCCGAGCCGTCCGTAGGATGGGGTCGGACCGCCGTCCGGCGGCCTGAGGGCGCCCTGGGCTCCTTCGGCAGGCCCTCGAGGGCCTCCCCCGGAAGGCTTTCTTGACATCCCCCTGCCGCTATGCTACATTTTCTCTCGCTTGAGAGCGGGAGAGCCCCGCGTGCGTGAGAGAAGTTCGCAGGTGTGATAGAGCGGGTTGCGCCATCCCGTGAGGCGCATTCGTTTTCTCCGCTACTGCGACAGTCTCCACCTGATTCTGGCCTGTGCTCTCGCGTCCGATCACGATAGGAGATGAGAGTGTTGCATGACCCCGGTGTGATGGAAGGAAATGGGCATAT
>CAZEMA010000140.1:0-2246 GCA_964513155.1 uncultured Anaerolineaceae bacterium
GCGACCCGCGCGGTGACCATCGTCCACCAGAGCCACGACTACTCGCATCTGCCCGGCGGGCAGCCTCACTACCATCTGCCGGAGAGCCAGGAGAACGTTGCGCTGGCCGGAGGGCGCGAGGTCATCTTCACCCTGGCCGATGCCAACTGGGTCCTGACGGCGCGGGGGCCGGAACGCAAGCTCTGGCGGCTGGCAGGGCTCGGCCGGCGGCTGGAGAGTGGCCTGATCGCCCGCCTCGGCCCGGGACGGCCATCGCGTTTGGTTCGCATCCTGTTCCATCCGGGGGACGCAGTCCGGTACTATGCTCGGGCGGCGCGGAGCCTACTCCTCCGTCACCTCAGGCGAGATGTGCGTGGACCCGGCGATAGAGATTCTGGCATGGGCGCCCGACGTAACGATTGATCTTGTGGTCGCTTGCTGGGCCGGACGAGGGTTCGACAGCGGCGGGAGAGGCTGCGGGGAGGATCGATCGGTGGGCCGGACGTGCTCCCCAGAGGCTGTTGGGAGAGGCCCGCAACTGGCGCAAGAAGTGGCGAGAGGCCCGCATGGTAGAATCGGCCGAATGACCAAAGGTAGAACCCTATGAAGATAGACTACCAGGAAACGAGCCGTGATCTACAGACCCGCATCGACATCCACACTCGGTTCGGGAGCCGCGATATCGATGCCTGGATGCTCGCACTCCTGGCGCCGATTAGGGGGTCGAAGATCCTCGATGTCGGATGCGGAGCAGGCAAGCAATGCCTCGCCTTCCACAAGTATCTGAATGGCGAGGCGGAGATCACCGGGGGGGATATCTCGGCCGAGCTACTGGCCCAGGCGCGCGCGGTGAACGCCAGCATCGGCAACTCCTTGACGATCACCGAGTTGGATTTCAACAAGCGCCTCGAGTTCGCCGATGACCAGTTCGACCTGGTGTCTTGCTGCTTCGCCATCTACTACGCGGAGAGCATCCCCTTCACGATCGGTGAGATGCACCGGGTGCTGAAGCCGGGTGGCCGACTGTTTACCACAGGCCCGATGCCCGAGAACAAGCATGTGTTCTATGACATCATTCGCGAGGCGACCGGCCGTCCGATCCCTCGCATGCCTGGCAGCTCGCGCTACGGCAGCGAGATCCTGGACGCCATTCGATCTCGATTCTCCCGCGTCGAGGTGCACATCTTCGAGAATCCCCTTGTCTTCCACGAGGCAGAACCCTTCCTGGCCTACACTCGCGCTTCGCTCTCAGAAGACCGCAAGCTGTGGACGGGGTTCTTTGAAGGCAAGGACGACTTCGAGAAGGTTCTGGAGCGAATCGAGACCGTCGCCACCCTTCGGCTGGCACGCCAGGGCGAGCTTGTCATGACCAAGGTCGTCGGCGGTTTCGTTGCTCACAAGTGATGCCGCCAGGAGGCCAGGGTGATCTTCTACGGACGCAAGATCCTGTTTGTCGGCGCTCACCCAGATGACATCGAGTTGGGATGCGGCGCGCTCATGGCGCACATCGCGGGCCAGGCGGAGATCCTGTGCGTGACCCTGTCGGACAACCAGAAGAACCTGCAACTCAAGAACGTCGTCCAGGAGCTCCATCGCAGTATGGCTATTCTGGGAGTCCCGGACGACAAGGTTATTGTCGGGAGCTTCGAGACCCGCAACTTCCCACGGGATCGCCAGGAGATCCTGGAGTACCTCTACGAGATCAAGCGGGAGTATGCGCCCGACCTCGTCTTCGCCCACACGCGGGCGGAGACCCACCAGGATCACGCCGTCGTGACGGATGAGGCATTGCGGGCGTTTCGTGGGACGACCGTCCTCGGGTACGACGTCCTTCGAAGCAGCCACGGGTTCTTCCCGCACTTCCTGGTTGAGGTCACCGAGGCGGACGTTGAGCGGAAGCTCGCCGCGCTGGCGGAGTACCGCACCTACTCGGACAAGTACTACTTCTCCCCCGAGGTCCTTCGCGCCACCATGATTCGCCATGGTGCGCTGGCCGAGAGGCCTTACGCGGAAGGGTTCGACATCCTTAGGATCGTGGGCAGGTTTGGGCGCTGCTCGACATGAGCGATACATCGCCTGTGCCTTCTTCTCGGCGCTGAGCGTGGCTTGGAGCAGTCCTGAGTCGGCGCTCAGCTGCTGCTGGCGACAGGTTGCCGTCAACGAAGAGCTGACCCCGGGGAAGGCATCCGATTGGCCGGGGTTGGCTCCGTCTGGAAGTCCGGCGAATCTTGCGAGGCTACTCTGTCCATGGCTCGCATCGGCATGAA
>CAZEMA010000140.1:2346-5256 GCA_964513155.1 uncultured Anaerolineaceae bacterium
TGGGCGCGCACCTCAAGATTCTGGACACGTACCCCAGTGTGGGGATGGTCACCGGCTGCGCGGTGCGGACGCTGTTCAACGACGAGCGCATCAGCAGCAACCTCCGCTTCGCCGAGGAGCGCCCCGAGGCTCGACTGGAGCGTGGGCGCTTCATCCAGGATCGTTGGATGCAGGACTGGGCCGAGAGTTACGGGCGGGACTACGAGGCGGTGGTCCAGGAGACGATCGCCGTCGAGGACCTGGTGCTCGAGTTCAACAGCCTGCGCGTCTTCGCCATGGCCAATCACAACCAGTTCCTGGCACCGAAGGCGGTGATCGAGGCCAGTCTGCCAAAGGGCTGGAGCGGGCACCTGATGGGCGAAATGAACGACCTGGACATCGCGGTCAACCGGGCCGGCTTCCTTCGCCTGGCGACGATGGAGCGCACCACCCAGCATATGGGGAACCGGATCTCGCCACGGCTGGCCGAGTCCATCGCCGCGCAGGCCGCACCGCCGCCCACGGCGGGCAGGGCAGCCCGCATGGGCGGAGCGAGAGGGCTTCGCCGCTGGATCCTGCGCGCGCGCCCTGTGCGCTGGTTTCTTCTGGGCGTCTACAGCCGCCTGTTCCGCCTTCTCAATCCCGACTGAGGGGCCAAGGGAGAGGGAAGCCGCGCACCGAATGTCGAGGCCGATGGCTGCGAGCCCCAGCTGTGCACGGCACGACGCAGAACTACAAGACACGGGAGCGCGGAAACACCGGGAGACAGGCAGAGGCGTTGAGTTTGGCCGAGAGCGTGCTCGAGTTCGAACGCATCGACGTGAAACGCTGCCCCCTGTGTGGCAGTGAGAGGTCGCGGCATGCCGTCTTCGAGAAGGTAATGGAGAGAGCGGCACCGCTGACCTATGTGCTGTGCAGGGATTGCGGACTGGTCTTCCAGTCGAGGAGGATGAGCGACGCGGCGCGGGAGGCTTTCTACCGGACGGAGTACCGGCGCCAGATCCAAGGGCAGGAGGGGCCTTCGGCGAAGGATCGCTGGGTCCAGGGCCGCCGGGCGGAGCACCTGCTGGGCTTTGCCGGATCGCGCTTGTCTGCGGTGAAGGCGCACCTGGACATCGGCAGCTCCCTGGGCGAGTTGCTGTTGGCCTTCCACCAGAGATACGGATGCGAGGGCCTGGGGATCGAGCCGGGAGAGGCCTATCGACGAGAGTCGGAGCGGCGGGGCGTTGCTGCAGTGGCAGACCTGGGCGACATTGGACCCGACTGGCGGGGGAAGTTCGACCTGGCCACCGCGATTCATGTCTTAGAGCATCTGCCGCAGCCGGTAGAGTACCTGCGGCAAGTCCGGGAGAACTGGCTGGCGCCAGGGGCGTACGTGCTCGTGGAAGTGCCCAACCTCTTCGGACACGCCTGCCTGGAGCTGGCGCACCCGATGGCCTTCTCGCCTCAGACGCTCTCGTCGACCCTGGAGGCCGCGGGGTTTGATGTCCTGGCGGTCAAGGTTCACGGCCGCCCTTACTCCCGCCTGCTCAAGCTGTTTGTGCTGGTTCTGGCGCAGGCACGGGCGGAGCTTCGACCCCCCCGACGGGGCCACAGCGGCCTTCGGGCGACGCGAGCTCGGCGAGATATCGGGATGCTATCCCTTCGTGGTGCCCGGTTCGCATCGGGTGTGCTGCTCCGCAAGTCACAGCGGGAGCCCTGGGTCGCGTGAGGCGGTCTGGGCCCCGGACGTCGCCGTGTCGCGGCGAGGACGGGGACAGGCGGGATCTGGGTAGGGTGAGGTCCAAGTGCGATTCTTGATCTGCGGTCTGGGCTCGATGGGCCGGCGTCACCTGCGCAACCTTGTCACCTTGGGCGAGCGCGACATTGTCCTGTACCGGACAGGCCGGAGCACGCTCCCCGATGACGAGCTGTCTGGATTCCCCGTCGACAGGGACCTCGCCGCGGCGCTGGGCCGCAAACCGGATGCGGTCGTGGTCTGCAACCCAACGGCGCTGCACCTGGACGTGGCGATTCCGGCGGCGCTGGCAGGCTGCCATCTGCTGATCGAGAAGCCGCTGGCGCACAGCGTGGAGCGCGTCGGGGAGCTTGAGGCGGCAATCGCCAGGGGCGGGGGCCGCGTGCTCGTCGGGTTCCAGTTTCGGTTCCACCCCGGGCTGCGGCGGGTTAAGCATCTTCTGGCGGAAGGTGCCATCGGCTGGCCGATCAGCGCCCGCGCCCACTGGGGCGAGTATCTGCCCGACTGGCACCCGCGGGAGGACTTCCGCCAGTCGTACAGCGCCCGGCCGGACTTGGGCGGAGGCGTTGTGCTGACCCTTTGCCATCCCTTCGACTACCTCCGTTGGCTGCTCGGAGAGGTTTCGGCGCTGTGGGCGATGACCGGGACAGTGGGGAATCTGGGGCTTAAGGTCGAAGACACGGCGGAGATAGGGCTACACTTCGCCTCGGGTTGCCTGGGCAGTGTGCACCTGGACTACCTTCAACGGCCTCCCGAGCACCACTTGGAGATTGTCGGCCAGGAAGGGACGATCCGCTGGGACAGCGACGATGGAGCAGTCCGGTTGTTCCGGTCATCGGGCCAAGCCTGGGATGCTTTCCCTGCGCCGGCGGGCTTCGAGCGGAACGCGATGTTCCTTGAGGAAATGCGGCACTTCCTGGCGGTCATGCGAGGGGAGGAGGATCCTCTTTGCCCCCTGGCGGACGGCGTCTGGGCCTTGCGGTTGGCACTGGGGGCGCTGACCTCGGCCCGAGAGGGAAGGCTTGTGAGCTTCTCGGAGGACCGTGACCGGTGACAGAGCAGGAGCGCTCGGCCGCCGATTGTAAGGACCACCTCAGAGAGGTGCTGACCTACACACCCGTGCTTCTCTGCCTGATGATCATGGTGCCCCGGCTGCTCTCGGCGCAGTTCGGCCTCTTCGACGACGGGTACAC
>CAZEMA010000141.1:0-5164 GCA_964513155.1 uncultured Anaerolineaceae bacterium
GTTGGTCACTCGGTCGCCGATACGCTCCAGATTGTGGGCACACCACATCAGGTAGGTCCCCCGAGCGACATTGTTCTTGTCCGAGGCCATTGCCTGGATCAACTCGCTGAAGATCGTCTTGTACAGCCGGTCCAGCTCCTGGTCGCGCGTGGCGGCCCGCCTGGCTCGAGCCTCATCGTGCTCGACGAAGGCCTTGAGCACTTCGCCCAGCATCTCTCGGGCACACTGTGCCATGAGAGGGATGTTGACCAACGGCTTGAGCAGCGGCTCGTCTCCCATACGCAGGACGGTCTTGCAGATCCCAGCCGCATGGTCGGCCATCCGCTCCATCTCCACCGCCAGGTTCATCGCCGCCACAGCCGCCCGCAGATCGCCTGCAGCCGGTTGCTGGGTGGCGATCAACGCCAGGCATGCCTCTTCCACACAAAAGCGAAGCTCGTTGATGGCAGCGTCCCCGACAATCACCTGCTGTGCCAGGACGCGATCACGCTGGGCCAGGCTCTGGATCGACAGATCGATGGCCTGGTCCACCAGGTTCCCCAGGCGAAGGATATCGTCGCAGACCTGGGAGAACTCCCGGTCGTACACGGTCCTCTTCTGCTTGGCCATAGCCGCCTCCCTCACCCCGCCCCGCTAGCCGTGCCGGCCCGTAACGTAGGCCTCGGTCAGCGGGTTCGCGGGCCGGGTGAAGACCTTGCCCGTTTCGTCATACTCGACCAGCTCACCCAGCCAGAACAAGCCGGTCTTGTCGGAGGTCCGCGCCGCCTGCTGCATGTTGTGGGTCACGATGACGATGGTGTAGCGCTCTTTGAGCTCCCGCATCAGATCTTCGATCCGCAGGGTGGCGATCGGGTCAAGCGCCGAGCAGGGCTCATCCATCAGGATCACCTCGGGCTCGACCGCCAGCACCCGGGCGATGCACAGCCGCTGCTGCTCTCCCAGGGAGAGCTCCAGCGCTTCTCCCCGCAGATTCTCCTTGACCACATCCCACAACGCCGCCCGCTGCAGCGACTCTTCCACCCGGTTCTCGAGCGACGCCCGGTCGGCTGCCAGGCCAAGCACCCTGGGTCCAAAGGCGACATTGTCGAAGACCGACTTGGGGAAGGGGTTCGGCTTCTGGAAGACCATCCCCACCCGCCGGCGCAGATCGGCAACGTCCACGCTGGGCGCGTTGAGATCCATCCCGTCGAGCAGGATCCGACCCTCGAGGCGGGTCCCGGCGATGGTATCGTTCATCCGGTTAAGGCAGCGCAGGAAGGTTGACTTGCCACAACCCGAGGGCCCGATCAGGGCTGTGATCTGGTTGGGGTAGATGTCGAGCGATACGCCCTTCAGCGCGCGCACCGAATCGTAGTAGAAGTCCACATTTCGGACCTCGAACTTCGGCGGAGCGGCTTCCGACATCATCACCCGCATTCTACACCAGCCCGGCCACAAAATGCCTACAGGCAAGCTGGCCCTCCGAACCGCGTTTTGCCCTGCCGGCATTACTCGACCTCCCGAGACCAGCCGACGCCTGCCTCCCGGCGCGTCTGGGGAATCGCAGGCTTGCGGCGATGCACCGGTGTGCCGCCACCGTCGGCATGAGCTCCGTCAGGCGTCGGCGGTTGTGCCTTGAGCCGACGCGGCCAGGAGGCTATAATCCATCCCTGTGCGCCGTCAACCCCGCCTTCTGCTCGTGGTCCTGCTCGCGGCCCTGCTTGTGCCGGGCTGTTCCGGGGAATCCTCGGGCGGCCAAGGCCAACCCGGGGCTCCCTCGACGACGATCAGCAACAAGGGATCAGACACGCTGGTCAACCTGGCCCTGGCCTGGGCCGAGGCTTACCATGTCGGCCACCCCGAGATCAGCATCTCGGTCACGGGGGGTGGCACCGGCACAGGCGTTGCGGCGCTGATCAACGCCACCGTCGACATTGCCAATGCCTCTCGTCCTCTCAAGCCCGAGGAAACGCAAGAGGCGCAAGCCAACGGCGTTAGCCCGGTGGAGTTCGTCGTCGCCCGGGACGCCATCGCCATCGTCGTCAACCCCGAGAATCCCGTCGACCGCCTGACGATCGACCAGCTTTCCGACATCTACAGCGGCCGGATCGGTAACTGGGCCGAGGTCGGCGGCGAGGACCGGCCGATCGTGCGGCTCTCGCGCGAGGTCAACTCCGGCACGCATGTCTTCTTCCTCGAGCACGTCGTGCGTCGGGGGGATCCCAACGATCACACCCTGCTGACACCGGAGACGTTGCTCCTGCCCTCCTCGGAGGGGATCAGCGCCGAGATTCGCCAGAACCCCAACGCCATCGGGTACGATGGCCTGGGGTACGTCACGAGCGACATGAAGATGGTGGCCGTCGGGCGGGACCCCGCCGGGCCATTCGTCCTGCCCTCGGCGGAGACGGTGGTCTCCGGCGCCTATCCTATCGCACGCGATCTGTACATGTACACCAACGGGCAGCCCAACCCGGTCCTGGCCGCCTATCTGGCCTGGATTCTCGGCCCGGAGGGGCAGGCGATCGTCTCAAGCCTCAGCTTTGTGCCGGTGAATCCCTGAGGATCGTATGCAGCAGCGAAGCTGGAGTGAGTTCGTCATCACACGCCTGATCAAGGTAGCCGGGTACTCGGCCATCCTATTCATCGCGTTGATCTTCTTCTTCCTCCTCCGGGAAGGCGCCCCGACGCTGTTCGAGGTTCCCCTGACCGGGCTCCTGAGCGCCCGCTGGTACCCGATCGAAGGGTACTACGGGATCCTTCCCCTGATCGGCGGCTCCCTGCTTGTCACGCTGGGAGCGGCCTTGATCGCGATTCCCTTCGGTGTGGGCACCGCGGTCTACATGTCGGAGATTTCCCCTCGCTGGCTTCGAGAGATCCTCAAGCCGCTGGTCGAGCTCCTGGCTGGGCTGCCTTCGGTGTTGCTGGGTTTCCTGGGGATTCTGGTCCTGGTGCCGCTGGTGCGCACGGCGCTGGGTCTGCCCACCGGCCTGACAGCCTTCACCGGTTCGCTGCTGCTGGCGGGCATCTCGCTTCCCACCATTGTCAGCGTGGCCGAGGACGCACTGGACGCCGTGCCCCGCTCGTATCGCGATGCCGGCATCGCCCTGGGCGCCACGCAATGGCAGACCATCTGGCGGGTCACGCTACCCGCCGCCCGCTCCGGCGTGCTCACCGCCGTCATGCTCGGCCTGGGTCGGGCCATCGGGGAGACGATGGCCGTAATGATGGTGACCGGAAACGCGCCCGTCGTCCCCACCGGCCTGGGCGCTCTGTTCCATCCTGCGCGGACCATGACGGCAACCATCGCCGCCGAGATGGGCGAGGTGGCCAGCGGCAGCACCTACTACCACACCCTGTTCATGATCGGCATCGCCTTGTTTCTGATCTCGCTCGTCGTGAATGTGACCGCGGCCAGCGTCGTCTTCCGCCAGCGCAAGCGCGCGGAGAGGATTCTGTCCTAGGAGCGTGACGAAAGAGCCCCGCTTCGCCCGCAGGCTCGGCGGGAAACGCCGTGTATGGACCAAAGGGCTTCCGCGCCCGAATGGATAGGAGAATCCGTGGAATCCGCTCGATCCGCAGCTAGGAGACGACGCAATTGGGTGCAGCGCCTCGGCTATGCCGGGCTGACGCTCGTGACGCTGGCCACGGCCGCGCCCATCGTCCTCGTCCTGGGCTACGTGGTCTGGCGGGGAGCGCCGGCCATCTCATGGGAGTTCCTGAGCGGCATGCCCCGCGAAGGCATGCGGGCCGGAGGCATCTTACCCGCCATCGTAGGAACCTTCTGGCTGACGGTGGGGACCGGCGTAGTCGCCGTCCCCCTCGGCGTGGGTGGAGCCATCTACCTGGCCGAGTACGCCTCCGACAACCGCTGGACACGCGTCATCCGCATCGCCATCATCAACCTGGCGGGCATCCCCTCGGTCGTCTACGGCCTCTTCGGCCTCGGCCTCTTCGTCCTCTTTCTCCGATTCGGAACCAGCCTGCTGGCCGGCTCCCTGACCCTGGCCATCATGACCCTGCCGGTGATCATCACCACGACCGAGGAAGCGCTGCGAGCCGTGCCGCATAGCTTCCGCGTCGTCAGCATCTCGCTGGGAGGTTCCTTGTGGCAGACCATCCGGCGGGTCGTCTTGCCCCAGGCGCTCCCCGGGATCCTGACGGGTGTGATTCTGGGCCTTGAGCGCGCCGCGGGCGAGACGGCCCCGATCCTTTTCACCGCAGCCGCGTTCTTCCTGCCGCGCCTCCCCTCCTCCCCCTTCGACGCCAGCATGGCCCTCCCTTACCACCTGTTCGTCATCTCCACCCAGGTCCCGGGGATGCCCGTCCGGGTGCAGTACGGCACGGCTCTGGTGTTGCTGGTCTATGTTCTGGCGATGAACATTGGTGCGACTTTGATCCGGTCGCGCGCCCGCGCCCGGAGGCAGTGGTGAGCGATCGCCGCCCAGCCTTGGCTACAGGAGGCCGAGATGCCCGATCCGCGTCTTGACAAGCTTGGCAACGTGCTCGTCAACTACTCCGTCGGCCTCAAGCCACGCCAGCGGCTCTTTGTCTTGACCACCCCGCAAGGCGCCCCACTGGCCGGGGAGGTCTACCGCCACGCCGTGCTGGCTGGCGGCCATCCCGAGGTCATGATCCGCCTGGAGGAGGCCAATGAGCTGATGCTCCGCCACGGCGATGAGGAGCAGCTCGCCGACGTCCCGCCCGTCGCCCGGTTGGTGTACGACACCTACGACGCCCTCATCCAGATTGAGGCGCGCGCCAACACCCGGGCGCTGACCGGGAGCGATCCCAAGCGTCTAGCCATCATGGGCAAGGCCCTAGCGCCTCTTGCCGACCGGCTCAGCGAGCGGGCCGCCCGGGGAGAGCTTCATTGGTCGCTCGTGCAGTTCCCCACTCAGGCCAGCGCCCAGGATGCCAGCATGAGCCTGGGGGAATATGAGGACTTCGTCTACAAGGCCTGTCTGGTGGATCAACCAGACCCGGTCGCCCTGTGGTCGGCCGAGGGTGCCCGACAAATGAAACTGGTCGCCTACTTCCAGGGCAAGAAGGCCGTACACCTCAAGGGACCCGACGCCGATCTGAGGTTCTCGATCGCAGGCCGGGGGTTCATCCACTCCGACGGGCACTTCAACCTGCCCGACGGGGAGGTCTTCACCTCGCCAGTCGAGGACTCCGCCGAAGG
>CAZEMA010000142.1:0-5113 GCA_964513155.1 uncultured Anaerolineaceae bacterium
CGGATCGGGCGTGCGAACTCGAAAGTCACCAGGCTGGGATCCCACTCACCTTGCCGCTCGGGATCATACCCCTTGGGGGGACCGAAGGTGCGCTGGATGTCGATCTCGGCCAAGAGCAGGCGCAGGATCGCTTCCGGGATGTCTACGCCCCACAGCATGCTTGCACAGGCCTGATCCTCCAACTCCACCCTTCGCTCGTCCGGACTGAGCTCCCATTGGACCGGAGACCAGATCCCCGGCAGATCGTCGACATTGATTGTTTCGGGGTCGATGACACCGGGCATGGAGTTGCCTTCCTCTCTTCCCGCAATCGGCCAGCATCGGATAGGGTCTCGCGTCTGATGAGCAGACGCTCATGGAAACCGCCTGATCCCGGTTCGGCCGAGGTCCCCTCTCATCAGCAAGCCCGGCCGACGCCCCGACGGTGACGGCGGGCCACCCGGCCAGGCAGTTGCCATGCCCGACCTGGAACCGTGAACCGAAAGATCAGCGGAGGTGTTCCAGTTGCGCTTCCAGTCTCGCCCTCGACTGTCTCAGGTCCTCCAACTTGGCCCTTTCCTTGGCTACGACCTCTGCCGGCGCCCGCTGGGCAAATGGCCCGGCCAGAAGGGACTCGAGGCGCGCAATCTGAGACGAGGTCTGCTCCAACTCGCCACCCAACCGAGCGCGCTCCACCTTCAAGTCGACCAACTCCGCCAAGGGGATATAAGCCTCCACGCTCCCCACCACAAGCGGCACCGATCCCGGCGGCGGCGATGGCAGCCTGGCATGGATAGCCAGCCTCGCGGGATCCAATCTGGCCAGGGCAGCGATGGCCGTTCTCTGGCTGTCGATCAGAGGCGCAAACTCACCCGCGCTAACGATGGCGGGGACGCGTCGGGTGGGCTCGACGTTCTTCTCCGACCGGACGTTGCGGATCGCCCGCACCAGGTCCATCACCAACGAGAAATCGCGGATCGTCTCCCCATCCCCCGCCTGCTCAGCCTCGGGTTCCGGCCAGCGGGCAACGATGAGGGCCTCCTCCCAGCCGTCCTCAGGGCCAAAGCGGGCAGGATGCTGCTGGCAGGCTGCCTTCAGATGCCCCCAAAGCTCCTCCGTGACGTAGGGCGTGTAGGGATGCAGGAACCGCAGACAGCGGTCCAAGACGTAGACCATCGTATTGGCCGTTGACCAGGCCTGCTCCGAGCTCTCCCCCAACTGGAGCTTGGCAATCTCGAGGTACCAGTCGGCGAATTCGCCCCAGAAGAACTCGTAGATCTGTCGGCCTGCTTCACCGTATTGGTGGGCCTCGAAGAGCCGGGCGACTTCACGGCTGAGGGCCCGCAGGCGGGCCAGAATCCACCGGTCAGCAAGCGTCAACGCCGGGCTCTGAGCAGACGCCCCAGGAGCGCCTCCTATCGATGCCAGCACCAGTCTGCTCGCGTTCCAGAGCTTGTTGGCGAAGTTGCGATTAGCCTCAACCCGTTGGAGGCTGAGGTTCAAGTCATTGCCCGGGGTGGCCCCGGTCAGAAGCGTGAAGCGAAGGGCGTCTGTCCCGAACTCGTCCATGACCTCCCGTGGATCGATCACGTTCCCGAGCGTTTTGCTCATCTTGCGGCCGTGCTCGTCCCGCACCAGGCCGTGAAGATAGACGGTGTAGAACGGCACCTGGCCGGTGAACTCCAACCCCATCATGGTCATGCGGGCGACCCAGAAGAAGAGGATGTCGTATCCGGTCTCCATCATGGTGGTCGGGTAGAAGGTGCGCAGGTCAGCGGTATCCTCCGGCCAGCCAAGCGTCGAGAACGGCCACAATCCGGAAGAGAACCAGGTGTCCAGAACGTCAGGATCCTGCTCGATGCGAGCCGATCCGCAATGGGCGCATTGGCTCGGGTCCTCCCGGGCCACCGTGATCTTGCCGCACTCGGCGCAGTGCCAGGCGGGAATGCGGTGGCCCCACCACAACTGCCGCGAGATGCACCAGTCGCGGATGTTCTCGAGCCAGTTGCTGTACACCTTGGCGAAGCGGTCGGGGACGATGCGGATCCGGCCGTCCTGGACCGCCTCGAGGGCGGGCTCGGCCAGCGGCTTCATGCGCACGAACCATTGGGTGGAGACCATCGGCTCGACAACCTCGCCGCCTCGCTGGCTGCGCGGGACCTGCATCAGGTAGGGTTCGGTCTTGATCGTCAGGCCGGCGGCCTGCATGTCCGCCCACAGCCGCTCGCGACAAGCATACCGATCCTGACCGGCGTAAGGACCGGCATTGGCGTTCATGGTGGCATCCGGATTGAGTACGTTGACGATGGCCAATCCATGCCGTTGCCCGATCTCGTAGTCCGTCTGGTCATGTCCCGGGGTGATCTTGAGGGCGCCCGTGGCGAACTCGCGGTCCACGTGGGTATCGGCGATCACCGGGATGGGCCGGTTGAGGATGGGCACCAGGCAGGTCAGACCGAGCAGGTGTTGGTAGCGGGGATCCTCCGGGTGGACTGCCACCGCAGTGTCACCCAAGATGGTTTCGGGCCGGGTCGTGGCCACGGGGATGGACTGGTCGCTGCCCTGGATCGGGTAGCGGAAGTAGTAGAGGGTCCCCTGCTCCTCGGTGTACTCGACCTCCAGGTCGCTAACGGCAGTTCGCAGCCCCGGCGACCAGTTGATCAGGTAGGCACCGCGGTAGATCAGGCCCTTGTCATACAGTCGGACGAAGGCTTCGCGCACGGCGCGGCACAGGCCCGCATCGAGGGTGAAACGCTCGCGGGTCCAATCGCAGGAGGCACCCAGGCGACGAAGCTGCTGGGTGATAATCCCCCCGTACTTCTCCTTCCAGGCCCAGGCGCGGGCGACAAACGCTTCGCGCCCGATGTCCTCTCGCCCGATCCCCTCGCTTTTCCGCAGGTCCTTCTCCACCTGAAGCTGGGTGGCGATGCCCGCATGATCCGAGCCCGGGACCCAGAGGGTGGGTTCGCCTCGCATCCGATGGTAGCGGATCATCAGGTCTTCCATGGCGACGAACATGGCGTGACCGAGGTGGAGCTCGCCGGTCACGTTGGGCGGTGGGATCGAGATCACATAGGGCGGCTTGCCCGATTCCAGGCGGGGCTTGAAGTAGCCGCTCTTTTCCCACCACTCGTAGAGGCGTCCCTCCACCGAGTGGAAGTCGTAGGCCTTAGGTAGCGAGAACTCGTCCATCATCGGTCCTCATCCAAGTTCGGGGGCTCGCCGGGGCATGCCTCTTCCTCCCCGGCGATCGCGATTGCCACTGGGCCAGCGCCTTCAACACGCACGAGCGCCGGATCCAGGCGCTCAACGACCTTAACCTGCTTGGCCCGTGTGACACTGGCCAGATCAGCCTCGGATTCCTCAAGCATAGCCCGAAGAGCCGAATCCTGCACGAGCAATTGCACGCCGTTGATCTGCGCTCCCAGCGCCAGGTTTCGCTCGCTCTTGTAGCGCCGGACCGCGGTTGCGATGGTGACCAGGACCTCGCCCATGGCCTCCGCCGACGGATCCTCCAACCGGCTGTCGGGAGCCGGCCAACGGCTGCGGTGTACCGAAGCGGTCGCCTCGGCGGCAGAGAACAACCGCTGGTAGATCTCCTCCGTCACGTGGGGCAGGAAGGGGGCGAGGAGCTTGACCGTTGTCAGCAGGCAATGGTAGAGGGCGTAGCGCGGACCCTCGTGACTGCCATCGTACAGCCGCTGCTTGGCCATTTCCAGATAGTTGTCCGCCAGGTCATGCCAGAAGAAGGCCTCGACCTCATTCTTGGCCGCACTGTAGTCGTAGCCCTGGAACAGCGCCGTGCATTTGCGAACGAGCGTCTGGAGCCGAGCGACAATCCAGCGATCCGCCGGCGAGAGCGGCGGCGGGCGGAGCGGAGGGCGGTAGCCCGTCAGGAAACGCTCGCCAAAGGCAGCCACGTTCCATAGCTTGGTCACCAGTCGGTCCCCCGCCCGGATACGCTCCTCTTCGATGAAGGCATCCCTCCCGAAGCCGCTGCTGGCGGACCAGTAGCGCAGTGCGTCGGCGGAGTGACGGCGGATCATCGCCTCCGGCGACATCGGTCCGCCCCCTCTGCTCTTGCTGATCTTGCCCGTGCCTCCCAACGCCAGCCCCCAGCCGGAGATGGCTACCTCCTTCCAGGGAAGCACGCCAAAGTGGTAGAGGGATTTGACGATGGTGTAGAACGCCCACGTCCGGATGATCTCGTGCGCTTGCGGACGCAGGGACATCGGGAACACGCGCTCGTAGAGCCCGTCCTTTGCCAGCCACCGGCCGACGATCTGAGGTGTCATTGACGACGTCGCCCAGGTGTCCATGACGCCCTCTTCCGGCGCAAAGGATGTCCCACCACAGCGGCAAGGCTTTGACGGCTGCTGCTCGGCCGGATCGACGGGCAGAAGCCTCTCTTCGGCAGCAACCACCTCGCCACACGCCCGGCAATACCATAAAGGGAAGGGAACGCCAAAGGTTCGCTGCCGGGAGATACACCAGTCCCAGCCAAGGCCTTCCACCCACTCGCGATACCGGGCCTTCATGTGCTCCGGGTGCCAGACAACCTTCTCGCCGGTCTCGAGCAGCGCCTGGCGGAAATCGAGCAGCCGAACGAACCACTGCGGCGTCACAACGTACTCCACCGGCGTGTCGCAGCGCTCGTGGACCCGGATCGACTGGCGAATCGGCTGTCGTCCGAGGATCAATCCCTGCGCTTGGAGGGCCTCGAGGATTCGTCGGCGGCCTTCAGCCAGATCCACGCCCGAGAACGGCTCAGCGATCTGAGTCAACCGCCCGTCGAGGCCGATAGCCACCCTCAGGGGCAGCCTATAGCTACGCCACCAGGCGACGTCCGTCGTATCCCCAAAGGTGCAGCACATGACCACGCCGGTTCCCTTCTGGGGATCCGCGGCTCGATCCTCCAGGATGGGCACCTGCATCCCGAAGAGCGGGACACGGGCCGTACATCCAGCCAGCCCCCTGAAGCGCGCGTCGTCTGGGTGGACGAAAACGGCAACGCACGCTGGCAGCAACTCGGGGCGTGTCGTGGCAATGGGCAAGCTACCCCCGTCCTCCAGACCAAAAGCGATGGTGACGAAAAGGCTCTCCCGGTCCAGGTCGTTGAGCTCGGCCTGGGCAA
>CAZEMA010000143.1:0-4946 GCA_964513155.1 uncultured Anaerolineaceae bacterium
GTACCCAAACACGACCCTGGACAGCCTAGGAGGCGTGCGCTACAATGAGCTTTCGGAATCATGGAAGAGACCGGGGAGGTCGTTTTGGCCAACACAAGATCCGCAAAGAAGCGCATTCGCCAGTCGCAGCGCAAACGCGTCCACAATCAGACATTCCGCACGCAGGCGCGCACCAGCGTCAAGAAGGCGCGGACAGCCGCAGCGAGCGGCGACAGTGCCGCTTCGGAGGAAGCCGTTCGCAGTGCCATCAGCCAACTCGACAAGGCGGCTTCGAAGGGCGTGATTCACCGCAACAACGCCGCCCGGCGGAAGAGCCGCCTGGTGAAGCAGAGGGCAGCTGCCCAGAAGAAGAACCAGACCGGCTAGTCGCGCTCTACCTTGAGACGCGCGTTCTGGGCCCCGCACCTTGTAGGGCTGTCCGAAGAGGGCAGCCCTTTCGCGTCTCATCCGGGAGTTCCATGCGGGTCAGGGCTGGACCCGTTGCACATGTCTGCGAGGCCCGCGCACAGAGGGGTCTGCCCCCCGCCCCCTCCCGGATCAGCAAAGACCGTCCCGTACGAGTCCCCCGATAGCCCGCGGCCTGGGCCGACGTTTGCGCTAGGCGCGATGGCGGCCCGGCCGCATCTGCGTGTGGGGCCATGCTATAATCGCCGCGCTGGCGGAGGCGGTAGTGTTCGATCACGAACTGGAGTCGGTCACGTCGCTGGTCCGGCAGGCCCTGGATGGCATAGGCATTCCTGCCCCCGAGAAGGTCGACTGGGTCCCAACGCCCTTCAGCGGTCAGTGGGGATTCGGGACCGCGGTGTGCTATCAGATTGCGGCAGCCGAGGCCAAAGCCGGCAGGAAGGTCAACGTGCGCCAGCGGGCGGCGGAGATCGCCCGCCTGGTAGCCAGAGCCATCGAGCCTCCGGCTGCGTTCGCCCGGGTTGTGGCCGAGAATGCCTACATCAACGTCTATCTCGACACCGCGACCTACGTGGGCCGGGTGGTTGAAGCCGCCCTGGCGGCGGGCACCGATTTCGGGCGGGGCGCCCCACAGCACGAGCGCTTGATGGTCGAGTACGTCCAGCCCAATACTCACCACTCTTTCCACATCGGCCACCTCCGAAACGCCGTGCTAGGCGAATCGCTTGCACGTCTGGTGGAGTTCGCCGGCTTCGAGACCATCCGGGCCTCCTATCCCGGTGACATCGGCCTGGGCGTGATTACGGTTCTGTGGGCTTACAACCGGTTCTACCGCGGCCAGGAGCCCTCTGGGCTGCACGAGCGTGGCCAGTGGCTCCTCAAGATCTACGCGGAGGCAGTCTCCCTGCTCACGCCCAAGGACGATGAGTCTCCGCAGGAGCGTGCCCAGCGGGAAACCTACGACGCCGAGCGGCGAGACATGTATCGCCGGTGGGACGCAGGCGATCCAGGAGTTCGAGAGCTGTGGCGGGTCACTCGCCAGTGGAGCCTCGACGAGCTCAACGACATCCTCCAGATGCTCGACGTCAAGATTGATGTCTTCTTCTTTGAGAGCGAGGTCGAGGAACCTGCCAAAGAGATCGTCGGCGAACTGATCGCTCGCGGCATCGCCGAGGATGAGCGGCCGAGCGGACCCGTCATCGTCAAGATCGACGAGAAGCTGGGACTGAAGAAGGAGAAGTACCGCACCGCCGTCGTGCTGCGAAGCGACGGCACGACCTTGTATCTGACGAAAGACCTGGCCTTGGCGAGAGAGAAGTTCGAGAAGTTCCTCGTCAATCGGTCAGTGTATGTCGTCGACGTTCGGCAGAGCCTCCATTTCCAGCAGGCCTTCAAGATCCTCGAACTGTTCGGGTTTCCCCAGGCGGCCAAGTGCTTCCACCTCGCCCACGGTTTCGTCACCCTGCCCGAAGGCGCCATGTCCGCCCGCAAGGGGAATGTGGTTCTCTTCATGGATGTGCTGGACGAGGCGCAACGACGTGTTCAGGGAGTCATCGCCGACAAGAATCCCGGCCTCAGCCCGACCGAGCGCGAGCAGGTGGCCCGCAAGGTGGGCCTGGGGGCCCTGGTCTACGCCCTGCTGGCAGTCGATAACCCCAAGGACATCGTCTTCAATTGGGATGCGGCGCTAAGCTTCGACGGGCAGTCCGCGCCCTACATCCAGAACGCCCACGTCCGGGCTAGTAGCATCCTGCGCAAAGCGGGGGCGATTCCGGATCGGGCCGAGTTCGACTATGCTTTCGATCCTCTCGAGATCCAGCTGATCGACATGATCTCCCGCTTCCCCACCATCGTCCAGCAGGCTGCGCTTGAGTACAAGCCTCTGCACATGGCCACCTACGCCTTCGACCTCGCCAAGGCCTTCCACGGCTTCTATCACGCCGTGCCCGTCCTTCAGGCGGAGGGGGGATCGATTCGAGACGCCCGGATCCGGCTGACCGCCGCCGCCCGACAGACGCTTGCCAACAGCCTCCGCCTGCTGGTCATTCAGGCGCCCGACGTAATGTGACCTCCGCCGCGCCCGGGATCCGACGGGCTGACTGTGTACGACCAAGATCTCACCGCATCAGGAGGCAATGTTGCACACGATGGAACGCCAGCGAGTATTGATCATGGGCGCCGCCGGGCGCGACTTCCACAATTTCAACGTCGCCTTCCGCGACAACCCCGCCTACGATGTGGTTGCCTTCACGGCGACCCAGATCCCCAACATCGAGGGCCGCACGTACCCCGCCGCCTTGGCGGGCAAGCAATACCCCAAGGGCATCCCGATCCGGCCCGAGGCCGAACTGGTCGATCTGATTCGCGGTGAGAGTATCGACCAGGTCATCTTTGCCTATAGCGACGTCTCGCACGAGTACGTCATGCACAAGGCCTCTCAGGTCCTGGCAGCCGGAGCGGACTTCCGGCTAATGGGGACGAAGACCACCCAGATCGCCTCCCGCAAGCCGGTTGTCTCCGTTTGCGCCACCCGTACCGGCAGCGGCAAGAGCCAGACGACGCGCCGCCTCGCCGCCATCCTGCGCGAACTCGGCTACCGGGTTGCTGCCATCCGCCACCCGATGCCCTACGGAAACCTGGTCAAACAGGCGGTGCAGCGCTTCGCCTCCTATGCCGATCTGGATGCCCAGAAGTGCACCATCGAGGAGCGCGAGGAGTACGAGCCCCACATCGACCAGGGCGTGATCGTCTTCGCCGGGGTCGACTACGAGCGCATCTTGCGCCAGGCGGAGAAAGAAGTCGACATCGTCCTGTGGGACGGGGGCAACAACGACCTGTCCTTCTACAAGAGCAACTTGCTCATTGTCGTCGTCGATCCCCTGCGCCCTGGTCACGAGGTGCGCTACCATCCCGGGGAGGCCAACCTCCGCTTGGCCGATGTCGTGGTCATCAACAAGGTCGACAGCGCCACTCCGGAGGGGATTCGCACGGTGCAGGACAATGTGCGCTCGTTGAATCCAAGCGCAATCGTCATTGAGGCGGCCTCGCCCATATCCGTCGACGACCCGGAGGCGGTGCGAGGCAAGCGCGTCCTGGTGGTAGAAGACGGACCAACGCTCACTCACGGGGAGATGGCCTACGGCGCGGGCTGGGTAGCGGCCGTGCGTTTCGGCGCTGCCGAAATCGTCGATCCCAGGCCTTATGCCGTCGGCAGCATCGCTGCCGCCTACCAGAAGTACCCGACAACGGGCCCCGTCCTCCCCGCCATGGGCTATGGGGACCTACAGGTCCGCGAACTCGAGCAGACGATCAACCAGGCTCAAGCGGACCTGGTGATCATCGGGACGCCGATCGATCTGGGGCGAATCCTGAAGTTGAACAAACCCGCTCAGCGGGTCCGTTACGAGCTCCAGGAAATCGGCCGGCCCACATTGGCTGAGGTGCTGGAGGAGAAGTTCGGCCGGAAGTAGCCAGTTGCCCTTCGACAAGAACCGCGCCCCTCATCAGGGCGGAGCCGACCCTGGCGCCTCGAGTGTGCGGATTGGTCGGCCCCTCGAAGCGGCTGCTGCTCGGCGATAGGCGAAGTCGAGATGAAACGAGGCGATCGGAGACAACCTTTCGCCCGGCTCGCCTGGGACCGGCAGACGCAGCCGGCGCAGCCGGCGGCGACCCTCAGCCCCCATGCCGAAACCTACCCGCAGATTTCTCACGGCGACGGCCCGGCGGCCAACCGGCTGATTCTGGGCGACAACTACGCCGTCATGGGCGCCCTGCTTTCGACGCACAAAGGGCGGATCGACCTAATCTACGCCGATCCGCCCTTTATGTCTGGCAAAGCCTACAACGCCCGCCTCGGCCGGGACGAGGACTCCCGGCGGCCTTCCGAGTGGCGCACCACACAGGGGTTCGAGGACCGCTGGCCCGAGGGGACAGACTACCTCAACATGCTCCTCCCTCGGCTGGAGGCGATGTACCGGCTTCTAGCCCCAACCGGCACGCTGTATCTCCACCTGGACTGGCATGCCTCCGCCTACGCCCGGCTGATGCTGGACGAGATCTTCGGTCCCGGGCGGATCCTCAACGAGATTGCCTGGGTCTACCACGGCCCATCGCCGATTCGATCAGCGTTCAAGCGCAAGCACGACACCATCCTGGTCTACACGAAATCCGATGATTACACCTTCGACGCCGACGCGGTCCGCGTGCCTTACGACCCGGCGACGGTGCGCACCTTTGCCTCCTCCCCGCGAGCCGGCTTCGGCAAGGTCCCGGACCTGGCGCGGGGTAAGGTCCCGGAGGACTGGTGGTATTACCCCGTCGTGGCCCGGCTGCACCGGGAACGCACGGGGTTCCCCACCCAGAAGCCAGAGGGCTTGCTTGAGCGCATCCTTCTGGCTTCCAGCCGGCCGGGGGACCTGGTGGCAGACTTCTTCTGCGGTTCAGGCACGACCCCCGCTGTCGCCACCCGTCTCGGGCGGGGCTGGCTCGCCTGTGACAGTTCCCCGCTGGCCGTCCACACCAGCTATCGCCGCTTGTTGCTC
>CAZEMA010000144.1:0-4830 GCA_964513155.1 uncultured Anaerolineaceae bacterium
GTGGCGCCGTTGGAGAAACACGTTCCTGTGAGGTAGACCCGGGCGATGCCGTCCTGGATCTCCAGGGCGCTGTAGCCGGTGAAGCCGCTGGTGATTGCCACCAGACCTTGCGCCTGCTCCTCCGTCGTGGGACCGACGAAGAACTCGGTCAGAACCGCAGCGGGCGGGTTCGGGTTGAAAGGCACGATCCGGGTGACGGCCACCTCAAACGGCGGATTCCCGACCGCATAGCGCCCTGAGTCGGTGAAGTAGACGACGATCTCGAGCGGCGGCGGGGAGGTCGAGGGCGGCGTGGCGTCTTCCGCCGACAGCTCAGTCGGAGCCGCGGTCGGAGCCTGGCTGACGACCGGCGCGGAGGTGGGGGCAGGGCCGCATGCCGTCGAGGATGCAAGGCACACCATGAGCAAGAGCGCAGCCAAACGTCTGGCGATCATGGGAATCCTCCGGGACCAGCCTTCAGGACCGGCGCGGCTGGTCATTATGGGCTGGGGAGGCTGGGATGTCAAACATGTGAGGATTCCCGAGGGGCATATAGGCGCGCCGCCCCTGTCGCCTCCTCCGGTAAAGGAGAACGTTCGCCACGTGGCTAGGAGATCCAGACCATCACCTGGTTCAGGACCACCCAGCCGTCGGATTGTAGGCCCAGCAGGATCATCTGCCCGATACCTGCCAGATAATCCGACTGATTTCCCATGTAGACCAGCGCTCGCTGCCTGTCCGAACTGAAACCCACCTTGGAGAACGTCACAATCCCCGGCGAGGTGGGATATGACCTGTAGAACTCATCCCATCCACCTCCCTCAAAGATGCTGTTGAACTTGTCGTTGCTCAGGAGGACGATCCGGACTCCGAGGTCGAAGTCGTCTGCCAGTCGATAGGACTGCCCGTTCCTGGCCGCATAGCAGTCCAGCAGGCTCTGATCGATGCCCGGCAACTGGGTCTGGACAAAGCCGAGTTGAGTCGGGTCGCGCAGGTCTATCCCGGCCTCGGTCCTTTCGCGGATGACCATCTGCTGTGTGCCTGCACTCAGGAGCATTGCCCGGAGAACAGCGGCGTAGACCGCGTACTCCTCATCGTGGGCGCCATCGGCCTCACTGCTTCCTGGGGCCGGACAAAGGCCAGCGGCGGGGGATGGTGTGGGCATCGGAGAGGCAGCCGGAGAGCCCGTCGACGGGAATAGGGGGCTCGTCTCGGGAGAGGCTGTGGGCGAAATCGTCGGGGTGACACGCGGCACGGCGATCAGCCCGCAGGCAACGACTAGCAGAAGCAGCAGTGCCGAGAGAACCAGGCCTAAGGCCCGCAGGCCCACATCAGACCTCCACGGGCTGACTTACCAGGGGCTCTTCATGGTCCTGCTGTGCAGACGCCGCCCGACCGCTCAGAGTTCCACCTTGAGGATCCGGTACCGTTTGTACTCCTCCGCCCCAAGCCTGGTCGCCAGCTTGTTCGTCTGGGGGTTGTCCTCGCCCGTGAGGCTCATGTCCATCCAGCGGTAGCCGCGCTTGAGCGCGATCTCGATCATCCGCGCAAACATCAGGGCCTCCAGCCCCAGCCCCCAGTACTCGGGCTCCATCGCCAGAATCTTGTAGGAGACGCCGGTGATGCGGCGCATCCCCAGCCAGAGCAGCGGGTATTGCCACGGGTAGCGAAGGCCGCCGCAGACCTTGAACGCCTCGGCCAGGTTCGGCAATGCCAGGCTGAAACCCACTTCCCTGCCGTCAACCAGGGCGAACAGGACCATGTCCTCCTGCAGGACGGGGATGAGTTCTTGCACGAAGCGGCGGAACTCGTCCTCAGCCACGGGGGCAAAACCCGGCAGGGTCGCCAGGGAGCGGTTGTACAGGCGCAGGACGATCTGCAACTCCCGCTCGAAGTGACCCAGTTCGGCGCGGCGGATGGCGTAGCGCGGGTTGCGGGCAACGCGCTCGGCCACGTGTTTGATCTTGGCCGGGATCATCTCCGGCCGGCCCTCAACCAGCTCCCGAAAGGCACGGTAGGCCAGAGTATCGGCGCCGGACCTTGGCCAGCCGGCCCGCTCGGCGAATGCCAGATAGTAGGGCGGTGAATGCCCCTCGAAGAGCGCAGCGGGGACGTCGTAGCGCCCGACGAGGAATCCCGGATAGTCGCTCGAGCCGAAGCTCTGCGGCCCGGTCATGTGGGTCACACCCCGGACCCGCAGCCAGGCCTTGGCCCGCTCGATGAGGGCCGTGAACACATCGTAGTCCTCGACAAACTCCAAGAAGCCAAAGGCGCCGCAGCGCTGGTTGAGCGCGTTGTTGACGTGGTGGTCGATCGCCGCCCCGATGGTGCCGACGATCTCCCCCTCGCGCCGAGCGATGTACCAGTCGGCATCGCCGTGATCGAAGAAGCCGTTCTCCCGCTTGAGCCAGGCCCGCTGCTCCGGCCACAGGCGGGGAGTCCAGTTCGGGTCGTGGCGATACAGGCGGTAGGGGAAGCCGAGGAAGGCACGGCGGTCGGCCTCAGTGGTCACGCGGGCGAGTTCAAGGTTGTGTGCCATGTGCTTGGTCCCTGGGTTGGTGAGCAGGAGATCGCCCGAAGGCGGAGAGCCGGAGGGCAGCAATTCGGGAGTATAGGGCGAGCGCCGCTGCGCGGCAAACGTTGCGGAGATCGTCCCAACCGGTGACAACGGGTGGGTTTCATAATAGACTTGGCCCATTCCTGAGCGGTGGAGGTGGTCACATGTTTGGTGGCGATCCTGAAGGCCTTGTCGCTGCGTTGCTGCAACCCTGGCATGATGGCGTGGCCCATCCCGCCGAGACCCAGGCTCGCGTGCTCCAGGATCTGCTGCGAGGCTACGCCCAGACCGGCTATGGCGCCGAGCACCGCGCGGCCCAACTCTCAACGACCGAGGACTACCGCCGCTCGTTTCCGATCGCCACCTATGAAGACTACCAGCCGCTCATCCAGCGGGTGATGGCAGGCGAGGCCAGCCTGATGCTGAACGAGGAGCCCATTGGCTGGGCCATCACCCGGGGAACGACCAAGGGCGAGTCGAAGTTCATCCCCATGACCGCGACCGACCTGCAGATGCGGGTAAGCGCCGGCCGAGCCATGATGAACTACGTCGCGGCCACGAAGGGTTTCGACCTCTTTGCGGGCGTGAATCTGAACCTCAATTTCCCCTCGGTGGTCGGCAAGATCAAGGTGGGCGAACGCGAGCTAGAGTACGGCTACAGCTCCGGCATCTACACCAAGCACGTCTCGGCCTTCACCCCCATCCGCTCGGTCCCCGCTCAGGAGGAGATCGACGCCTTGGGTGGAGGCAAGACCCAGCGAGACTGGGATGCGCGTTTCGAGTTGGCCTACCAGAAGTGCAAAGAGGAGAACGTCACCCTCGTCGGTGGCGTCGCCCCGACGGCGATCCTCTTCGGCCGATACCTACGCCGGACACACCGGGTGTATCCCAAGGATCTTTGGAAGACGCAGATCATGACCCTGGGCAGCGTGCCCGGCATCAACACCCGTTACCAGCCGGCCTTGACCGCTCTCTACGGTCCGGTGGCCATCCGGGAAATCTACGGCACGACAGAAGGGATGTTCGGCCAGCAGCGAGACGATCTGCGCGCCTGGGTGCCCAACTACGACCTGTACTTCTTCGAGGTCCGGACCCGCTCGGGGCTCAAGATGCTTCATGAGATGAAGCCCGGAGAGATGGGAAGCCTGGTCGTCTCCACATCGATCCTGCCCCGCTATGAGATCGGGGACACGATTCTGGCGCTCCGCTCGCCGCACTTCCGCTGCATCGGCCGCAAGGAGTGGTGGACCCCGCTGCGCTATGCCTGGGACGAGTTCGCGACACTCAACTTCGGCCGGCTGTGACGGGGGTCCACCGCCTCACCATGACGGGCGACCGCCTGTCGAAGGTGGTAGGGAATCATCGGGGGCGGTGCAGGCACCGCCCCCGCCGTATCAATCCTCGGCGCTCCTGATCGCTGGCCTCCCCGGGAAGCTCAGAACGGCTACTTCCGGAGGATACCCCGCAGCAGCAATCCCACACCCAGGAGGATTAGGGCGCCTGCCCAGATGAGGCCCGAGCTCATCACCCCGCTTAACCCTGAGGCGAGCAGGATGACTCCCAAGATCAGGGTACCACCAATCGGACGCCGGTAGCTGGGGACTAGATAGCGGATCGCCGCAATGGCAAGCATGATGACACCGGCTCCGAGCACAATCAGGTTCCAGCTTTCCAGGGTGGGAATCCGGTCCAGGTAGCCAAGGTTCTCCACGAGCAGTACTGCTCCCATCCACATCAGGAAGAGTGCCACGCCGGTCGCGGTCAGCGGATCCCGACGCCACTTCTCGTCCCAGTTCTTCTCTTCTGCTCCGCGCCCCTTCTCCTCGGTCTTCTCGTCCTCTTTCTCGGCCTTCTCCGGCTTTTCATCACGTCTGGTTTCGGTCATGGCTGCATGTCTCCTAGTGTGGTCAAGTCTCCTGGTGGCTTGCGAACGGGGCCAAATCCGATCCAAGTACAGGGGGTGTTGCGCGACGGCATCATCTTACAGCAGAAGTGGCCGGGCGACAATTCCCTGTACTCGTTCAATACATTATGAGACAGGCCAAGGCTTCACGGGTCACCAATCCTCTCAGACGACACTGGCCATGACGATAAAGCACAGGGTGCACTGTTGCCTCACCCCGTTCGGGCCGCGAGACCCGGCGTCCCGCCGGGGCGAGACGGCCCCCCTGCCCGCGCGATGCCCCCCGAGGCGCAGCCGAGGGGCCCTGCGGTTCCTCTTCCGAATTGGCGGGCACTTCCATGCAGGGGGAGGCCCTCCGCTCACCTGCACTGCGCTGCGCGCAGCGCGGCGC
>CAZEMA010000145.1:0-1112 GCA_964513155.1 uncultured Anaerolineaceae bacterium
CCTCGGTGATGACCTCCTGGCAGCGCGGGCAGGTGGGGGAGTAGAAGAGGACGGCGTGAACGACCGCGCCTTGCTGGGTCTGTGGCGCCAAACCGGGCCGGGCGGCAATCACGGTGAGAGCCAGAATGGCCAGGGCGAGAAGCGCGACGGTTCGCTGGGAAAGCTTCATCAGATACCTGTGGGAGTCCGGAGTGACGGTACCAACCCGGCAGATTATACCGTGGACGGGTAGTCGGTTCGGCGAAGGAGGGGGCGGAAACGGGCACAGGCTCATTCGCGGGGGTGTGCACAACCCGACCCCTTGCACAATACGAACAAATGTGCTATTCTGTGGATGCTACAATCCTGGGTCGCGATCACCCCCTATGATGAAAGACCCCGAGTTCATCGTTATCCGCGGCGCGAAGGAGCACAATCTCAAGGGGATCGACCTCCGCCTGCCGCGGCGCAAGCTGATTGTCTTCACCGGAGTCTCTGGCTCCGGTAAGTCGTCGCTGGCTTTCGACACACTCTACGCCGAGGGCCAGCGACGCTATGTCGAATCCCTTTCCGCCTACGCCCGCCAGTTCCTGGGACAGATGGAGAAACCCAAGGTGGACTTCATCGGTGGGCTGAGCCCGGCCATCGCCATAGAGCAGAAGGCGGTCAGCAAGAATCCCCGTTCGACGGTCGGCACCGTGACCGAAATCAGCGACTACCTGCGGGTCCTCTTCGCGCGGCTGGGGACGCCGTATTGCTACAACTGTGGCCGCGAAGTGAGCGCCCAGACGGCGACGCAGATCGTCGACCAACTCTCGGCGCAGAAACCGGGCACGCGCTTCCTGCTCCTGGCGCCGGTGGCCCGCAAGCGGAAGGGGACGCACGAGGACCTGCTGGCGGAAGCCAGGGCCTCCGGGTTTGCCCGCGCCCGGGTCGACGGCATCGTGGTCGACCTCAGCGAGCGGCTGAAGCTGGCCAAGAACAAGAAGCATGACCTGGAGCTCGTGGTCGATCGCCTGGTCGTGCCAGGCAAGCTAGGCAAGGCGCGGAGGAGCGAGCAGGCCGACGAGCAGGCGCTGCGGGAGTTCCGCACCCGGCTGGCGGATTCGGTCGAGACGGCGCTACGGGCAGGC
>CAZEMA010000145.1:1212-4789 GCA_964513155.1 uncultured Anaerolineaceae bacterium
GTCAAGGTGGTCTGGGAGTGGGGAGGCGACTATGGCAAGGGCTCGTGGGAGTCGACCTATGAGGGCACGGTCAACTCCACCCGCCGCCGCTTCCACCAGACCAAGTCGGAAGGCATGCGCCAGTGGTACAGCCAGTTCATGTCGAATCGGCCCTGCCCGGCCTGCGGTGGGACGCGCCTGCGCCCGGAGGCGGCCGCCGTTCGCTTCTGCGGCCAGACGATCGTCCAGACCAGTGCCATGTCCATCGCCCAGGCCCACGACTTCTTCTCCCGCCTCGACCTGCCGGCCGACCAGCAAGAGATCGCCGAAGAGGTGCTCAAGGAGATCCGCGAGCGCCTGACCTTCCTGCTCAACGTCGGGCTGCACTACCTCACCCTCGACCGAGTTGCGCCCAGCCTCTCGGGAGGCGAAGGGCAGCGCATCCGGCTGGCCTCGCAGATCGGGTCGGGCCTGACGGGCGTGATGTACTGCCTGGACGAACCATCGATCGGCCTGCACCAGCGCGACAACCGGCGCCTGCTTCAATCGCTCCTCCGGCTTCGCGACCTGGGCAACACGGTGGTCGTCGTCGAACACGATCGCGAGACCATCGAGACGGGGGACTATGTCGTGGACTTTGGCCCCGGCGCCGGGCTACGGGGAGGGCGGATTGTGGCCAGTGGGACGCCAGCGCAGATCAAGAGCGCGCCGGACTCCCTGACGGGCCGCTACCTGCGGGGCGACCTGGTCGTCGCCGCCGGCAACGGCCATGGCAAAGGGCGACGCAAACCCAATGGCCGTTGGCTAGAAGTCATTGGTGCGCGTCACAACAACCTCAAAGGGATCAACGTCCGGTTCCCCGTCGGGCTGTTCACCTGCGTCACCGGCGTCTCTGGCTCGGGCAAGTCGTCGCTCATCGCCGAGACGCTCTACCCGGCCCTGGCCGTCCGCTTGCACGGATCCGAGAAGCGGGCCGGAGCACACGAAGCCGTCCTGGGCCTCGAGCACCTGGACAAGGTCGTCAACATCACCCAGGACCCGATTGGACGGACCCCCCGCTCAAATCCGGCGACCTACGTCGGGGTGCTGGGTCCGATCCGGAACCTCTTTGCCCTGACCCCCGAGGCCCGGGCGCGAGGCTACAAGCCCGGTCGATTCTCTTTCAACGTCAAGGGCGGACGCTGCGAGGCCTGCGAGGGCCACGGCCAGAAGCGGATCGAGATGCACTTCCTGGCCGATGTCTGGGTGACCTGCCAGGCCTGCGGCGGCAGCCGCTTCAACCGCGAGACGCTCCAGGTCCGCTACAAGAGGAAGAGCATCGCCGAAGTCCTGGAGATGGAAGTGGATGAGGCCCTCGACTTCTTCAGCAATGTCCCCGCCATCAAGCGCATCCTCGAGACGCTGCATGAGGTCGGACTGGATTACATCAAACTGGGCCAACCGGCGACGACGCTTTCGGGCGGCGAAGCCCAGCGCGTCAAGCTGTCCCGGGAACTGGCTCGGGTCTCGACCGGACGCACGCTCTACATCCTCGATGAGCCGACGACGGGTCTGCACTTCGCCGACATCCAGCGCCTGCTCGACGTCCTACACCGCCTGACCGATGCCGGCAATACCGTGGTGGTCATTGAGCACAATCTGGACGTGATCAAGACCGCCGATTGGATCATCGACCTGGGACCGGAGGGCGGCGACGAGGGTGGCCAGGTCATTGCCCAGGGGACTCCTGAGCGGCTGAGCCGATCCCGCCGTTCCCACACGGCCCAGTATCTCCAGCGGATGCTTGCGTAGAGCAGACGACGGACGACCGACGATGGACGATGGACGACGCGCCATTGTCCATGGTCCGTCGTCGATGGTCCGTGGTCTGCCCTCTCCCGCCGACCGGGAACCTTCTGGGCGGGGATGACGTCTTTCGTCTGGTAGAATGGCGACTGGTCAGTAGAGTGGAAAGGAGAGGATTGCATGTCAACCATGCGCAGGTTCGTGCCTTTGGCTGTGCTCCTGGTCGTGGCGTTGGGGCTCGGTGCCTGTTCTGGCACCGCCAACCAGGCCCAGCCGCACACCATCTCGGTCACCGGGACGGGCATCGCCCGTCTGGCCCCGGACATCGTGCTGATCACCCTCGGGGTTCACACGCAGGGCACCGACGTGGCCGAGGCGGTTTCCGCGAACAACCAGGCGGCAGCGGAGGTCATGGCAGTGGTCCGCCAGGCCGGTGTGGCCGATGCCGACATCGGCACGGCGAACTTCAGTGTCTATACTCAGCAGCAGGTCGATGCCACGGGAATCCCGACCGGGGTGATCCTTTACTCGGTCGACAACAACATCAACATCATCCTGCGCCAGATCGACAAGCTGGGAGAGCTGCTGCAATCCGCGCTCCGCGCGGGGGCCAACAGCGTCCAGGGCGTGTCCTACAGCGTTGAGGATCCAACCGAGGCGCTGGACGCGGCTCGGCTCCAGGCCATCGAAGATGCTCAAAGCCAGGCCCAGCAACTGGCCACGGCCGCGGGAGTCCAGCTCGGTCCGGTGCAGACCGTCGGTGAGCCGAGCTACTACCCAGTGCCGGTGTATGCCGCGCCGAGCTTCGGCAAGGGCGGGGGTGGCGGCGTCCCGACCACCCCGGGCACCCTTGAGTACACCGTGCAGCTGTCGGTCGTCTACACGGTTCGCTAAGGAGATGCATTCATGTTGACCAAACGTGTCTTCCCTGTTGTTCTACTCCTCAGCCTTCTCCTGGCGGCCTGCGGCGCCGGCGCAGCCCCGGAGCGCACCTTGACCATCACGGGCACCGGCACCGTGCATGTGACCCCGGACATTGTCAGCGTGAGTCTGGCCGTGCAGACGCAGGACCGCGACGTGGCCCACGCCTTGGCCGAGAACAACCAGAGCGCCCAGCGCCTGCTGGCTGCGGCCCGGAGCGCCGGCGTCGCCGATGCCGACATGGGCACGACGTTCTTCGCCGTGACCCCTCAACCGCAGTATGACCCGACAACGGGCAACCCGACCGGAGAGGTGATCTATCTTGTCGACAACACCATCACGGTTACGCTGCGGGACGTCAGCCGGCTGGGAGAGCTGCTGCAGGTGGCGGTGGATGCTGGGGCAAACAACATCCAGGGCGTCAGCTTCAGCGTCGACGATCCCTCGGCTGCTGAGGATCAGGCCCGAGAGCAGGCCATGACCGACGCCCGCACCCGGGCTGAAATGCTGGCCACGGCCGCCGGCGCTACGCTGGGCGCCCCCATCTCGATCAGCACCAGCGTCTACTTGCTGGGCGGGTACCGGACGGAAGCAGCCATGGGAATCGGCGGCGGCGGCGTCCCGACCACCCCGGGCACCACGGATGTCCAGGTCCAGGTCTTCGTGACCTACGAGTTGCGTTAGGTCGATTTCCTATCATGGAATACCAAGGGGCGGGCACCATGTGCCCGCCCCTTGGGCGTCTTGCGCCGGGAACACATCTGGCCAGGGATTGCACCGAATTGGCCCAATCTGTGCAATCCGTGACTAGTGTCGCGTTTCGCAAGTTCGCACAAGAACCATCGCGCCTCTCCATCGCTTGGAGCAGGCAGCAGTGGGCTCGTCGGCCCCC
>CAZEMA010000146.1:0-4547 GCA_964513155.1 uncultured Anaerolineaceae bacterium
GCCCACACCACCAGATATGCCCAATCCTCTCCCACCGGGGGGCCTTTTCAACACTCTTAGGAGATCAGTCTTGACAAAAACGCGCACCGAGCTCATGGTTGATCGCCTGCGGGACCTTCAAGCCTCCTCCCCGGATGTTGAAGCCTCGGCCGTCGTCAGCGTGGATGGGTTGACGATGGCCTCTGCACTCCCCAGCAGTGTGGAGGAGGATCGGGTCTCGGCGATGTCGGCAGCCATGCTCTCGCTCGGGGAGCGGATCGCCACCGAACTCGGCCGTGGGACGCTCGACCAGGTCTACATCAGAGGCGAGGGCGGTTTCGTCATCCTGATGTCGGTGGGCGAGGAAGCCGTGTTGACTGTGCTCGCCCGCCAGCAGGCAAAGCTGGGCCTTCTCTTCCTCGACATGCGCCGGGCCGCCGAAGACCTGTCAAAGCTGCTCTGAGTCTTTCAGGGGCACCAGCGTGTTGATTCCAAAGAGCGGATTCTGTCTCCCAAACCGGATCGCGCGTGGCTACTTGCTCTCCATGGATACAGTCATGGGCGGGCATGGACTCGGCGCGATCCTGAATCTGGCCGGCCTGCGTCCCTGGATCAACAATCTGCCCGCCGACGACGCCAACCGCGGCGTGGACTTCGCTGAGTTCTCTGCCATCCACGGATCCTTGGAGGAGATGTACGGGCCGCGTGCGGGGCGGGGACTGGCCCGGCGGGCGGCATGGACCTCATTCCCCAAGGCACTGCGCACATACGGCACGATTGCCGGAGTGACCAGCCTGAGCTTCAAGATCCTTCCCCTCAGCAAGAAGCTGGAGCGGGGCCTGCCGGCGATGGCCCGAGTTGCCTCGGCAATCAGCGACCAACAGGCCACGATCACGGAGGAGAAGGACTGCTATGTCTTCACCGTCGACCGTTGCCCTGTCTGCTGGGGACGGCACACGGAGGCCGCTGCTTGCTCTGCCATCACGGGCCTACTGGAAGAGGCCCTGCTCTGGGCATCGGGAGGCAAGTCCTTCCGGGTCGAGGAGACCGAATGTGCTGCGCTCGGCGGGAAACGCTGCGTCTTCTGCATTGACAGGAAGCCGATGGTTTGAGCTCGTCAGGGAACGGCAGGTATGCGACACCTCACGGTGGTCATTCCCACCTACAATGAGGTCGAGAATCTACCCTCGCTCAGCGCGAGCCTCTGGTCCCTCCCCCTGCCCGATCTGCGCATCCTGATCGTGGATGACAACTCACCGGACGGGACGGGCGAGGTGGCTGAAGAGATCGCCGGCCGGCACCCAGGGCGGATGACTGTCATCCACCGGTCAGGCAAGCTTGGATTCGGATCCGCCTACATCACCGGCTTCCGGGCGGCTCTAGCCGAAGGCGCGCAGGCCGTCGCCCAGATGGACGCCGACTTCTCCCATTCTCCGTCCTACCTTCCAGGATTGGTGGCGGCCCTCGAAGAGGTCGACGCCGCCTTCGGTTCACGCTACGTCAGTGGCGGCCGGTTGGACGAACGCTGGGGGATCGGGCGGGTGCTGCTGTCTTGGTTCGGCAACTTCTACTCGCGAGCTATTCTGGGCATGCGCCTCCGCGATGTGACCGGCGGGTTCCGTGTCTGGCGTCGGCAGGCACTTCTCGGAATGCCCCTCGATCGCATCCTGTCAAGCGGCTACGTGTTCCAGGTGGAGATGGCCTACGTTGCCCAGCGGCTGGGATACCGGATCGTCGAGCTCCCGATCTACTTCGAGGATCGCCGCCTGGGACAGTCAAAGATGTCACTGCGCATTCAGCTTGAGGCCTCGCTCAGGGTGTGGCATGTCCTGCTGGCCCACCGCAAGCTGACGGCAGCGGACCGGCAGCCGCTCACTTGAGGTCGCGCACCCGTTCGCCCACCGCCTGCGCCAGCCGTCCCCAATCCTCCAGCTCCAGTTCTTGGGCCCGCCGCTCCGGAGAGATCCCCGCGCGTTCAAGCCATTCGCCCGCTTCGGCCGGGGTAATGGCCATCCCCGCGGCCAGCGCGTTCCGCAGCTTCTTGCGCTTCTGGCTGAAGCCTGCCCGTGCGAGACGGAACAGGGCAGGCACGGATTCCCTCGGCAGAGGGAGTCTCTCGTGCAGGTCGACCCTCAGAATGGAGGAGTCAACTTTGGGGGGTGGGTAGAACGCCCCCGCCGGGATACTGCCAACAATCGCCGGAACCCCATAGAGTTGGACGCTCAGGGCCAACAAGCTCATCTCACCTGCCGCGGCAACGATTCGTTCGGCGACCTCGCGTTGCAGTGTCAGGACCAGCCGGGAAGCGGGCGTGCGGTCCTCCAGCAGTTTTCGGATCAGCAGCGAGGTGATGCTGTAGGGGATGTTGGCGACGACTCGGTAGGAGCCGTCGCCCACCAGAGAAACCAGGTCCAGAGCCAGGATGTCCCCCTGTACTACTCGCACCTGAGGGAGAGCGGCCACGACCTCATTGAGCGCGGCGATGAGACGTCGATCGATCTCGACCGCCACCACCCGCCCGGCCCTGTGTGCCAGACGCCAGGTGAGCGAGCCGACCCCCGCTCCGATCTCCAATACCGTCTCGGCACCGGTCAGCCCGGCGGCGGCGATGACCCGATCCAGCGCGGCCGGATCGAACAGGAAGTGCTGTCCCAGACGCTTGTCTGGCCGGATGCCGTGTTTCCGTGACAGGCCTCGAAAGTCCGGCCAGGGCTCCGGCAGAGCAGCTTCAGGCGTCTGGCTTACGCTCACGGGAAGATCCAGACGATGCTATCCAATGAGGGAACCGGCGTGAGGAAGTAGACGGTGACGTACTGGTGCCAATTGACGAAGTTGTCCTCGTCGTAACCGAGGTCGATCCAGCGCCCGTGAACCCCGCCGCCGGTATCGGCTGCCTCGGCGTAGCCGTACCCGATCACGTACATGCGCGTCCCAAAGGGGATCAGGCTGCGGTCGATGGCCACGAGGCCTTTCGTCAGCGGTTTGCCCGAGGCCGTGATCCCGTACCAGGGCGATTCGACGGGTGTCCCCGCGCGGGAGGCCGAGTAGCTGGTGGCGTACATGGTCACGGCCCGCCAGTACTCAAGGGGGCCATCCGAGGTGCTCACCGTCCGGACGACGATCTGCGTCCCGTAGCCGACCACCTCCGGCCGCGGCTCTACGGCCACCCATTCGCCCTCCACCGTCCGGCCGACCTCCTGGCCGTCCTCCAGCCGGATCCGAACGCGATTGGCGACCACGCCGTAGGCACCCGCCTCAATCAACCGCTGGTTGTCGATCTCGAGATCTGGGAGTGGCTGATAGGTGGTCTCGAACGGCAGCGGGCGTTGCTCAACAGTCACCTGCTCCGTCACGCGAATGAGGCGGATGCGACCGTCCTCCGGGATGGGGTCCTGCAGGCCCGGGACCGCGTAGTCCAACCCTACGGGCACCAATCCGGCTTCGGCCAGCGCGTGGCCAACCGTATTGGCAGTCACCCACGCTGCCAATTCCTCCCCTTCAGCTTCGATCGTGACGGGTCGGGAGGACTGCAGCGAAGCGGCTATCGGGCCGACCAGCGGAGTCTCGGAGGATGGGCTCAGGCGGTCGGCCGAGCGTAGGACGATCCCCGCCTCCCAGAGGGCCTGCCCAATCGTCGCCGCACCCGAGCGAATCGTCCGCGTTGTCCCGTCCTGGCTAAGCCTGATGGGAGAGCCAGACGACAGGCGAACACGGGCGGGACTATCTCCCAGGTCCCGCCCCGGATCGGCTATGCGCAAGCCGTCCACCCAGACTTCGTCGCCGGGAAAGAGAGCCACGCCTGCTGCCCCCAGGATGTTGGCAGGGATGGTCTCCGGGGTGACCACTATCGAGCTCTCCCCATTGACCTCGACGACGACCGGGTAGGCGTGATCCAGCCGGATCGTCATTCCCGCGGCAACGCGCGACTCACGGGGGGGCCCGACACGGTCTTCGAGGCTCAGATCCCAGCCGGCATCGTGCAGGGCCGCGCCGACAGTGCGGGCGTGAGTGCGGATGTCCGCAGACTGGCCGTCGACGACCAGTCTCACCGGCATGCCGGTGGCCAGGTAGACCAGTGCCAATCCGGCAAGCGCCAACACAGCCACGCCGGCTCGCAGGGAAATCTGGCGATTCCGTCTGAACCAACCCGCCAGGTCCATAGCCTCATCCAGTATACCAGAGGGGCGAGAGGCAGGATCGAACCGCGCCGCAACAGCCGGCCATGTGCCAAGCTTGCGTTTGCCCGCGTTTGCACATAGCCGCCGCAGGAAAGAAGAAGCGCCGGGCAGGCAACCCGGCGGCACCCGGAGGTTCCTTCTTACCGCTGCTGCCTCTCGGCCCTGACGGGATTCGAAGGCCTCCGCCGCGCCGGACCCGCCCGGACGCTCGTCGCGAGGATAGCCTGCCTCGGCCCGGGTGTCAACGTCCTGTATGGGTTCAGGAGATATGGGACAGGCGGAGGTTTCACGCGTCCTCAACCCCCTCGGACGATGGCCACCCTTTGTCCCCCCGTCGTCCGCGGCGGAGCTACCCGCCCGCAGGCCATCCACGGGCCGCCGATGACGGCG
>CAZEMA010000147.1:0-1807 GCA_964513155.1 uncultured Anaerolineaceae bacterium
TGGAAGAACAGGAGCGGCAGGGCAGGGCAAAGAACACGGCCGGGACCGGGCCAAAGAAGGCGCGGATGGCCGTCAGCGTCCGCCCGCATCGTCTGGCGGCCTAGGACGCGGCCCTCTCAAGGCCAAAACCGGGGTTCGAAACCCCGTGGGGGCACTGCCGGGCGTCTCGTCCGGCTTTGTGTTTCTGCTCCGGCTACTCCGCCATCTCTCGTTGCTCCCCAACCAGAGCCCTGGTCTTTCATCTAGCCACCATCCTCTCCGCGGGCCGTGCTATGATTCCCTTCGAGTAGGGAGAAAGTGATCGAGCGGCGCCCCCCGCTTCCATACCTAGGAGGCTGCAACATGCGACTCGGAATCCTCACTGGAGGCGGCGACGCTCCGGGGCTGAACGCCGTCATCCGGGCGGCCGTCAAGGCTGCTCAGGTTGTGCCCGGCTGCGACGTGCTTGGCTTCCGAGACGGCTTCGACGGCCTGGTGGACCCGGACGGTTACGAGCCCCTGACGCCTGAATCAGTCCGAGGCATCCTTCCCCGCGGCGGGACCATCCTCGGCACAGCCAACCGGGGAAACCCATTCGCACGCAAGGTCGTGCGACAGGGCGCCGAGACGATCGAGGACGTGTCCGACCGGGTCTTGGAGTGCTTCCGCGTCCTGGGACTGGACGCTCTGATCGTGGTTGGCGGAGATGGCACGCTTCGTATCAGCCAGGAGCTATTCAAGAAGGGATGTCCGATCGTGGGCGTCCCCAAGACAATTGACAACGACGTGGGCGGCACGGATGTCACGTTCGGCTTCGACACGGCGGTCAACGTCGCCACCGAAGCCTTCGACCGCCTTCATACGACTGCCGAAGCCCACCACCGGGTGATGGCTTTGGAGTTGATGGGCCATGATGCGGGCTTCATAGCCCTGGAAGCGGGTATCGCGGGCGGCGCCGACATCATTCTCATCCCTGAGATCGCGTTTCGCTGGGAGGCCCTTATGGCCAAAGTCGAGGAGCGGTCGCGAGGCGGCCGGCCTTTCAGCCTCGTCTCCGTCTCCGAAGGCGCCTGTCCGGTAGGCGGCGAGCGCGTGTATGCCCGAGCCGGCGACGCCATCTACTTCGCCCGCCTGGGCGGAGTGGGTGATCTGGTGGCCCGCCACATCGCCAAGGCTTGCAGCGTGGAGACCCGTGTGACAGTGCTCGGGCACCTGCAGAGGGGCGGAACACCTACGGCTTTCGACCGCTGGCTGGCCACTCGTTTCGGCGCGGCTGCAGTCCGCCTCGCGGTCGCGGGAGGCTTCGGCCGCATGGTCTCTCTCCGAGGCACAGAGGTCGTGGACGTCAGTCTGGCAGAGGCCCTTGCGGCGCCCAAGCGAGTGAACTTGAACGGAGATTCGGTCGCCACGGCCCGCGCCATGGGCATCTGTCTGGGCGACTGACGGACGACCTTCGACAAACCTCCGGCGGTGGGAGCAAGAAGGTGCCTCCTTGGCAGCGCGGCTGTTGTGGGGAGGACGCCATCCACCCTTCTTCATGGGGCTGTTCGCTTCAGTGCTCGCGCGTGACTTGACTGGGAATGCAAAGAGCCGTCCGCTGGACGGCTCTCCGCTGCGCTGCGGCATCCTCACCCTGTCTGGAGGAGGGATGCCGCAGCGCTATGCTTGCCACTCGTACTCATATGGGCATCACCTCCTCCTTTCAAAGGATAGCGAAGGAGTGACACTCGCTTGAGCGTCGGGGGGAGTATCACACACATACCCCGGCCTGTCAACTGGGGTTGGCCGCTCAGGTGGGCTGGGCGTTCGGGCGTGGGCGCCGCTGGCC
>CAZEMA010000147.1:1907-4400 GCA_964513155.1 uncultured Anaerolineaceae bacterium
CTCTTCTGGCGCGAGGGGATGGGCCGAGCGGCGGCTGCGCTGCGAGGCCCATCCTGGAGCGACCCACCACCCAATCCTCGTCTCGGGGAAGGCGTAGCGGGGGTTGGGCGGGCGACCGATCTCGCCGGCGATGTGGTTCCCTAGAGGATGAGCATGGCGTCGCCGAAGGAGTAGAAGCGGTACTCCTCCCGTTTGGCGACCTCATAGGCCGAGAGGATCTGCTCCCGGCCGGCAAACGCCGAGACGAGCATGATAAGCGTCGAGCGGGGCAGGTGGAAGTTGGTCACCAGCGCGTCGACCGCCCGGAACTCGAACCCGGGCAGGACGTACAGGTGGGTCGGTCCCTCGAACGTGCCCACCGCCTCTCCCGGCCCAGCGGCGCAGGCAGCCGTCTCGAGCGTCCGGACACTTGTCGTGCCAACGGCGACGATCCGCCCGCCAGAGGCCCGGGCCTGGTTGATCGAGGCTGCGGCCTCGGCCGTCACCTGGCACCACTCGCTGTGGATCGCATGGGCCTCGGGGGCCTCCTCGACGACCGGCGCGAAGGTGTCTAATCCGATATGCAGCGTGACTCGGGCGATCTTGACGCCACGGCCTTCAATGCGCTTGAGCAGTTCGGGCGTGAAGTGAAGGCCGGCGGTGGGGGCGGCTGCCGAGCCGGGGTCCTGGGCGAAGACCGTCTGGTACTGATCGGGACGGCGCAGGGGCGTGTGGATGTAGGGGGGCAGAGGCATCTCTCCGATGCGTTCGAGGGCCGGCGAGATGGGCACGGAGAAGCGAACGACGCGGCGCGCCCCGCCCAGGTCCTCGACAAGGACAGCCGCCGGCCCACCTTCGATTGCCAGGCGCCTCCCCGGCGCGAGGCCCTTGCCGCCGACGAGAGCCTCCCAGGTCTGTGGCGCCAGCCGTTTGAGCAGGAGGATCTCCGCCTTGCCGCCGGTCGGCAGCTTGCGGGCGCGCAGGCGCGCCGGAAGGACGCGGGTCTGGTTGAGGACCAGGACGTCGGAAGAGGACAGGAAGTCGGGCAGGTCGCGGAAGAGGCGGTGGGTCAGGCTGCCCTGCGCTCGGTCCAGCACCATCAGACGTGAGGAATCGCGCGGCTCCGCCGGAGTCTGAGCGATGAAGCTGGTGGGCAAGTCGTAGTCGAAATCGTCCGTGCGCACGGTCTACCTGCCGCGCCCGCGCAGGATCAAGTTGAGCAGGACGGTCAGGATGATGCTGAGCAGGATCGCTGTGGCCAGGGGGAGGATGCAGGTCAGACCGCCAGCCTGGAAGCGGAAGTCGCCCGGAAGCCGGCCCAGAGGCAGCCCGGTGCGGCCGAGCAGCCAGAGCAGCCCGCCGAACGCGGCCAGACCCAGGCCGATGACGATCAACCAGCGGGCGAAGGAGGAGAAGTCGGGCATGGCGGCGAGGCTCAGATCTCGGGCAAGCGGGGTTGTGGGGTCTCAGGCACGGCAAGGCCGAGGTGCTCATACGCCCTGGGCGTGGCCACTCGCCCCTGGGGGGTTCGATCGATGAACCCGAGCTGAAGCAGGTAGGGCTCGACGACGTCCATGATCGTGTCGGGCTCCTCGCTGATCGAGGCCGCGATCGTCTGCAGGCCGACCGGGCCGCCGCCGAACTTCTCGATCACCGTGCGCAGGACGCGCCGGTCGGCGTCGTCGAGACCCAGCTCGTCGACGTCAAGAAGCGTCAGCGCTTGGCGAGCGACTCGTTGCGTGATGCGTCCGTCGGCGCGCACCTCGGCGAAGTCGCGCACTCGCCGCAGAAGCCGCAGGGCGACCCGGGGCGTGCCTCTGGCCCGTCGGGCGATCTCATCGACACCCGAAGGATCGATGGAGACTTCGAGCATGCCGGCGGCCCGCCGGACGATGGCTTCCATGGCCGGCAGGTCGTAGAAGTCGAGGCGATGGACGGCCCCGAAGCGGGCCCGCAGGGGGGCGGTCATCAGCGCCAGGCGGGTGGTGGCGCCGACGACGGTGAAGCGGGGCAGCCGGAGACGGATGGAGCGGGCGCTGGGCCCCTTGCCAATCAGAAGGTCGAGGGCATAATCCTCCATAGCCGGGTAGAGGATCTCCTCGACAGCGCGGCCCAGGCGGTGGATCTCGTCGATGAACAAGACGTCGTTCGGCCGCAGATTCGTCAGGATGGCGGCCAGGTCACCCGCGCGCTCGACCGCCGGGCCGGAGGTGATCTTGATGGCCACCTCCATCTCGTTGGCCAGGACGTGGGCCAGCGTGGTCTTGCCCAGTCCCGGAGGGCCGTAGAACAAGACGTGCTCCAGCGCCTCGCCGCGGGCTTTGGCAGCCTGGATGAGGATGGTCAGGTTCTGCTTGACGCGTTCCTGGCCGATGATCTCCTCCAGCCGGCGCGGGCGGAGGGTGTAGTCGGTCGGGTCGTCGCGGTGCGGATCGGGGGAGACGAGACGCTCGTCCGGATCGGACATGGCTCGGATTATACAGGAAAGCGCTGGCCTGCGAAACGGGCGAGGAA
>CAZEMA010000148.1:0-4385 GCA_964513155.1 uncultured Anaerolineaceae bacterium
CCACCGAGGTCATGTCCCCTTCCCTTCCGCCGGTCGCCTCTCCGCCCGCCCCCGAACGTCGGGAAGACTGGACTGTCCACCGCTCAGCATGGGCTCTCCGTGGGGAGAAGTCTCTGCCTCCCAAGGCCCTGCTTGCAGACGCCGGCTCCGCTCGGGTACGGAACGCCATCTCGGCTTTCCTATTGTCCGGGCTGAGTCCACCGGGTAAAATGCGGATGTGGCAGACAAGCTTTCAAGACGGGGTTTCCTAAAGGCCGCCGGCATCGGCCTATGCGCCCTGTCCTTGCCACCGCTGCCCCCCACCCCTGGGGTTGACCCGGTGGGGCTTGGGCGCGTCACGGCCAGCTGGATCGGGCTGTACCAGGAGCCCAGCTTCCGTTCCAGGCGAATGGAGATTCTCGCGCGGGACACGTTGGTCACCCTGCTTAGCCGAGAGACCTCCGACGACGGCCCGTCCCATAATCCCCTCTGGTACTGGGTTGCAGACGGGTATCTTCACTCTGGCCACATCCAGCTCGTGCGCTGGAACCCCCAGGTGCCGCTGCCAGCCGTCCCCCAGGGAGGTGGGGTGTTCGAGGTCAGCGTCCCCGTCACCCGCTCCTACCGGGATCCAGACCCCGAATCCGATCCCCTATATCGCCTGTACTACCAATCGACCGCCTGGGTGGAGGCGGTCGTCGCCGGAGCCGATGGGCGCCAATGGTACCGCATCCTGGATGACCGGCTCCGGGTTCGATACCACGTGCGTGCGGAGCACCTGCGCCGCATCCCCCCCGAGGAGGTCACCCCGATCTCCCCCGACGTTCCCTCGCATGCCAAGCGGGTCGAGGTCTCGCTCCCGCGTCAGGAACTCCTGGCCTACGAACTCGATCGTCTAGTCCTACGAACCCGCATCTCCAGCGGCATCCCCAGCAGTGAGCCTACCCTGAATGGCATTCCGACGACCACGCCCAGCGGGTTGTTCTACATCGAGGTCAAGACGCCGGTGAGGCACATGGGCGACGGCCACCTCACCTCCGACCTCGAGGCTTACGAACTCCCCGGTGTACCTTGGGTGTCGTTCTTCCACCTGACAGGCGTCGCCTTCCACGGCACCTATTGGCACAACGACTTCGGCCGACCACACAGCCACGGCTGCGTCAACATGCCCACCGAGGAAGCCAAGTGGCTGTACCGGTGGACGCTGCCTGTGTGTGAGCCTGACAGCTTGCTCATCCGGGGGCACGGGTCGCCAGTCTTGGTGGAATGAGCTGCGGGACGTCAGGGGGCGAAGCCCGGACCGGTTGCGGGGTCGGGTGTGCGGGGTCGAGAGGGCCGGCTCACTCGCCCTTGGAGCCGTCTCGGACGCGGTCAAGAAGATCGGGCAGCTTACCTGTGTCGCTGTAGCCCGAGGCCCCCCGGCTAACGGCGGCACGCCCCTCGGCCTCGCTCAACTGCCCGGCCAGGACGTAGATGCCGGCGTCGGCACACAGCTGGCGCAGAGTGCGCAACAGCCAGAAGTCCCGCTCCTGAGCGAGCCTGGCGTTGACCAGGATCAGGCCGAGGGGAACCCGCTCTGCCAGCGCCACCGCCTCTTCCGCTCCTGCAGCCACCGTCACCCGGTAGCCCGTCTCCTGGATCATCAAGACCATCATGTCTCGTACGGCAGCGTCCTGCTCGACGACGAGGACCCGGGCCGAGGAGCTGACGCCCGAGGTCAGCAGGGCGTTGATGGCGGTCACCAGCGCTCCGGTGCCCGAAGGCCGCACCAGGTAGTTGACGGCGCGGATCGCCACCTCGCCGTCCGGCTGGTCGAAGAACGTGAGAAAGAGGACGGGGATGTGGCGCGTCCTCCGATCCTGCTTCAGCAGGTAGGCGATGTCGAAGGCAGGCGGTTGGCGGATCATCAAGTCGAGAAGGATCACATCCGGGTTGGCGTTCCGGGCCAGCCCCACTCCCTCGCCGCCGTCGTATGACAACACCACCCTGTAGCCGGCAGCCGACAGGTCCCGTAGCAGCAGGTTCCCCATCTCAGGCTGGTCCATTACCAGCAGCAGGGTCGGCGCCGCGCCTGGCGCGACGGGGAGCCGCGACTCGACCATCTGGCGCAAAGAGGAGATGTCAGCGTCCTGGAGTGTGGCCGCCTGGAGTGGCAAGGCGAAGGAGAAGCGGCTTGCCTCCCCATCGGGGGGATCCGCCCACAGGAGGCCCCCGTAGCCCTCCACGGCCGCCCGGCAGGCCTCTAGAGGCATGGTGGGAGCGAAAGGGGCTTGTCCAGCAGATGGGGTCGCCCGGGGGGCGTCCGCCGTCCCGGAGTCGTCAGTCAGGGCTTTCCTGGCACCGGAGACGGTGACAAGCACCCCCGGCTTGAGGTCTGAGAGCGCTTGCGGCGCGCTGGAAGGTTGCCGATTCTCGAGGGACCCTCCCTCAAACGATAGCAGGGCGGCACGCACTTTGACCTCCCCCCGCCCCGTGGCCTCGATGGCCCTCTCGATCAGGCTGCCGACGACCCTGGCCAGCTCGTCTGGATCCCCAATGACTGTTGGCAGGTGCGCCGGATACTCGGCGACAACGGACACCGGCCGCACATCGGCCAGGCGCCGGGCGTCGGCGACGGCGGCTTCAATCGCTCTGCCTAGGTCAACGGGCTTGCCGAGTACTCCCAAGCGTCTGCCCTCCGAGATGCCCAGCCCCTTGCGGGATCAGGCCGCTTCAGCAACGATCCCGCCGTATAGGGTTACTCTAACCTAGATTGGGGTGGTTGGACCTTGCCATCCGCTTGCAGATTCGACACAGTCTCCCCAGCATTGTAGAATCGTTCCCGTGGAAGCTCAAGTGGCAGTCGCCAAGGTCGGCAAGTATGCCACGCCTGAGAGCGGCGACTCGCTGGAGATGGTCGAACGGCCGGCGGGGGGACTATCGTTCGTCCTGGCGGACGGCCAGAGCTCGGGCAAGCCGGCCAAGGCGATCTCGTCCGTAGTCACTCGCAAGGCGATTTCCCTGCTGGCGGAGGGTGTGCGGGACGGCGCGGCAGCGCGTGCCGCCTCGGACTACCTGTTCACCTACCGCTCGGGCAAGGTCCTGGCCACGCTCAACATCCTCTCCATCGACCTGCATAGCCGGACTCTGGTGATCACGCGCAACAGCCCGGCCCCTGTGTTGCTGGTCCGGGAAGGGGCGATCTTGTCGCTCGACGATCCAGCCGAGCCGGTGGGCGCACGCCGCGGCGTCCGCCCCGTGATCACCGAAGTCCCCTTGGCCGCCGGGTTGGCCGCGGTCGTCTTCACCGACGGGCTGGTTCATGCCGGGGAGAAGAAGGGACAGCCCATGGATGTGCCCGCATTGCTGGAGAAGCTGCTCGTCCAAGGTCCGCCCGACCCGGACCGCTGGGCAGAACGATTGTTGACCGAAGCGGCAGACCTCGATGCAGGACGTCCGACGGACGACATCAGCGTTCTCGTGGCGGCAATCCTGCCCCGTCAGCCCGGGGACGCTCGGCGGCTCACGGTGCGCATGCCCCTGTAGGAGCTTGATGAAGAAGCCCTGGTTCCTGGAAGAATCCGCATACGTGGTAGATGGGGCAATGCCCCAACTACCACGCATACGGTTCCCTCTCCGGGCAAGGCGGCTTCTCATCACCCTGCTAGAGCCGCTCCCCCGCCTGGTGAGCCTCGGGCGGTTCTGGCCACGGCGGGTGAGCATCCGGCAGCCACGCGGACCAAGGCGCGGCGCCCCCAGATGACTGACCCCTGCGGGGACGCGCCCGTCCTGGAAGGCGCCGTGAGCGATCCCTCTTCTTCCCTGCGAATCGCCATCGTCGGGCCTTGCGGTGCCGGCAAGTCCACCCTCGCCCGCGGCCTGCGGCTGAAGGGATGGCAGGCCCGGGCGATCGCCCAAGAGCACTCTTACGTCCCTTCCATGTGGCGACGCGTGACCAAGCCTGACTTGCTTATCTACCTGGACGCCTCCTACGACACCTGCACACGCCGGAGGAGGCTGTCCTGGCTTCCACAAGAGCACGCCGAGGAGCTCAAGCGTCTGGCCCACGCCCGTCAACACTGCGATCTCTACGTCGCCACCGACGGCCTCACAGCGGATGGTGTCACGGCTCATGTCCTCGAGCAGCTTGGTTCCCTCGGGCGTAGAGGAGGTGCAGCCCACCCCGACATTCGAACGTGACAAGGTGCTCGCGAGTCGCCGCCCGTCGCCTCAGGTCCGCCGATCCGCCTCAACGCTGGCTTGGAGACGCTCCGGGAGCAGCAGACGACGGCGCCCAAGCTCCCGCGAGCAGAGACCCATTCCTGAGGAGGCCGCAAGCTGACAGAGCTGAGCTTCGGGAGTATAATCTCCGCGCCTGCCAGCCCTCCGGCGGTGGCGAACCTGGAGCGGCTGGCTTTTCGTAGGCT
>CAZEMA010000149.1:0-4360 GCA_964513155.1 uncultured Anaerolineaceae bacterium
CCTCCTTCGAGAACTGGGTCGCCCTCGAGCTCTCCGCCGAGCCTGGACAGGAAGAGGCTCAGACAACGGCAGAGGCCTGGTTGGACGAGACAGGCCGCGACAACCTAGCCGAGGCGACAGCCGTCCTCCCACGCTTCAAGAAAGGATACTGGCCGATCGTCGCCACCGTGCTCCGAGAGGTCTCCTTTGAGATCATCGCAGGCGTGGCTATACGCAGCCTGATCTAGCTGCTGGACCCGACATCGCGCGGGCGCTAGCCCAGATCGCACCTCCCATTCGCGCCCCAACTGCCCATCCTGCCGCTTCTCAGGCCAAGGCCCCGCTCTGCACGCGCGCCGAGACCGCCAGCTCATTGCGAAGGCACCGGCGAATCCCTCGGCATACGCCGCGCGAATCGAAGCCAGACGCCTCGCTTGCGTGTGAACGCCAACGTGGTTTCCGAGCTAGCCGCCGGTGGGCGTGGCCGTCTCGGTCGGTGTCGGGGTTTCGGCCGGTGTCGGGGTTTCGGTCGGGGTGTCGCCCGGCAGGGGCGTCCCGAGCGTCGGCGTCGCCGTCGCCGTGGGCGTTGGGGTGCCGGCTGTCGCCGTCAGGCAGAGATCGCCCGCCCACGTCGCCGTCGGTTCCAGTGCCGCGTTGCCATAGGTCAGGAGCGAATTGAGATACTGCGCCGAGGCACCGCATGGATCCCCGGTGGCCAGAAGGATATCGCCGTAGTGCATCGCGGCAACGGCGTACTTGTAGCAGGAATCCCAGGTAGCGCCGCTGCAGATCCGTGCGAAGTACGTGGCGGCTTGTCCCCAGTCGATGCCCATGTAGGAGTTGGCCAGCAAATAGAAGGCGGCCGTGTTCCTCCAGGCGGTGGCCTGCGCATCGAGCGGGCCGAACCGCTCTGCCAGGCTCAGATCGTAGATCCCCTGCTCAAGTTGCCCCTGGAAGATGCGGTCCAGTCCGCGGTTCCGCAGGCTGGCCGCCATGAGGGCGTCGACCTCTTCGACTCGGTACGCGGGATCCGTGGCGCGCATGGCCAGAAGGGCGTTGAGCGCCCCCGACCAGTCTCCTGCCCCAAAAGCCCCTTCCGCCTGCGCCAGCAGACCATCCAGCGAACTCAGATCGAGCGTTGCCGTTGGGGTGGCGGGCACGGGGGTTGGGGTTTGTGTCGCCGTCGGGACGTTGAGGGCCTGTAAAGCCTGAGCCAGAAGCTCGACGGCGCCGGGAAAGCTGGGGTCAAGAGAGACGATGTACTCAAGTCGCTGCCGCGCAAGCACGTACCGGCCGGCCTGGAAATCCTCAACACCGAGATCGAACTGCTCCTGGTTCGCCTGCGCGATCCGGGTTATTCGCGCCTCGACCGCCCTCTCCTGCCCGACCAGATAACCGCCGACGGCGGAACCTGCCACCGCAGCCAGTGCCAAGACAGGGGTGACCAGAACCCGGGCTAGCCTTGCCCGCCGCTTTGGGGGAATGGCATCTGGGGCACGTACCGGCTGCGTCTGATCCAATCCAGCACCTTTCATTCCGGGGTGGCTTCCGAGAGAAGGGCCTGCACCCTCGGCAGCCGCCCTCTGGTCTCAGGGTGTTGGGACGAGAGTCGGCTGGCCACCGGCCCACGGCCCGAAGGCACTCGTGTCGCTGAAGATCTGATCCCTCAGGATTCGGATCTGGTCTGGCACCTGGCGCAGTATCGCTGCTCCGTCGGGCAGCGTATGAAAGCCGACCATGTCCGGAGGCCCGATCACCCCAGACCGAATACTGTCCCTCGGCGTCTGGATAGCCAGCCATCCCAGCGCGATCATCTGGTCCAGGGCCATATTGGTGCGGATACCGGCTGCCAGCTCCTGATAGAGCACGGGCGCCCTGCCCACCAGCCTCGCAAGAATGGCGGGATCCAAGAGACGGTCAATAACCGCCAGCGCCACCTGCTGTTGCCTGCCGGCCCGCCCAAAGTCGTCCCCCGCCCCCTTGCGTACGCGAGCGTAGGCCAGCGCCTCAGCCCCATCCAGGTGGTATGCCTTGGGATCCAGCCATATGCTCTCTCGGCCGATGGGCGAGATCTTGATCCGCTCGGTGACGAGCACATCGATGCCGCCGATCTCGTCGATCAGCCGCTCAAAGGTCTGAAAGTCGACAACCGCGTAGAACTGGACTGGCACGCCCGTCACATTCTCAACCACTTGCACGGCGAGCGCAGGCCCGCCGCCGGGCATGCGGTAGGCCTCACCAAACATATAGGCGGTGTTGATGCGATTGAAACCGAACCCAGGGATCTCCACATACAGGTCGCGAGGGATGGACAGCATCCCCGCCGTGTGGGTTAGCGGCTCGAAGGTCACCAGCATCATCGAGTCGGTCCGGGGCGCTCCCTGGCCGGCCACCCAATCCCGATAGTCGAGCCCCATAAGCAGGACGGTCACCCGTTCGTAGCCGCTCCAGGGCTGGGGTTCGACCGGCGGGTAGGTGGCCAGGGGCGTGGAGCCCGGCACGGGCGTCCCGGCCGATGGCTGCCCGCCGCCTCCCCCTTGGAACGGGTTGAGCCCTGTGCCGATCCACGAGGCAGTCATATCGCGGACGGTCACGAAGACCAGATAGCTGAGCACTCCCGTTGCCAGCGCAAAGGCTACGGCCAGCACCGCGATCACCCACCCTGAGGGACGCCCCCCGGGACTGCGAGGCGCGGATCCACTCGGGGGTCGCGGTTGCTCGGGTTCCGGAGCTTCCGTCGGCCGCCGCGGCTGCTCAGGCTGAGCGCGCCAAGGGAAAGGGCCCCGCCCGCCTCGGCTGCTTGGCCTTGTGGCACCCACAGGCTTCGTATGGTCTGACATCGGCTCCAACCCCTCGTGAACTGCGGCGCAATTATATCCTTTCCGGCCACCAACGCTGGATCCCGTTCATGGTCAGTCGCAAATGGCAGCGACAGACTCTCCACCGGCTGGCGTCATGCTCGCGACATCCGCCTGGTCCTCTCTCTTCGGACAGACTGTGCGCGATAATTGCGCCGCCTCAACCCAAGCTGTCAAACGATGTCAACACGAGCAACGCTCCCCCCTGGCCAGACCCTGCGGGCCAACTTCCGAAACCTCTACTACGACGTTGCGTGGTACGGTGTCCTCGCAGGCAGCACCGTGGCCTTCCTGGCGGTGTATGCTGCGCACCTGGGCGCAACGAGCTTCGAGGTGGGCCTGCTCACCGCCGGTCCTGCCGCGGTCAACCTGCTCTTCTCGCTTCCCAGCGGCCGCTGGCTCGAAGGGAAGCTTTTCATCCGTGCGACGTTCGTCTCGTCCGTCTGGACCCGCCTCGCCTACCTGGCGCTCATCCCCCTGCCCTTCCTCCTCGGCTCGGCTGACGAGATCCGGGCGATTGTCGCCCTCTCGATCCTCATGTCCGTCCCGGGCACTCTGCTCGCGATAGCCTTCAACGCCATGTTCGCCGACGTGGTCCCGCCGGACTGGAGGGGCTTTCTTGTCGGCCGGCGCAACGCAATCCTGGCGATCAGCCTCACCTTGACCTCGCTCCTTTGCGGCTGGCTTCTGGAGACGCTGCGCTTCCCCCTGAACTATCAGGTCGTCTTTGCCCTGGGCGCGCTGGGCGCGGCCATGAGCAGCTTCCATCTGGGCCGATTGCGGTCGCCGGGTGAACCTCCACCAAGGGTCGGCCGCCCCATACACGAAGCGGCCCGTCCGGGCCTTCTTCGATTCGCCGATGCTGTGCGCACCGGCTCCGGATTGCGATTCCTGACTCGCTCCGGAGGCGGCAAGCTCGTGCGCCTCGACCTGCTTCGCGGACCCTTCGGCCCCTTCCTGGGGGCCTATCTGCTCTTCTACACTATTCAATTCATCCCCATTCCGTTGTTCCCGCTGTTCATCGTGCGAGAGCTGCACCTCTCCGACGGCGCCATCAGCGTGGGCAACGCCTTGTTCTACGTCGCCATGACGCTTGCCTCGCTTGGGCTGGGGCGGATGAGCGCCCGCTACGGCCACCGCGGCGTGCTCGTTCTCAGCGGGTTGACCTACGGGCTCTATCCATTACTGATTGGGCTGGCGCGGGATTCCTCGCTCTACTGGATCGCATCCGTTGTTGGTGGCGCGGTATGGGGGTTGCTGAACGGGGGATTGCTCAACCGGCTGATGGAGCGTGTGCCCGAAGGAGATCGGCCGGCCCATATGGCGCTGCACAATCTGGGCCTCAACCTCGGAATCCTTGTCGGCTCGCTCCTCGGTCCTATCCTCGCCGGAGGGCTGGGCCTTAAGAACACCCTGCTTCTGGCGGCAGGACTTCGGCTGCTGTCCGGCGTGCTGCTCGTGTTCCTGGGGTAAGGGCCGTTGCGGGACAGGCCCTTATCTGGTCAGAAGAGCGTTGACCCCTA
>CAZEMA010000150.1:0-1145 GCA_964513155.1 uncultured Anaerolineaceae bacterium
CCTGCAGCTTGGCCAACGTGTCCAGCGGCAACCGATCGGCGGGCGTCCCGGCCAGGAGAAGCGCGGTCTCTTCCTCACTGAAGCCGCACTTGTCCTCGACCCAACCCACGAATGCCTTATCTTCCGGGCAGGTTTGCTGGCAGAGCATGCACCCCATCAGACTGTTGTGCCAAGCAGTGTCGATCCAGGCCGGGAAATCACCTGCACGCTCGTTATGGTAGACCAGACAACGCTCGGCATGCAGTAGGAAGCGGTCCTCGCCGATCGCCCCCGTGGGGCACTGGCGCAGGCAGGCTGTGCACTTCTCACATCGGGCCAACCTCTGCGGCTCGCGCCAGGGGTCATCGGCGGGGGGCAGGTCAGAATAGCATCCCACCAGCTGGTGGAAGCTGCCCATGCCCGAGACGTAGGTGATATTGTTCCGCCCGTAGTCGGCCAGTCCGCTGGAGACCGCGAGCGTCTTGAGCGGCAGGCGTGTGGGGGCTGCTCCATACCCTTCTTCGGCCAGGAAGCTCTCGACCGAGGCCTGGATACGGCGCGTCGTTGACCCGTACGCGACGTAAGTTGGCGGCATGATCCCGGCTACGTCTTTTCCTTTCCAGCGGAAGAGCGTCCGGAATGTCGGCACCGGCACCGCGAGGACAATCATCGACCGCGCCGCCGGCAGCTCCTCAGGCGGCTCGAAAGAAAACCAGGTAAGTCGCTCCTGGTAGAACGTCTCGTCAAAGAGGGCGTCTTCATGGCGGCCCACAATCGCCTGCTTGACATCTGGCAGATGCTCGATCGGCACGATCCGGGCGCGCCAGCGTTGCTCCTCGGCGAAGCGCATCACGCGTGCGGCGGTCTCAGTCATGGTGTCTCCCCTCCGGAACGTTCGGACCATAGACCACGGACGATGGACGATGGCCAGCCTATGTGATCGATGGTCTATGGTCCATGGTCCGTGGTCTTTGGTCTGCCGTCCATCGTCCGCTTCTCGCGGTTCCTCCGGGCCTTCGCCCGGTTGCCGCCGTCTCCCATGTCGCACCCGCGGCGGGTGTGGTTCTTGCTGCGGTCGAGGCATAGCCAGCCGCCGCCCCGATCATCGGCTCACTGGCGCACGCGGGCGAGGTCTATCGAGCTCAGCAGGTCCGCGGCCGACCGCA
>CAZEMA010000150.1:1245-4332 GCA_964513155.1 uncultured Anaerolineaceae bacterium
TCTCAGGGGCATCGCCGCACCCCGGGCAGACCCTCGATAATCGGTGCGGAGGAGGGGTGTCAGTTTGGTCGCAGGGTCACGGTCCACGTGCAGTCGGCGACGCCCTCTTGGGGCTCGGTCACCAGCCGGAACTGGTCCGAGGAAGAAAAGAGGGTCAGCTCCTGTGTGTGCGTCTCCGTGCTTGGCCCGCTCTCGTAGGTATAGGTCAACCACCAGTAGACATCCATCGCGCCGAACTCGCCGAACGGGCCGATTTCCTCGATCCTGACAACCATCATGCACGAGCTGTCCCCGACCCGACCGGCGGTGGCCTCCACGATGTAGCGGTTGGATGGCCCGGGAAGGGAAAAAAGCTCTGAGGTGAAGGCGCCATCGCCGGAGAAGGACACGGTGCCCGCCGGGAGGGCAGTGGCGGCCTGAGCTTCGGTCGTGGGGGTGGGCTTTGCTTCGGTCGGGGTGGCGGTCGGTACTTCGGTGGCAATCGAAGTCGGCGCTCCGGTCGTCGTGGTGGGGGTGCCGGCGCTGCCTCCACAACCAGCGAGCAGCGCTGCCAGCACGAGGGTCAGTGTCAAACCGGGCCGCATGTTCAGTCTCCTCTGTCGTGGTCGCCTTCGGGTGCGGTCTCAGGCAATCGACCTGAAGATGGGGTAGATCAACCTCAGGTCCACTTTCAGGTTAGCGCAATCCCCGTGGCAACGCAACCCCCTAGCTGGCAATCACCGATTGCGCGGGCCTAGCCCCGGCCCGGGCCATCCCGCGCGGCCCCGGGGCGGTCCCACCCAGGCCGCGCCGGCAGGCCGCGAGAGGCATAGCGGCACATTGCGGACATCCGGCGTCGTCCCGCCATGGGTGTAGCGGCATTGCACCTCGGTGGCAAAGGCGGCTGGCCGCAAGGTCGGGTGGTGGGTCTCATCCTCGTCGCTCTGCCCAATCCCCCTCTGAAACGACAGCACCTGGCCTACAGTCGGCTCAACGCGGCTGCAATCCGCTCCACAGCGCGCTGGATGTTCTCATCGGAGTTGGCATAGCTCAGGCGAAGATACCCTTCCCCCCACTCACCGAATGCTGTTCCGGGAAGAGTGGCCACTCCTGCTTCAAGCAGAAGGTAATCGGCGAGATCCTTTGCTTTCTTGCCGAAGGCGCGGATGTTGGGGAACGCATAGAACGCACCTCTGGGACAGGCGCAGGACATGCCGGGGATGGCGTTCAGGCTCTTGACGATGAGGTCGCGGCGTCTTCGATAGGACTCAACCATCTTGTCGACCACGTCTTGAGGGCCTCTCAGTGCTTCCACCCCTGCCCTCTGCACAAAGGTGCAAGTGCAGGAGTTGCTGTTGATGATCAACTTGGTGATGTGCGCAGCGAGTTCTTCGGGCATCACGCCATATCCCAATCGCCAGCCGGTCATGGCATACGTCTTGGAGAAGCCGTCCAGGATGATGGTCCGTTCCTTCATGCCGGGCAAGGCCGCGAGGCTGACAAACCGACCTTCGTATTGGAGCCGGTTGTAGATCTCGTCAGAAAGGACGTAGATGCCGCTCTGGCGCGCAATGCCAGCGATCTCTTCCAGATCGCCCCTCTCCAGGACGGCTCCGGTAGGATTCTGAGGCGAGTTGAGCACGATGAGCTTGGTGCGATTCGAGACCTTGCGCCGGATGTCATCCAGGCTCATCCTGAATCCACTAGCCTCATCCAGCCGGATAGGCACCGGGGTTGCTCCAGTGAACTCGATCATTGCCTCGTAGACTGGAAACCCCGGATTGGGGTAGATCACCTCATCCCCTGGCTCGAGCAAGGCGAGCATGGTGTAGAAGGCGATGATCTTTGAGCCAGTGGTGACTACCACCTGGCTGGAGTCCACATCGATTTGCCGCCTGCTGGATATGTCCCGGGCAATCGCTTCTCGCAACTCGGGGATACCGGGAGCCGGCGTGTAACACGTCTGGCCGTCCTCGAGGGCCTGTATTGCCGCACGTACGATGTGGGATGGAGTAGGAGAATCCGGCTCGCCAATCTCCAAGTGGACAATATCCCGCCCCTGGGCTTCCATGGCCGATGCCACGGCAAAGACTTCGAGGGCGCCCTCACCGGGGAGCCTCTCGACTCTTGCCACCACCTTGATCCGCTCAGGCTGCATGATCCCTCCTTCCCCCGACGCCTCTCTCTCCGACTTCGGAAGTCCCAGGGACTTCCGAAGTCGGAGAGAGGTGACTCACCGAAGCAGTTCCTCGATCACCTGGCGCATCGATTCCCGGTAGTCCTGGATGGCGCTCCGCCCTCTGGCGCTCAGCCAGATCAGGGTGCGAGGCTTTCGGTCGGCGAACACCTTCTTGATCTTCACGTAGCCGCTTCCCTCCAGCCTAGCCAGGTGGGTAGCCAGGTTCCCGCGCGTCAGGCCGGTCTGCTGCAAGAGGAAGGTGAAGTCGGCGCGATCGACGACGCACAGGACGGCCAGGATCCGCAGCCGGGCCGGCGCATGCAGATTGGCGTCGATGTCGGCGATCGGCCTCAGGTCTCTGGGAACGATGCCCTCAGGCGGCATGATCGGTCCCCCCATCGGCTGCGGGGCCGTCGCCGGTCCGGCTGGGATGGCTGCGCAGGAATCGCACGAAGACGACGGCCCCGACCATTAGGACGGTGCCGCCCAAGGCCAGCGCCGGCACATCGGTCTGCCAACCGGCGAGTTGCCCTGCCACCCCGAACACAAAGCCGAGACCGGCGTAGACCCACATCCGCCGCAGGCCGGTCCCCAACCCGATCAGGCCCAGGACGACCAGGGTGGCAATCCCGAAGACCAGCGCGCCCTTGTCCGCCATCCACAACCTCAGGCCCGGCCATTGGCGTGACGGCAGCCACACGGGGGCGACAGGGACCTCGCCCGGGGGGAGATCCCCTACCAGGAGCACCAGCAACATGAAGGCGCATATGACCACCGGGTACATGACCCTGACCAGGGCCTCCCGACGCGGGTCGCTGCGGAACTCCGCATAGCCGATGCGGGGGATGACGACGCGCTCCTTGAGCCCCAAGTAGAGAACCCCGATCAAGGAGAGCACCATCGCCGACGGTCCGACCCAGCCGGATCGC
>CAZEMA010000151.1:0-4322 GCA_964513155.1 uncultured Anaerolineaceae bacterium
ATGTCCTTTGACCCCCGAATCCACCCCCATCGCCGCCTCAACCCGCTGACGGGAGCGTGGGTCTTGGTCTCGCCACAGCGGATGCGCCGCCCATGGTTGGGGCAGTTCGAGGCCTCTGCGCCCGAGACCAGGCCGGCATACGACCCCCAGTGCTACCTGTGTCCTGGCAATGCGCGGGCGGGCGAGGCGCGCAATCCACAATACACAGGCACCTTTGTCTTCACCAACGACTTCGCCGCCCTCCTGCCCGAGACTCCCCAGGCGGGATCAGGACGAGAACCGCTCCTCCAGGCGGAGACCGAGCCGGGGACTTGCCGAGTCGTGTGCTTCTCGCCGCGCCACGATCTGACGCTGCCGGAGATGACGGAAGGGGAAATCCGCGGCGTGGTCGACGTCTGGGCGGAGCAGGTGGCCGAGCTAGGTCAACAGTACCGCTGGGTGCAGGTCTTCGAGAACAAGGGGGAGATCATGGGTTGCTCGAACCCGCACCCCCACGGGCAGGTCTGGGCGGGGTCGGCACTGCCGAACGAGCCGGCGAAGGAGGAGCAGGCCCAGCGCGCCCACCTTGAGGCGGCCGGCGAGGTCCTGCTGATGGCCTACACTGCGCTGGAAGAGGCGCAGGGCGAGCGCGTCGTGCTTGCAGATGACGATTGGCTGGTCGTGGTCCCCTACTGGGCAGTCTGGCCGTTTGAGACCCTGGTCCTCCCACGCCGCCACGTGCTACGGCTGCCGGACCTGAAAGCCCCCGAACGGGAGAGCCTGGCACGCATGCTCAAGCGGCTGCTGACCCGCTACGACAACCTCTTTGAGACCTCGTTCCCCTATTCGATGGGATGGCATGGGGCGCCCACGGACGGGGCCGGGTACCCGCACTGGCAGCTGCACGCACATTTCTATCCGCCGCTGCTGCGCTCGGCGAAGGTCAAGAAGTTCATGGTCGGCTATGAGATGTTGGGCGAGCCGCAGCGAGACCTGACCCCCGAGCTGGCCGCGGAACGCCTGAGAGCCTTGCCAGAGGTGCACTACAAGGCCAAACGGGGGGTCTCGGCGGACACCGGCTCCGACGGGACCGATCGGGGGGATTCATGACGACGCAGAGCCGAGTGGTCCTTGCGTTCAAGGACCGATTTGGGGCTGAGCCCTCATTCGTCGTGCGCGCCCCCGGCCGGGTGAACCTGATCGGTGAGCACACCGACTACAGCGAGGGTTTTGTGCTGCCGATGGCCATCGACCGGGCGGTCTGGATGGCCCTCCGGCCGACCCATTCGGACCAGGTGCGTGCCCATTCCTGTGACTACGACCACACCGACGAGTTTGCGCTGGGCCACCTGGCCCGCGGAGGTCCCCCGTGGGCGGAGTATCTCAAGGGGGTGGCGTGGGCGTTGCAGGATGCAGGCTATGCCCTGAAGGGCTGGGAAGGGGTGTTCGCCGGCGACGTCCCGATCGGCGCCGGGCTGTCCTCCTCGGCCGCGCTGGAACTGGCGACCGCCCGCGCGTTCGCCTCGGTTTCTGGGCTGGTCTGGGATCCGAGGGCGATGGCCAAGCTCGCCCAGAAGGCAGAGAACGAGTGGGTGGGGGTGCGCTGCGGGATCATGGACCAGATGGTCTCAGCGGCTGGGCAGGCGGGTCATGCCTTGCTGATCGACTGTCGAAGCCTGGCGACGCAGGATGTTCCTCTGCCAGCCGGGACAGTGGTCGTGGTGATGGACACAGCCACGCGGCGGGGGCTGGCGGATTCGGCCTACAACCAGCGGCGGGCGCAAACCGAGGCTGCGGCGCGCTTCTTCGGTGTGACGGCACTGCGCGACGTGAGCCGGGCCGACCTCGAGGCCAGGGCAGCGGGATTGTATGAGGTCACGCTCCGGCGCGCCCGCCACGTTGTGACGGAAAATGAGCGGACCCTCGAGGCGGCGGAGGCGATGCGGCGAGGAGACGCGGCCGCGATGGGCCGTCTCATGAACGCCAGCCACGCCAGCCTGAAACAGGACTTTGAGGTTTCGAGCCCGGAGCTGGACGCGATTGTCGAATGCGCTATGAAACATGAGGCTTGTTACGGGGCGAGGATGACCGGCGCTGGCTTCGGCGGCTGCGCTGTGGCGCTGGTCCGGGCCGAGGCCTCCCCGGCGTTCGTCGATTACGTCGCCCCTACCTACCGGCGGGCAACGGGGCTGGAGCCTCGAGTGTATGTCTGCCAGGCAACGGACGGGGCGGAGGTCGTGAGGGGGTAGGGGCGAAGCATTCGCCGACAGCGAGGGCCTCGCCCCTCGGAGGTCTCGGCTAATGCTTCGCCCCTACGTGATCCGGTGCGGGTTCTCTTCATCCAGGTCCCAGGCGAGTGGATTGTCGGCGATGTATCGGCGAACCCGAAGGAGGTCCCTGTCATCGCGGATGACGTGCTCGTAGTAGTTCCGTTGCCAGATAGGGAGGCCGGTGACAAGGCGCGCTTGATGGATGCGTCGGGTCGTGACCGACTTGAAGTTCTGGATAACGGCCCCCAACGAACCCCTCTGGGTTCCGCAGGCCCGCCGTAGGGGCGAAGCCTTCGCCAAAGGTGCTGAGGGGTGAATCCCCGCGTTGGCGGCGAATGCTTCGCCCCTGCTGATCAGAAGGATCCCGTGGATGTGGTTTGGCATGATCACCCATTCATCCAGGTCGATGCGCAGAAAGTGTGTCGGGATAGCCCGCCAACCGGCCTCGACGATGCATCGGATCCGTTCGTCCTCTAACAGACACTTCCTCTGGCGGGTGCAGATCGTGACGAAGTATCCGCCTGGGCCGGAGTAGTTGCAGCCGAGAAGACGGATCGAGCGGCGACCGCCAGTTGACTTCACCGATCCCGCCCTCGTATGCCTCGCCCAGCACCTGCGACGGACATGCGCATCCATGCGATCCCCCACTGCAGCTGCCGAGGGCACCGGCCGTTCGACCCTCACACCGCAGAGGGGGCAGAGGCGATTGGGGCCCAGGCGCCTCTTCGGCCGAGTTCAGCTCGCCAGCGGCCAGGTGGGCAGTACGTCGATGTCGAGGGCGTCGCGCTGGCCGGCGAGGAAGCGGACGTGGCCGACGGCAGCTGTCATAGCAGCGTTGTCGGTGCACAGGGAGAGAGGGGGGACGCGTACGGGGAGTTTGGCGCGGGCCTGGAAGGCCTGCCGGAGGGCGCGGCTGGCCGACACGCCGCCGGCGACCAGGACTTCCTTCGCCCCCAGTTGCTGCGCGGCCGCCAGCGTCTTGCCAACCAGCACATCGACGGCCGCCGCCTGGAACGAGGCGGCCAAATCGGCGATCGGAAGCCCCGGCCGAGGAACCTCAACGGCCGCCCGCAAATCCGGCTGCCGGCTCCGGACCTCGCGCAAGACGGCGGTCTTGAGTCCGCTGAAGGAGAAATCCCAGGTGCCCTCGAGCCAGGCGCGCGGGAAGCGGAAAGCCACAGGATCCCCACCGCTGGCGGCCTGCTCGATGGCGGGCCCACCGGGATAGGATAGCCCCAGCAGGCGGGCCACTTTGTCAAAGGCTTCGCCAGCCGCGTCATCGAGCGTCCCGCCGAGCCGCTCGTAGACCCGATGGTCGCGCATCAACACGAGCTCCGTGTGACCTCCGGAGACGATCAGCGCCAGCAGTGGGAAGACCGGCTCCGGCTCGTTCTCCACCAGCCAGATCGAATACAGATGCGCTTCGAGGTGGTTGACGCCGATGAGCGGGAGGCCCGAGCCGAGGGCCATACCCTTGGCCATGTTCAAGCCGACGACCAGGGATCCGGACAGCCCAGGCCCGCGGGTGACGGCGATGGCGTCGATCGCCTCCAGACCGACGTGGCTCTGACTGAGCGCCTGGGAGACGACCGAGGATATCGCCTCGACATGCATGCGCGAGGCCAGCTCGGGGAACACCCCGCCGTAGCTCGCGTGATGCGAGGCCTGCGAGGCCACGACGCTGGCTACGATGCGCCGCCCGTCTTCGACCACCGCGGCCGCGGTCTCGTCGCAGGATGTTTCGATGCCCAGGATGCGGGTCTCTTGGCTCACGGTTTCGCTGCCTCGGGACATATTATAGGCGCCTCGGCGTTCTGCCGCGTGGAGTGCCCGAGCCCCGGCGGGCAGGCCTCCTGGCACGGCGGACCCATTTTCGCGCATTCTGGGAGGCGAGGCAGCATTGCATCCCGCGCGACGGCCGAGTCGGTCTGCGAGGAGTTGTCCGGGCGATGGACTCGCCCTCACTCCTACCCTCTCCCTCCGGGAGAGGGCGCGCGTCCTTCCTCTCCCAGCGGGAGAGGGTAGGGTGAGGGAGAGCCCCTCATCGTCGACTCGCCCTCACCCCAGCCCTCT
>CAZEMA010000152.1:0-4304 GCA_964513155.1 uncultured Anaerolineaceae bacterium
TCGATCACCAAGGACAACGCCCCCATCGCCATCGACTTCCTGTGGTACTACAAGGTGGTCGATCCGGCGGCGAGCGTGCTGCAGGTGGGCAGCTTCGAGGCGGCCGCCCAGGGTATGGCCACCACCACCCTGCGCTCGGTCATTGGCGGCATTCTGCTCGACGACGTGCTCTCTCAGCGGGAGCACATCAACGTAACCTTGAGGACCAAGCTAGACGAGGTCACCGAGCGCTGGGGGGTCAAGGTGACCAACGTCGAGATTCGCGAGATCATCCCGCCGCGCGAGGTCCAGGAGGCGATGAACCGTCAGATGACGGCGGAGCGCGTCCGGCGCGCGGTGGTGACCGAGTCGACGGGCACCCGCGAGGCAGCGATCAACGTCGCCGAGGGCGAGAAGCAGGCGGCGATCCTCAAGGCCGAGGGCCAGAAGCAGGCCAACATCCTGGTGGCCGAGGGCGAGCGCCAGGCCCAGTTGCTGCGGGCCGAAGGCTTCTCGGCCGCGCTGGAGCGGATCTTCAGCATCGCCCACACCATCGACCAGAAGACGATGACGCTCCAGTATTTTGAGACGCTCAAGGCCATGGGCGCAGGCCCGGCGACCAAGTTCGTCTTCCCGATGGAGTTCACCAGCATGTTGGAGAACTTCCGCAAGGGCAGCGAATAGCTCTGGTTGCCCGATGGGTCCAACGAATTCCGGCGGGCGGGTCTCCGTCTTGCCGGCCACCTGGCGGGATTACCGCCAGGTGCTGGCTTTGGAGAGGGCCTGCTTCGATAAGGACGCCTGGCCCTGGATCGACATCCTGGGGGCCCTGACCTTCCCGGATACCGTCCACTTGAAGGCGGAGCTGGACGGGACAGTGGTCGGCTTCGCCGTCGGAGACCTGCGGAGGCATGAAGATCTCGGGTGGATCGCTTCGATCGGGGTCCACCCGGACTTCCGCCGTCTCGGCATCGGCCGCCGCCTGCTCCTGGCGTGCGAGGAGGCACTTGGCACCCGGCGCGTCCGCTTGACCCTGCGCCTCTCGAACTCCGTGGCTCGGCAACTGTACGAACGGAACGGCTATGTGGAGATCGACCGGTTGGAGCGGTACTATCGGGACGGGGAAGGTGCGTACGTGATGGAGAAGGTGCGGGTCCTCGGCGGAGCGGCTGCCAGGGAAGGCCCGCCGCCGTAAGGTGTGAAGAAGGGTTGTCCGCATCCCGCGGGCCTGAGCTCGCGGGATGCTCCTGGCAAATGCCTCTTTGACGGATCCGGTCTCCTCTGGTACAATCCTAACCCGTTGGGCGTTGTACCCTTCGCCCTCGAGCGCCGATCGCGGCGCTCTAACTTTGCAGAAAGGGCTTGAATCCCCATGAAGGTCCTCTTGCTCAAAGATGTATACAAGCTAGGCCGCGCCGGCGACGTCAAGAAGGTCGCCGACGGCTATGGCCGCAACTACCTGCTTCCGCAGGGCTTGGCGGTGATTGCCACCCCAGGCGCTCTCAAGCAGGTGGACTACATCCGCCGCACGGCCGCCTCGCAACGTGAACGGATGAACCTGGAGTTCGGCTCCGTCGCTCAGCGACTGGAGGGGTTAAAACTGGTGTTCCCTGCCAAGGCGGGCGAGACCGGCAAGCTCTATGGCTCCATCACGACCGCGATGATCGGCGAGGCCATCCTTCGGGAGAGCGGGGCCACCATCGACCGGCGAGCGATTGACAGCCAGCCGATCAAGACACTCGGGGTGCACACCGCCCACGTGCGCCTGACCATCGATCTGGTGCCAGAGATCACCATCCTGGTCCACCGAGAAGGCGAGGCGCCCGAATCAGCCTATGCCGTGGCTGAGGCCGCGGCCGAAGCGGCTTCGGTCGGCGAGTTTGAAGAGCTCGAGGCGGAGCTCGAGGCCGAGGAAGCCGAGGCGGAGAAGGAAGCCGAGGCTCCCGAGGCCGGCGAATCGGAGGCTAGCGAGTCGGCGTAGCCCGCCGATATCCTCTGGCGGCCGGTTGCTGGGCGGTCCAGGCCAGGCGCCGACCGTCGGCTGTATCGCGGTGGATGGATGAAGGAGATCGGCCGAACCCTGCGCGAGGCAAGGGAACGCCTTGGCCTGACGCTGGAGGAGGTCGAGCGCAACACGCATATCCGCGCTCGGCATCTGGCCGCCATCGAGAAGGGCGAGCTGGAGACGCTCCCCTCCTCCGTCCAGGCGCGAGGCTTCCTTAAGAACTACGCTGAGTTCCTCGGCCTGGATGCAGATGCTTTGCTGCTGCAATACGCCGAGACTCTGCAGGAACGTCGCGCCCGACTATTTCCCACCCCTGCCCCCGCCGAGCCCATCACCCGGCCTGCAGTCCGCATCCAATCACGCCGTCCCCGCTGGCTCTCTGCCGACTTCTTCCTGGCGGCCGGCCTAACGCTGGCCGTGATCGTCGTCCTGGTCTGGGGGTTGGGACGGGTGATGGCCGCTCTTCGGGAGAGGGCTCAGTCTTCCCAGGCCGAGGCTGGCTTCCTCATCCTGAGCGCCACTGCCTCGCAGACCGCCACGGTGGCCATGATGGAGGTTGCCTCGGGGACCGTCCCGGTCGTCGCCGCCGGGGATACACCCGTCCCCACCCCGCTGCCCAGCCTGAATGTCCCTGCCGGCGCGGTGAACGTCCGTCTTCTGGCGGAGCAGAGCGCCTGGGTCCGGGTCATGGTTGATGGAGCGGAGGTCTACCGAGGGCGCGTGCTGCCGGGTGCGCTCCTTGAATACCAGGCGCGGAACGTGATCGAGGTGGCCACGGGCAATGGGGCCGGCCTGCGGGTCTTCTACAATGGCCAGGAGGAGGGGACGCTGGGCGGTTTCGGCGAGGTGGTCACCCGATTGTGGACCCTGGCCGGTGCGATCACCCCGACCCCCTCCCAAACCCGGACCGCCACTGCCACCCCCCGGGTGACCAGAACCCCCATCGCAACCTCGACGCTCCGGCCGACGTCTGGACAATAGTGGTGGGCGCGCCCCGTTTTCACATCATCTCCCTTGGTTGTGCCAAGAACACCGTCGACTCTGAATCGATGGGGTACCTGCTCGGCCAGGCTGGGCATAGGTACTCCAGGGATCCCACACGCGCCGATGTGCTGATCGTCAACACCTGCGGGTTCATCGGCCCGGCACGCGAGGAATCCCTGGCGACGTTGCGCGCCCTGGTGCAGGACAAGCGGCCGGGACAGCTGCTGATCGCCGCCGGCTGCCTGACACAGCGCTACGGCGCCGAAGTCGCCAAAGAGGTCCCCGGCATCGATGGCCTGCTGGGCACTCGACGCTGGATGGATGTTGTCCAGGTCGTCGAGGCCGTCCGGCAGAGGGGCCGGCCGCAGCCGATCTATCACCTTCCGGAGGCCCCGACGATCGGACCGGAGGAACCGGGGATCCCCAGATCGGCCATCCAGGGCGCCAGTGCCTATCTCAAGATCGCGGATGGCTGCCGACGCCCGTGCGCTTTCTGCGCCATCCCGTTGATCAAAGGCACGGCGGTCAGCCGTCCTATGCCCGCCATCCTCGAGGAGGCCCGCCGCTTGCAGAACCAGGGTGTTCACGAGCTGGTGCTCATCGCCCAGGATACCACCGACTATGGCCACGACCTGGGGATCAAGGACGGCCTGGCGACTCTGCTGGAGGCGTTGGTCCAGGCCGCCCCGGGCATCGATTGGGTCCGGATCCTCTACGCCTACCCGGGGTACGTGACGGAGCGGCTGATCGAGACCATGGCCCGCCACCCGCAGATCCTGCCCTACCTGGATATTCCTTTACAGCATGCCGACCCCTCCGTCTTGCGGCGGATGCGTCGGCCGACGGATGTCGACTGGGTCTACCGCACGGTGGAGAAGCTGCGCTCGGCCATGCCCGGCCTGGCGCTGCGGACGACCTTCATCGTGGGCTACCCGGGTGAGACCGAGGCGGAGTTCCAGGCGCTGCTCGATCTCGTCACCGCACTTCGCTTTGACAGGGTCGGCGTGTTTCCATTCTCCTTCGAGCCCGGAACTCCCAGTGAGTCGCTGGGTGATCAGGTCCCCGCTGAGGTCAAGGAGGAGCGGCGGGGGCGATTGATGGCGTTGCAGCAGCAGATATCGCTGGAAAACAACCAGGCTTTCGTCGGCCAGGCGCTGGATGTTCTTGTCGAGGGGCAGGGGGATGGCCTGTCGCTGGGGCGCTCCTACCGGGACGCGCCCGAGATTGACGGGCTGGTCATCGTCCAGGGGGAAGTGCCCATCGGGGAGATCGTGCCGGTGAGCATCACCGGCGCGCTTCCGTACGATCTGAGCGGCGAGGTTGCGGCCCCAGAGAC
>CAZEMA010000153.1:0-4213 GCA_964513155.1 uncultured Anaerolineaceae bacterium
TGGTCTTCGACCTGGGCGGCGGCACGTTCGATGTCAGCCTGCTCGAGGTCGGCGATGGGTTGGTGGAGGTCAAGGCCACCAACGGAGACACCCATCTTGGCGGCGACGACTGGGATCAGCGCATCGTCAACTGGGCGGCCGACGAGTTCCAGAAGGACCAGGGCATCGACCTGCGGCAGGACCGTCAGGCGCTGCAGCGGCTGCGAGAGGCGGCCGAGAAGGCCAAGATCGAGCTCTCGACAGTGACCGAGACGGAGCTCAACCTGCCCTTCATCACTGCCGACGCCTCCGGGCCGAAGCACATGCAACTGAAGCTCACCCGGGCCAAGTTCGAGCAGGTCACAGAAGACCTGTTGGCACGCGTCCGCAAGCCGTTCGACGCGGTCTTGCGAGACGGTAAGATGTCGACCTCCGAATTGAATGAGGTGGTCCTGGTGGGCGGCGCCACGCGCATGCCGATGGTCCAGGACTTGGTGCGCTCGCTCACGGGCAAGGAGCCCAACAAGGGCGTCAACCCGGACGAGGTGGTGGCGGTCGGGGCTGCCATCCAGGCCGGGATCATGGCCGGCGACGTCAAGGACGTCGTCCTGGTCGATGTCACCCCTCTCTCGCTCGGCGTCGAGACGCTTGGCGGCGTGATGACGGTGCTCATCGAACGCAACACCAACATCCCCATCCGCAAGAGCGAGGTCTTCTCAACCGCCGATGACAACCAGACCGCCGTCGATATCCACGTGCTCCAAGGCGAGCGGCCGATGGCGGGCGACAACATGACTCTGGGCCGGTTCCGGCTGGAGGGCATCCCGCTGGCCCCGCGTGGCCTGCCGCAGATCGAGGTGACCTTTGACATCGATCGCAACGGCATCCTCAATGTGAATGCCAAGGACCGGGCCACGGGCAAGGAACAACGGGTGACGATCACAGCCTCGACCAACCTCTCCAAGACCGAGGTCGAACGCATGGTCGAGGAGGCCAAGGGCCACGAGAGCGAAGACCGCCAGCGACGGGAGCTGGCCGATGCCCGGAACCAGGGCGACAGCCTGGCCTACCAGGCGGAGAAGGGCTTGCGCGAGCTGGGCGACAAGGTGCCGGCCGGGGACCGGGAGAAGATCGGGAACAGCATCAAGACTCTACGCGAAGCGCTCAAGAGCGATGATATCAACCGGATTCGGCGCCTGACCGAGGAGGTGCAGCAGGCCTCGCACGCGCTGAGCCAGCAGATGTATGCCCAAAAGGGCCCTGCGGGCCCGGAGACGGGCGCCGGTCCTGCTACGGAAGGCGGCCCGTCGGGTGAGCAAGGCGACGTCGTGGAGGGCGAGTTCCGCGAGGCGTGAGCCCCGAAGGCGGGCGGGGGACAATGGTCTGGTTGCCGTAGGCCGTTTGTGTCTTGTCAGCGGCGGCGGCAACCTCTATAATGGGTCTATGTCGGGCCCGCCGCACACCCCTGATGGCGGGCCTCCTTAACCCCCGTAGCCTGGAAAAGGAGGGAACCCACAGTGACCCTGCCCAAGTACGCGTACTTTGGGGGCAAACTTGTCCCCTACTCCGAAGCTAAGGTGGGCGTGATGACCCACGGCCTCAACTACGGGACGGGTGCTTTTGGAGGTGTGCGCGCTTACTGGAACGCAGAAGAAGAGCAGCTCTACGTCTTTCGTCCCCTTGACCACTACCGCCGCTTTCTCAACTCCGCCAAACTGCTGTGTATGGACCTCGGCCTCACGCCGGAGGACCTGCGGGATCTGACCCTGGAGGTCCTGCGCGCCGAGGGCTACCGCGAGGACTGCTATATCCGGCCCCTGGCCTACAAGTCCGACGAGACCATCGGCGTCCGTCTGCACGACCTCCACGACGCGCTGACCATCTTCGCCGTGCCGTTCACCCGGTATGTCGAAGCGGATGAGCAGGCCCACGTGACCTTCTCTTCCTGGCGCCGCATCGACGACAACACCATCCCTGCCCGCGGCAAGATCACCGGATCCTATGTCAACTCGGCCTTCATCAAGACCGACGCCATGCGCAGCGGCTTCGATGAAGCCCTGGTCCTCACCCGGGAAGGCCATCTCTCCGAGGGCAGCGCCGAGAACGTGTTCATGATTCGGGACGGCGTGCTGATCACTCCCCCGATCACCGAGAACATCCTGGAGGGTATCACCCGCCGGACCGTGATGGACCTGGCGCGGGAGGAGCTGGGACTCCAGGTCGTGGAGCGGCTGATCGATCGCACCGAGGTCTACCTGTGCGAGGAGCTGTTCCTGACCGGGACGGCGGCGGCGATCACCGTGGTGACCATGGTTGACCACCGCCCGGTTGGCACGGGCAAGATGGGCCCGATTGCGGCGCGGCTCCGCTGCCTGTATGACGATATGGTGCGGGGCAAGCTTGCCCGCTACCGCCGCTGGAACGAGCCAGTCTACGTCCCCGAGCTGGCGACCGCGGGCTGACGTTCTGCAATGAGTTGAGGATCGGCGGGGGCGCCGCCCACCAGTGCCCCCGCTTTCGACTCAGATGACTTTCACTCCTCGTCGCGGCCTTGGGTTGCTCCTGGGTTTCCTCTTCTTGGCCCTGCTCGCGGGGACCGTCATCCTTTCGGTGATCCAGCTGGGCCGGGCCATGGTTTCGGCCTGGATCATCCTGTGGGTGGCGTTGCCGCTGGCCTGTGTTCCGCTGGCTTCCCTCATTGCCTACCGGCTGTATGGCCTGCTGACTTCCCACTACTGGCTGGACCGCGACGGGTTTCGGCTGACGTGGGGCTTGGCCACCGAACGAATCCCTCTGGAGGCGATTGGCCGTCCAAGACGGGGGACGGACTTCGGGCTGGGCCTACGCCCCGCACGGAGCCTGTGGTGGCCCGGATGTGTGGTCGGGCAGCGGAAGGCGGAGGGAATCGGCCTGGTTGAGTTCTTCGCCACCTCCTTCGGCCCCAACCTGATTGTCCTCAGCGCCGGGGACCGCCATCTGGCGATCTCTCCGCCCGATCCGGATGGCTTCCTCCAGTCTTTCCGGGACGCCGTACGCCTGGGTTCGCTCGAGCGAATCCCTGAGCGTTCGCAAAGACCGGACTTCCTCTTCTCCCGCCTTTGGGCCGACCGGCTGGCGCGAGGCTTGATCCTCGCCGGCCTGGCGCTGCCCCTGCTGCTCCTGGCCTACCTGGCCATCCGCGCCCCGGGGATGCCCTCTGGCGCGCCCTTTGGCTTCGACCCCAACGGCAATCCCGGACCGTTGGCGCCGCCCGGGCGGCTTCTGCTGCTGCCCTTCATCGGCGGCCTGGGGTGGCTGGCAGACCTGGCCCTCGGAGCCTGGCTTTTCCGGCGGGAGGCCGACCAGCGGCTAGGCTACGTTCTGTGGACGACCGCGGTCCTGCTGGGGGCTCTGCTTTGGGGAGCGGCGCTCCAACTACTCGCCGCCGCCCCGGTCGCCGCCCCGCCATGATGCCCATCCGCCGCCTTTCCACAGCCAACGCCGGGTTTTCCACAGTGTCTGGCCGGGTTATCCACAGACCGCGGTGGAGGAAAGGGTGAACGTCGTCACGCTACTCGTGGGTGCAGGCCTGGCCGTCCTCATTGCCGGCCTGGCGTACGCGCTGGGCTCCCTCTCAGCCTCCGGTGCCCTGGGAGCGGTCCTCGTGGGGACGGCCACATTTGGCATCGGGGGGCTGGTGCCTGGGATCCTTCTCATCCTCTTCTTTGTCTCCTCCAGCGCCCTCTCGCGGTTCGGTGGCAGCCGCAAGCGGGCCTTCGCGGCCGCCTTCTCTAAAGGCTCGCGCCGGGACTACGGCCAAGTCTTTGCCAACGGTGGCCTGGCCGCAGTCCTGGCGGCACTCTATGGCCTGACCGGCCGGACGCACTGGCTCGTTGGCGTGGCTGGGGCGCTGGCGGCGGTCAACGCGGACACCTGGGCTACCGAGCTGGGCGTCCTGGCCCGACACCGGCCGCGGTTGATCACGACTCGGGCGGAGGTTGAAACGGGAACCTCCGGCGGGGTGACATTGGAGGGGACGCTGGCGGCCGTCGGGGGGTCCGCCCTGATCTCCCTGACGGGAGGGCTGCTTGGGGCCGGATGGCCGCTGGCCGTCGCCGCTCTCGCTGGCGGCCTCGCCGGGACGCTCTTCGATAGCCTCCTGGGGGCAACCGTTCAGGCGATGTACTACTGTCCTACCTGCGCGCGCGAGACCGAGCGGCACCCGCAGCACTCCTGCGGTTCGGCAACGGAACGG
>CAZEMA010000154.1:0-4209 GCA_964513155.1 uncultured Anaerolineaceae bacterium
GGGCCGATGAGCCCACTACTGCCTGCCCCAAGCGGGGAAGAAGCGCAATAGGTTCTTCTACGAACCTGCGAAACCCGACACTAGACCCTGAGAGAGTGCCACGGGCCAGGGGCAGTAAGCCTCCGGTCGCGGGGTTTGGATCGCCCCAGATGCACGCGCTGGAACGTGGCGCAACTGCAGGAATCCGCCGGTTCCCTTTCACCGCGGATGGAAAGGCGCTGGGGTCGGGCGATCCACATGTAGACGGGCCCTCCACAAAGGCTGACCTCGTTCGTCCGCAGCCGGGGGACCGACAGGTCGCCGGGCGCTTTGTCTCCGGGCGTATACTGAAGTTAGGCCGCGTCGTTGGAGGCAGGAGATCATGGCTGACCAAGAGGAAGTTATTCGCGCCAAGGAGGCGCACACGGAAGCACTTCTGGCACGGCCGAACGTCGTGGGCGTCGGCGTGGGCTACAAGCTGCGGAGAGAGGGGCGGACCGAGATCCTGAGCGTTGTGGCGCTGGTGAGGCAGAAGGTACCCCGCGCGCAGCTCGCCGCAGACGCCCTGGTGCCCCGGACGGTCGAGGGAATCCCTACCGATGTGATCGAGGTCGGGGAGCTGCGACCCCTACAACCCCGGACGGTACGCTGGCGGCCCGCTCCAGGCGGTGTCAGCCTCGGGCACTTCGCCGTGACCGCAGGGACGTTGGGCTGCGTGGTCCGCGACCGGGAAAGCGGTCTCCGCCTGGTCCTATCCAACAACCACGTGCTGGCGAACTGCAATGTGGCTCAACCTGGTGACGCGATCCTGCAGCCGGGGACAGCCGATGGCGGGAAGGAACCGGAGGCCGTCTTGGCCCGGTTGGAGCGGTTTGAGAGGATTCGATTTGAAGGCGAAGGCCGTCTGTCTGCCAATCTGGTAGACGCCGCGGTCGCCCGGCCCGTGGAGGAAGGGATCGTTGAGGATGAGATCCTGGAGGTGGGGCGGGTCGAGCGGGCGGTCGAGGCGAGCCTGGGGATGACGGTCCGCAAGTCTGGGCGCACAACCGGGTTGACGACGGGCCAGGTCACCGTCCTGGATACGACGGTGACGGTCGATTACGGCGATGCAGGCGGGGCGCGGTTCGAGGGCCAGATCCTCACCGAGGCCATGTCGAGGCCGGGCGACTCGGGTTCGCTCCTGGTCTCCGGAGAGGCGAGCGCGGCGGTGGGCCTGCTCTTCGCCGGCTCCGACCAGGCGACGCTGCACAATCCCATCCAGGCCGTGCTCGACTGCCTGAGGGTGAGCCTGGGATGAAGACGCGAAGTTCGTCTGAGGCAGCGCTGGAGCGAGCCCGGGCTGTCCGAGTGTCCTTCGTTGACGAGTTGATGCAGAAGGCCAATGTGGTCGGAGTGGGCGTGGGCCTCTTCCGGAAAGGGGGCCGGCGTACGCTCGAGACCGGGTTGGTTGTCCTGGTGACGCACAAGGTGCCGCAGGCGCAGCTGGCCCCGGCGGACTTGGTTCCGGTGGAGATCGAAGGCGTGCCGGTGGACGTGCAAGAGGTGGGTGAGATTCGGGCGCACAGGTAGCCGAAAGTGCCGGTTAGCCGTTGGTGTGGTGTGCCCGGAGGAATCCCTCGACTGCCGGCAGCGCGGGCAGGCCGCGCCGCCCGCCAAGATGTTGAGCATTCAGAGCGGCCGTGGCACTGGCCATGGCCGCGGTCTTCTCCAGGTCCATTCCCTTGAGCAGTCCGAAGAGGAAGGCACCGTGGTAGGCGTCTCCACAGCCGGTGGTGTCCACGACATTGGGGACCCGGAAGGCTGGCTGGTGGAAGGAGGGACCCTGCCTCGGAAAGACCCAACTCGCGTGGATGCCGTCGGTAATGGCGACCAACCGTGGGCCTTCGGCCAACAGCGCCCGGCCCTCCGCCTCGATGCCTGATTCCTGCGTGTACTTCTCGGCGAAGTCGCGGGCGACGATGCAGATATCGCTGAGGGGGACAAGCTGTCTCATCTCGGGGCGGTAGCGGTCTGCACCCCCGTCGAAGGAGATCTGGACGCCAGCCCGCCTTCCCCATTGGCAGGCCTGCAGACAGGCTTCCAGATGGCGGCCGTTGAGGTGCAAGAAGCGAGCGCCTTCGATCACCTGGCGGGGCAGTTCCTCGGGGGTGAGATCGGGCGTGGTGCCCGGCAGGAAGACGATCGTCCGGGAGCCGGTTTCGCGCCGAACGAGGAGGCAGGCGGTAGCCGTCGTGCATCCCCTCCGCCGCGCGAGGTATGCTGTCTCCACGCCTTCCGCGGCGAAGTCCTCCAAGATGAGCTTACCTCGCCAGTCGTCGCCGATGGCGTCGAGCATGGCGGTCCTGGCACCCAGTCGGGCCAGGGTGACGATGGCCGTGGCCACCGGTCCCCCGCCCTGCAACGTGAGATCCAGGGCGCGTTCGATCTCCTCCTCGGCGGGCAGGTGATCGACCAGCATGACAATGTCGATCGTCGCAACACCTAGACCAACGACGTCATGTCCGGACACGAATGGTCTCCCTCCGGTGAGTCGCACGCTCCGACCGGCATCGCCATCGCGGGGTGGGGCGGAGGCCGGTCACCGGGCAACGCGATGGTCGCCATGATTGGCCTGCCGTCTTGTTGCCCATCGAGTGTCAGGAGACGGACGGGACTATGGCCGCTCCGTTCCTCCCCGTCAACTCGAGGCGCCGTCCTTCTCCAGCACCCAGAAGTGGGAGAGGCCAAATACGCGCAAGGGCGTTCGTTCGAGGCACTGGAGCGCGGCCCGCAGGAGGCGGCCGGAGCGCGGCCAGCGGGCAATGACGTTGTCGTACCCGCCGAAGATCATGCCCTGGCGGATTCGATGGATCGGCAGCCCGGCAAAGAGGCGGCCGAGATCACCGGTGCTGTAGGCGCGCACGTGGGGCGCAAGGTTGTCCCGCCAACGACGCGGCAAGTAGTTGACCAGCGGGATGTTGCCAAAGCGGTAACGGCCGCGCAGGTAGATCCCGTGCGTCTCGAAAGGATATCCCCGGTTGGGGGCAAACAAGGCCAGCCGCCCCCCGGGCTTGAGAACGCGGACGATCTCGGCAACCGCCGCGCGGTCATCCGTGACGTGTTCAATCACCTCGTGCGACAGGACCAAATCGAAGGTCGAGGCCGCGAACGGCAGCTTTTCCCCTCGGGCGCAGGCAACCGCCGTGCCGCCTGCTGATGGCTGGCCAAGACGCCGGCCGGCTGCCACGGCGCGTTCGAGATCGAATTCGATCCCGCAGGCGCGGGAAGACCCTTGGGCCAGACGTTCCAGATAGGCGCCGAGGCCACAGCCGTCATCCAGCACGACGCCTTTGACCCGCTCGCCGGCAGCCTCCACGATCATGCGTAGGCGGCGCTCCTGTCCTTGGCGCCAGATGTAGGATGGCTCGCCGCGCAGGGCGGCCTTCTCCAGATCGCGGCCGCTCATGGGCACTGCCACTCCTGCTTGTGACCGAAGCTCAGCCGATTGTCGGTCAGCCGGACCCAGGTTGGCACGAACCGTAGGAACTCGCTCGTCCGCACAGCCTGCCAGAGGTCAGCGCCAAAGCGGAAGCCCCCCTGATAGAGAGACCTAGCCTTCTGCCTCTCTGTCTCAGGCACCTTCTTGGCATTGTCCTCCATCGTCCATCGTCCATCGTCCATGGTCTATTGTCCGCCGTCCGCCATCGCGGCGAACGCAAGCCCTAGGGCTGCGATGGTCGAAACCTGCCGGTAGACCTTCCCCGCCCGGTACCATTGGCGCGCATCCTGAAGGGAGACCCAAGCAAGCTCCTGCTCCTCGAGATCGCCGGAGGTGGGCTCGTCGGTCTGGCGGCAACCGGTTGCCAGGAAGATGTGGACCCGGTTGATGCCCAGGTTGCCTCCGACCACGTAGGCGCCCAGATTCTGCCACGCCGCGGCCTGGCAGCCCGTCTCCTCCCGGAGCTCTCGTTGCGCTGACTCGAGTGGGGACTCCTCCGGATCAATACCTCCGGCAGGGAGCTGCAGGTCGATGGCGTCCACGCCCCGCTTGTAGCAGCGCATGAAGAGGATCTCGCCAGCATCGTTGATCGGGATGATCACCGCGTAGTCCGAGGTCTCGACGCGGAGGTAGCCTTCGACCACCTGTCCATCCGGCAGCTGGACGTCGTCGGCCAGGACGCGCAGCCGGGGAGAGCGGTCGAGCAGGAGGTGAGTTCGAAGGGTCTTCCAGGGCTGGAGGGGCATCTACAT
>CAZEMA010000155.1:0-4010 GCA_964513155.1 uncultured Anaerolineaceae bacterium
GAGGCGAGGTAGGCGTGCCAGTCGTCCAGGTCGTCTCTGCCATAGACGAAACCGATGGCCATGAGGGAACCAACGACGGCGCCACACGTCTCCCCACGAAGGGCGATTCCCGGAAACGGAGTGAGAGCCTTCAGAATGGGGCCGCCTTCAAGGCCGAATTCCTCTTGTAGAACTGCGAATGACGATTGGGCGCAATTACGGCAGCGGGCCAGGGTCTCGCGTGCATTCTTGGCGAGCCGTTCGAGCGCAACCTCCGACAACGTTTCGGTGCCCATGCTTCCACCCTCCACTTCTGACCGGAGTCAACTGCCGCCTAACGGTCTCGAGCTGAGCGGCGCCGCCTCTCAACTCCACCGATCATGACGTCTTGCACTCTTTCAGGCCACTGCACGGCGTCCGCTCCAGCGAGGTGTTGGGCGCATCCAAGGTGGGTTGGCGCTGGATCAATAGATGAACGGAATCAGGGAATTTGTCGACGCAGCGTAGTCTTCCCACTCTGCCCCGAACCGCTCCGAAAGCGTCCTCTCCTCGAGACGGGCCCTCCTCGCCAAGGCCAGCAGAGAAGAGGCAAGAAGCACAACCAGTATCCACGTCCGGTAGATGAGTACCGCCCCGATCAGGGCGAGCCACCAGCCTGAGTACATCGGATGGCGGATCAGCCTGTATGGTCCGCTCTTCACAAGCTGGTGGTGGGGAAGGAGCTTGACCTCGCGGCTCGTGCTTAGCCCCCACATGGGCCCGAGCGTCTGCCTCGCCCATAGGACCAGGACCGTGCCGACCACGAACGGCCCGAGGCCAATGATCTGCAAGAACGAGTGATTTCTCGAGGACACGTTCAGCGGGATGGGTATCCACAGAAGGTAGGCGAGCGCCGCGCATACCCCCAATGAGACGATGCCGACCCCGATCTGCAGCGCCAGGTTCCTTGCTGTCGAGCCCTGCTGAGTGAGCAGCGTGACAGCTTCGCCCCTTCTGAGCCCTGCAATCCAGCCGGCAAGGGCCATCGCAAAGATGAGGTATGCCATGCCGAGGATGACGACGATATCGACAATCCGGGAGAGTACGTCCATCTGATCTCCTTGCGCCCTGGCCTGTGCGGATGCGCCCAACGGCCTCGAGCTTCGCGGAGCAGCCCTGTGGGCACCTCTCCCGCGTTCTGTGCGGGAAGCTGCCCGATAAGGGCCGCGTCATTATCGCACACCCTGACGGGCAGAGCACGTTGCCATTTCCCGGACGCTAGCTGGGTCAGTTGCACACCCCGGTGGTTCTCCAGGGTCGCATAGCATCCCAAAAGCGAAGCGCAGGGACTGCGGCGAGTTGTTGGGCGGCGACTCCGGACCGACCTGGCAAGGATGGTGCATACATGCGAGAAGCATGCTCCGCCGAGACCGATTCGAGGAGAGCACCGACCGAAGAGAGCGGCGATGGCCGAGAGAGGGAGACCGCCGACGTCAGTGAACCCGAGCCAGAGGGAGTTGGCTAGCCGCGGGCAGGGCTTGGGCGATGGCGTTGGCCGCGGCCGACAGGGCGTGGAGACCCTCAGGAGTGTAGGCGGAATCGTTCCGCCGAGGGCCGAGAGCGATTCGGCCCACGGGTCTATCTCCAACCGCCAGAGGCAGGTCCAGACATGGTTCCTCGTCCCATCGGCCATGGGTGGCGATCCTTCGCTCCGTGCCATCGGCTTGCCAGTAGGCCGCCCCTCCCACGGCATCGAGCGCGGCCACAGCCTCCTCAAGCAGCCTCTCCAACGCCAGTCGCCCATCAACGACCCAGATTCCGGTTTCGACCCGCTTTGAGAAGTCGGTGAGCCGTTGCAGGGGGTTGTGCGCATCCCTGAACCGTCTGTCAACAATCACCTGCTAGCGGGTCTTGATGGGGGTGAAGGTGGAGGCCAGAATGAGGGTTGTGAGGACGATGGCGGCGTCCGACTTCTCCCCGGTGAGAGCTATGAACACCTTCTGAAACAGGCTGATGGAGGCAGAATAGAGGCCGGCCAGGATCGCGGTGAGCGCGCCGTAGACCAGGGCGCGGTTGATGATCAGGTCGATCTGGTAAAGCCGGTACCTCAGGACGGCGACCGACAGTGTCACGGGGATGATGGAGAGTGTGAGCCACCAGAGGGAGGCGCTCGCCGCCGCCCAGCCCGGCGCCGGTGCGTCAGGTGGGAGGTTCTGGAGGTAGAAATAAGGCGCGCTCTGCAGGATCACCAGGATGATCTACGTCACGAGTCCGAAGACAACCCAGCGGGTCTGCTCACGCTCCGCCGGCGTCGAAAGCCGGCGGTACCTATACACTTGTCCCCCGAATGCCAGCCCGAACAGAACCAGCCAGATCGCTCCCATGATCTGAGCCGGGAGAGTATTGAACGTAGTTATGGAACGAGCATCGAGGAAAGGGAGGATTGCCAGGCTGACGACTGAGAGTAGGATGAGCCAACCGGTCCAGGCGGGGACGAGACGGCCATCGGGAAGCATGATGATCAGCCATATCGTTGGGGCGGTCAGGAAGAGCGGCTGTACCACGGCGATGGCAAGATTCGCTGCCCCAGGGAATTGGGGATCAAGGAATTCGAGCGGCCCGGCAAACACGATTCCGTAGGCCATGACGTAGAACGACACGAAGAGGGCCATCGGCTCGTCGCGCTTCTGGAGGAAGAGAATGAGCCCAAGTCCCAAGCAGATTAGCGTGGTCATCAACGAGGCTAGGCCGCTGAGGACATTGAAGCCGCTGATCCTACCGGGACTCGGCGTGATCGGGCTCTCTCCCCGGAGCCACACAGAATACCCCGTCAGGAAGGCCAGGAGCACGCCGATCGCCAGGACGACCGCCACCACCCAGGCGGCATGGGCCAAGGCCATCCCGTGCCGTCGACGAGCCTGAGCAGACGCGGTGGTGGCCGATGTCGAGGTGCCGGGTCACTGCGGGCGCTTTGACGAACGGAGTTGGGATCGGCTCACGGGTGCTACCTTGAGTCTGCCATCGGGTCTCAGGCGCGGACGCGTTGGTGGTCATGAGTCAGGTTAGGTGGAGGATGGCACTCACTCCGATGGCACGGTGCGAAACCCCCCCGGTGCGGACTGCACCCGACCGCTAGATCCAGTCGACAGAGTCCGAGCTTAGGCCGGTCAGGCGGCGAAGCGTGTGCTCGATCAGAAAGGCTTGAACACCATTAGCCACAGAAGCAGAACGATCGGCAACAACCCGAGCAAGGCAAACAGGATCGGGCGACCGGACTCCTGCAGGGCGGTCAATTGATCCTGAGGGATGGGCGATCCCGCCGGATGGGCACCCTTCCCGTCAAACCAAGGAAGACCCGCAGCCCGGCGAAGCTTGTTGAAGTACCCTGTCGCGACGAAGAACATCGCAATCGCGGTGCCGAGAAGTATCACGATCGACGCCCAGATCCACCAGCTCCCCCACCAGTCTCCCAGGAATCCCGTGATCACGCCGGCGACCAGCATCAGCAAGAGGGAGCCGTACATCACGTTGAAGCTGGCGCTGGAGAGTTCGAGGATCGCGCGCAAACGCTCCAGGGTCCGCTCACGGTGGGCGCGGAAGAGGGCGCTGGCGGAGCCCCCGTGGGCCAGAAGGAAACCGGACGCTCCGAGGATGTGCAGGAACACGAACCAGCGGTAGAACATGACCACCTCCCATATCCAAGAATGCGAAGAGCGCCTTCCTTGTCTTCTTCAGGCCTCAAAGGCCGACCGCCAGGAGGTCGAAAGCCCGAGGCCAGCGGACCCGGGCCGATCGATCGCGGGCGGGACGCCGAAACCCTGCCCCTCAGCCTCGACGGCAAGGGACTGGAAGAGGCCTCGAGTGGCCATGGCGTCCAGACCTCGCCTCCGCGGTCCTGGTGGGTTCCTTTGCTGCGGGTTGTGGAAGAAGACCCGCATCAGTTCACGCTGCGCCCGGCTGTCCGGGTGGTGAAGACCCTCTCCTGTCCGCCTCCCGCATCCGGAGGCGAGGCACCGATTGTAGTCCTGTCTTTGTCCTCCAGCAAGACTCCG
>CAZEMA010000156.1:0-4002 GCA_964513155.1 uncultured Anaerolineaceae bacterium
CGGGTGGCGATCGAGGCACAGCCCGTTGCCGAGCCGCTGGTAATGGCTCTCTACGAGAGCATCCTGGAAGCCGGCGGCCAACCCCACGTCCTCATCACCCTCCCCGGGGAGGAGGAGATGCTGCTGAAGAAGGGCAGCGATGTCCAGCTCGACTTCCCGCCCACCTTCCGCGCTCTGGCCTATGGCACCTTTGAGTCCCGCATCCGCGTCTACTCCGAGAGCAACACCCGCTCGTTGAGCAACGTGGACCTGCGGCGCTACGGCCGCCATGCCTCAAAGTTGGGCAAGATCCTCAAGACCCAGATGGAACGGGGCGCCCGAGGCGAGTTCCGCTGGTTGACGACCCTCTTCCCCACCGACGCCTATGCTCAAGACGCCGAAATGAGTCTGACCGAGTATCAGGATTTCGTCTACAAGGCCTGCCACGTCGATGACCCCGCGGTCGACGCCGTGGCCTATTGGGAGGGGGTCAAGGCCGAGCAACAAGGCGTCGTCAAGGCCTTCAGGGGGCACGATCGGCTCGTCGTCCGCGGCCCGAATTGCGAGCTCAAGCTCTCGGTCAAGGACCGGGTCTTCCTGAACGCCTGCGGCGACCACAACATGCCCGACGGCGAAGTCTTCAGCGGTCCGGTCGAGAAGTCGGTCGAGGGCTGGATCCGCTTCAACTTTCCAGCCGTGTATCAGGGGCGAGAGGTGGACGGGGTCGAGCTTCGCTTCCGGGAGGGCCGGGTCGAGCACGCCACGGCCAGCAAGGACGAAGCCTACCTGCTCGAGATGCTCGATTCGGACCCCGGCGCCCGCTACTTGGGCGAGTTTGCCGTCGGCACCAACTTCGGCATCCAGCGCTTCACCCGCAACATCCTGTTCGACGAGAAAATCGGCGGCAGCATCCACGTCGCCCTCGGCAGCGGGTACCCGGAGACGGGCAACGCCAACAAGAGCGCCATCCACTGGGACATGATCTGCGACATGCGGGATGGCGAGATCTTGGCCGACGGGACCCTGATCTACAAGGACGGCCGTTTCCAGATGTAGGACGATCGCGCTTCGCCTCACAGCCTACCTCCCGGAGTATGCTCCATGAGAAAGACTTGGATTGGTGCCGCCGTCGCCCTGGCGTGGCTCGGCGCCTGTACCACGCAGGCCACACCGACCTCGACGCTGGTGCCCACTCCGGCCCGGCCCACTTCGACCCCGCCTCCGACGGCTACGCTCGTCCTGACGCCTACCGAGCAGGGTAGCCTCCCGGGACAGCAGCCTGGCCTGCCGTTGCCGGTGGAGCGTGGGGAGTTCTTCTCGGCCTCGGGGGCCTGCTCGGCCTGTCACACGGACTTGACCGACGACTCCGGGGCGGATGTCTCCCTCGATACGGCCTGGCGCTCGACCTCGATGGGCAATTCTGCCCGTGACCCTTATTGGCAGGCATCGGTCCGCGCCGAAGTACTGCGGTTGCCCGACCGGCAGCCGGTCATCGAGGACGCTTGTGCAACCTGCCACATGCCCATGGCCCGCTTCACCAGCGCTGCAGGCGGCGGGACCGGCACGATCCTCGGCGACGGGTACCTCGATCCCAACAACCCTCTACACGACCTGGCTATGGACGGGGTCTCCTGCACGCTCTGCCATCAGATTCGGGAGACGAACCTGGGGCCGGAGAGCTACAACGGCAACTTCAGTATCGACACCGAGCTCCCTCAGGGCCAACGGCCGATCTTTGGGCCGTACTCGACTGACGAGGCGCTGGCCGCGATCATGCAGTCCGTCTCCGGGTATGTCCCTGCCCAGGCGGTCGCCTGGGGGCAGGGGCTACATCTGGCACAGTCGGAACTGTGCGCCACCTGCCACACGCTGTACACGCCCTTCGTGGACATCGCTGGTCAGCCTGCCGAGTTCCCAGAGCAGGTTCCCTACCTAGAGTGGTTCTACAGCGACTACCGCAGCACCGCGACCTGCCAGGAATGCCACATGCCCTCAGCCGAAGGAGGGGTGCGCATCTCGAGCGCCAGCACGACACCCCGTAGCCCCTTCTCCCAGCATCTTTTCGTGGGCGGGAATGTCTTCATGCTCGACGTCTTGACAACCTTCGGGGAGGAGTTGGGGGTCACTGCCTCAGGTAGCCAGTTCGAGGCGACCATCGCCCAGACCTTGAACCAGCTCCAAACGGAGACGGCCTCGATTACCTTCGGTGAGATTCACGCTTCGGGATCGCGGTTGACAGCCGAGGTGAGCATCGAGTCGCGGGTGGGCCACAAGTTCCCCACTTCGTTCCCCTCTCGACGAGCCTGGATCCACTTCCTTGTGCAGGATGCCTCTGGCCAGACGGTCTTCGAGTCCGGTGCGGTCAACCCGGACGGCTCGATTGTCGGGAACGGCAACGACGCCGACCCCACCGAGTTCGAGCCGCACTATCAGGCGATCGTCAGCCCGGACCAGGTCCAGATCTATGAGGCCATCTTGGGCACCACTTCCCGCCAGGTCACGACCTCGCTGTTCGGCGCGGCCACCTACCTGAAGGACAACCGGCTCCTGCCATCGGGGTTTGAGAAGAGCGCTCCCTACACCGACATCGCCGTTCGGGGAGGGGCATTCGACGATCCGGACTTCGTGGGAGGCGGCGATCACATCCTGTACAGCATCGACCTGGGGTCGGCGCAGGCCCCCTTCACGGTCACGGTCGAGCTTCTGTACCAATCGGTCGGCTATCGCTGGGCCCAGAATCTGGCGCTGTTCCAATCGAGCGAGATCTCCCGCTTTCTGGGCTACTACGCAGACGTGCCGAATGTGCCGGTGGTGATTGCCAGCCAGACGCTCGAGGTGGGCGAGTAGACTGGCCCGCCTGTCTCCGGCTCCGCCCGCCTCGCCCCCAGCAAGGTCACAGGGGACGCCAGGCGGGCATGCGGCTGCCAAGGTCGAGGCGGATGCGTGGAGACTCAACCGGGAGGGGCGATAAAGGATGCGACTCATGGATATCCCAGAGACGATCACGAAGCGGGAGATTCTCTCGCAGCCTGCCGCGTTGGCTGGGGCATTGGCGGCGGTCGACCGGCAGGCTGAGGCTCTGGTAGGCCTGTGGCGCAAGCGGACCTACCGGCGGGTGATCTTCACCGGTTGCGGGTCGACCCACTACCTTTCTCTGGGGGCCGCCCGGGTTTTTGAGGACTTGACCGGCATACCCTCGCGAGGCATCCCAGCCGGTGAGTTGCTCCTGTCCCCGTCGTTGATCCCGCCGGCATCGGCCGGCCCGACGCTGCTGGTCGCGGTCAGCCGTTCGGGGACGACCACGGAAACCGTGCGGGCCGCGGCGGCTTTTGCCGAGGCGGGGGTAGGGGATATCGTCGCCATCACCGCCCAGCCGGGGGACGGGCCCAAAGACCTCGGGCATGTGCTGGTGAATATCCCCGAGGCAAAGGAGGATAGCATCGCCCAGACGCAGGCGTTCAGCGCCATGTGGCTGGCTGCCTGCGCGCTGGCGGCGTTGATCTCTGGCAATGGCAAGGTGCAGGCCGAACTGCGCAAGGCCCCCGACTGGTCGGCCGAGGTCGTTGACACCGCCAAGGATCGGGCGCTGGCATTGGGCGCAGACCTTTCCTTCGACCGTATCTACTACCTCGGCTCCGGTCACCGCTACGGGCTAGCCAGCGAAGGCAGCCTCAAGATGAAGGAGATGACACTCACCCACGCCGAGCCGTTTCACTTCCTTGAGTTCCGCCACGGCCCGAAGTCGATGATCACCGACAGCACCCTCATCGCCGCCTTGGTCTCGGATGACCCTGACGGTTACGAAGCAGCGGTCTTGAAGGAAGTCCAGGGGCTGGGCGCCCGCTTGTTCGTGCTCGGCGAGCAGGCCGGCGCGTTTGGCGACCAGGGCATCTCATTCCACTCGGGCCTGGGGGAGATTGGCCGGAGCGTCCTATACCTGCCGCCGCTTCAGCTCCTCGCCCTGGGGCGGGCCGCGGCTAAGGGGCTCAACCCCGACCAGCCCAAGAATCTCTCGGCCGTGGT
>CAZEMA010000157.1:0-3951 GCA_964513155.1 uncultured Anaerolineaceae bacterium
GCTAGGCCTGTGTGGCGGCGCGGGCTTCGAAAGCCCCGCCTGGGGTATACTCACGGGGAGGGGAGGACGGCATGGCGGGTTGGGTGACGCTGATCGGATCGGGTGAGACGGCGGCGAGTATGACCGAGGTCCACCGGACCCTGCTCAAAGCGCTCGCCGAAACCCCGCAACCCGTCTTCCTGGAAACCCCGGCTGGCTTCGAGCGCGGCCTGGAAGCCATCCGCTCCCGGTTCCTCGAGTACTTCGGGCGCAGCTTCGGCCTCCCACTGGCGACGGCCCCGTACTGCGCCACCAGCGACGGTCCGCAGGTCATCGCCCGGTCTTTATCCACCATCGCCAAGTCGAACTATATCCTTGCCGGCCCTGGCAGCCCGACCTATGCCGTCCGCCAATGGGAAGGCTCGGCAGTCTGGGCGGCGGTAGTCGAACGCTGGCTGGGTGGCGCCCAGCTCGTCCTGGCCAGCTCGGCGGCCATCGCCATCAGCCGCCATACGTTGCCGGTCTACGAGATCTACAAGGTCGGCCAGGAGCTGCATTGGACGGACGGGCTCGACCTGCTCGGGCGCTTCGGGCTGGAACTGGTCATTGTCTCCCATTGGGACAACGCCGAAGGCGGCACCCACGATACGCGTGCCTGCTTCATGGGGCTGGAACGCTTCGAGCGGCTACGTCAGCTCCTGCCGCCGACGGCCGTGGTGCTCGGCGTGGACGAGCACACCGCCTGCACGCTCGAGCCTGAGAGCGGGATGGCTCGCCTGCGCGGCCGGGGCGGCGTGACCATCCTGCGCGGCGCGGACACTATCCGCTACACGGCAGGCGCTTCCTTCCCTCTTTCAGACCTGATCTCGACCCAGGAGGTAAGGGCGACCCATGCGTCGCCCCGACGCACTGACCGTCCGGCTGCCATCAGTGGATTCCGCCCACCACCAGGCCCGCAGCTGACCGAACCCCCTGGCCCTCTCTCCCAGGCCGCCGAGGCGATCGCGGCGGGACGTCTGGCCGAGGGTCTGCGGGCCGCGGCGGAGGCGGCCGACCCGGATCTCGCGCTTCTCTTGCACCGGGCGGCTCTGGCTGCCGAGGAGTCTGCCTCTGCGCAAGAACCCCTGGAGGCCTTGGTCGGACTGCTGCTCGAAGCCCGCGCCGGACTGCGCGCCGCCAGGCAGTGGGATCTGGCCGACCGCCTGCGGGGCGAGATGAATCGGCTGGGGATCGAGGTCCGGGATACGCCCGAGGGTGCTGTCTGGGAGAAGACCTCCCCTGCCCGCCAATGACCCACACAAGGGAGGAGACTGCCAGAAAGGGGCGGCAATCCAGTCTTCACCTCTCCCCGCCGCCGGCCGTCCGGTTGTCTGCCGTTTCGAGGTTACCCTGATGTCAACGCCATTCCCGATCGATACCACCCGCCTGACCGAGACCCTCACCGGACTGCTCAACACACCCAGCCCCACTGGCCGGACTGAGCCAGCAATTGCCTTCGTCGAGGGTGTCTTGAAGGACTTGGGGATGCCCTCGCGGCGCACCGCGAAAGGCGGGCTCGTGGTGGACTGGGCTGGGCTGGCCTCCGACGCCCCTCGGGCCCTGACGGCCCACGTCGATACACTTGGAGCCATGGTCAAGGAGATCAAGTCGACCGGCCGGCTCAAGCTCACCCAGATTGGCGGCTTCGCCTGGAACACCATTGAGGGCGAGGGCTGCACGGTGTTCACCGTCTCGGGCAAGACCATCCGCGGCGCAGTCCTCCTGACCAAAGCTTCGAGCCACGTACATGGAGACGAGGTCGGCAAGCTCGAACGCGACACCGATACGATGGAGGTCCGCCTGGATGAGTGGACGTCGTCGGCCGAGATGACGCGAGACCTGGGCATCGGCGTGGGGGACTTCATCGCCTTTGACCCGCGGGTCGAGGTCAGCCCGAGTGGCTTCGTGCGCTCGCGGCATCTGGACGACAAGGCCGGCGTTGCCTGCATCCTGGCGGCGGTCCGGGCGATGTCGCAGGCGGGTCTGAAGCCGGCCCAGCGGGCGACGCTCCACTTCAGCAATTACGAGGAGGCCGGTCACGGCGCGGCCGCCGGCTTCCCGCCCGACCTGGCCGAGCTGGTCGCCGTGGACATGGCCGCCGTCGGCGAGGGCCAGGCCTCAGACGAGTTCCACGCCACGCTGTGCGTCAAGGACTCGCACGGCCCATATCACGCAGACCTCTGCCGCCGCCTGAGGGAGTTGGCCGAGGCGGCCGGGATCCCTTACAAGGTGGATATCTACCCCCACTACGGCTCAGACAGCGAGGCCTACTGGCGCGCCGGCGGCGCGGGGCGCATCGCCCTGATCGGGCCGGGCGTGGATGCCTCCCACAACTACGAGCGCACCCACCTCGATGCGCTGGTTGCCACGGCACAGTGGGTCGTTGAGTACCTGCGGACGCCGTAGGCTCGGTTCTGTTGGTACACTTTCGAGGTACTAGAAAGGGAAGGGGCGCCGTCGGAGAGGTTGAGGGCCGCCCCTACGGTCCAGGCGAGGACAAATAGCGGGCGATCGCCTCGGCGATGCCGCCAGCGACCTCGGCCGGCATGCCCTCTCGGGCGTGAGGCAGAAAGCGCAGATCCACCGGGTCGTTGACATAGTCAACGACGACGAAGCGCCCGTCGGCAACGAGGGCAATCTCGCTCGAGAACAGGCCTAGCCGCGAGACCCGGGCAGCCACCTGGAGGATGTCCCACAGCGGATCGAGTCTCCACTGCTGGCGCTCCGCGAGGCTAACGGCAGGCCCGAACAACCTCGTCCGGTCGTCCCACCAGCATGGCATCGCCCGGCCGCAGGCGAAGAAGACGCGAAACCACGCCCGGCGTCCTGCCAGAACCGTCGGCTCGACGAACTGCTGCAGGATCAGATTCTCTTCAGGAAGCTTCCTCCTTGCAGCGAGGACATCGTCCCACGCCTGGGCATCCATGACCACACCCCAGCCCCCGCCGCCCAGGTCCGGCTTGATCGAGAACGGGATGCCTAGCTCGGCTAGATTGGGTGGGGGTTCTAGAACGGGTTGGCGCGCATAGGCGGGAATGGCGATGGTGTACGGGGTATGGATTCCGGCGGCGATGAACTCCCAGTGCAGGTTGGTCTTGTGCCAGACTTGCCGCCGCCGCTCGCCGGGGTTGATGTGAAGCGGGATGCTGCGCTGAGCCCACTCGTCGAGGGGCCTGAAGGCTGGCGACGTATCCGAGGCGCGGTCGAGGTAGGCGCGACCGGAAAGCCGGCCGGAATCCAGAGCCGCAAGCGCCGAGGGCAGATTCTCCGGGGAGATAGCCTCCAGGCTCTGGCCGCAGGCCTGCAGGGTCTTCCTCAGGAGGGAGACGAAGGGCTCGTCGTAGGGCCAGTCATAGGCCAAGAGCAGGTCGGGCGGCCGGCCCGCTGGCGCCTCGCGGGAATCAGTCACGGCCCCAGTATACAAGATGAGCCCGACTCCGCCCTGGACCAGAGCATGATATAACCCCCCGCACCAACGGAGGAGAGCATGGATGAGCTGGAGCGCTTCCGCCGGGAGAAGGATGAGCTTTTCCGGACTGACCCTCGAAGTCCACTGACGCCGGAGCAGCGCCAGGCCTTCACCGGCCTGCACTACTTCCCCCCAGAACCCGATCTTGACCTGGTCGTGGAAGTCGAGGGATTGCCCGAGCACCAGTCCGTCGAAATGCAGACCAGCACCGGCGATGTTCGATCATACGAACGGTTTGGCCGATTCCGCTTCGCCGTGGAGGGTCAGGAGGTCACGCTGACGGTCTACCGCAACGAGGCCGGCTACTTCCTGCCCTTCGCCGACTCCCTGGCCGGGAAGGAGACCTACGGCGCAGGCCGCTACCTCGAGCCCAAGGAGTTGCCCGACGGCCGGTTCGCGCTCAACTTCAACCTGGCCTACAACCCCTACTGCGCCTACAACCCCCGTTGGTCGTGCCCGCTCAC
>CAZEMA010000158.1:0-3948 GCA_964513155.1 uncultured Anaerolineaceae bacterium
GACGGGTCCTCATGCAGCTGGCAGACGCGGCGGACCTCTACTCCAGGGGCTGGAAGATCAGCAGGTCCAAGGCGCGCACGGTTGCCAGGGGGAGGTATCCACGGGCCAGGGCGCGGCCGCGACTGTCCGCGATCTGGTCGGCGTCGGTCGTGTAGGCGATGGCAAGCACCGGCTTCCCAGCGGCAACGATCCGGTCCAACAGGGGTTCGATCTCGTGGATGAAGTCCGGGGGGCTTGGATCACCCTGGTCGGGGTAGCCGTAGTAGAGATCCTCCTGGCCGATGCCGTCGATCGCTGCCAGATAGTCTGGGAAAAGGGTGGCGAGTTCCGGGGCGTTCTGAGGGAAGACCAAGAAGCCCGGCCGCTGAGAGCGGGCGTAGGCGGCCAGGCGCAGGACGAGGTCGGCCATCTCGCTCGCGGCGGAGGACCGCCCCTGCCCCTCAAAGTACTCGTACGCGTCGATGATGTCCAGGTAGATGCCGTCGAATCCCGCCGCCAGGATCCGGTCGAGGTAGGAAGCGGGGCTGCCGAAAAGGATTGCTTGCCAGGCGGGGTCCCAGTACCGGACCTTGTAGTTGCCTTCCCAGTCCGGGTTGACGATCTCCAGCCACGTCGGCGCCCCCGCGTCGGGCCGTCCATCGTGGTCCGCATCCCATCCTTCTTGCCAGTAGAAGCGATAGTCCTCCGCCTCGCCGATGCTCAGGTAGGCCAGGACGGCTTTGTGCCCTCCAGGACCTTCACGCAGAGCCGCGATCTGATCCGCGTGGAAGGCGCCCTCCTCCGTCCCGTCGGCCGAGTAGTCGATAACGACGAGACCACAGGGTGTCCTGGCGATGGCCTGCAGATCAATTCGCTGCAGTTGATAGACAAAGCAGGTGATGTCCGAAGGCCTCATCGGGGACGATTCTCCTGTGGCGGTCGCCGCCTGCGAGGCCCACGCTTGCGTAGCGCTGGGCACGGCTTCCTCGAGGGTGGCGGGTGCAGGCAGACACGCGGCCAGGGTGAGGGCCAGCAAGAAGAGCGTCGCGGGACGGCAGCGCATGCCGGGAAGTCTATACCCCTCGTAGGCGTGGGCAAGGAGCCCCTACAGCTCCTTGCCCACGCCCGTCTTGCGCCCGGTCCCGATCGCGCCCGTCGGCAGCCGTGGCACCCGGGTGCTTGACCGGGAAAGGGGCACGGACTACCATCAGCGACATGACAATGGGAGCGAGGCGTGATTGAGGTGCTGATCGTCGAGGACAACCCGGCCCTGCGCGAAGCCCTCGTCGCCGGGCTTGCGGCGACGGGCGAGGTCAAGGTGACTGGGCAGGCCGCCACCGGAGAGCAGGCAATGGAACGCGGCCTAGCACTCGGCCCCGATGTGGTCCTGATGGATGTCGAACTCAGGGGCGGCCAGCTGAACGGCATCCAGGCAGCCACGGCCCTGCGGCGGGAGCTGCCCCGCCTGCCAGTAGTCTTCTACTCGATCCAGGATGACGACCAGTACTTCCGGGAGTTTCGCAACTCGGGCATCCTCAGCCACTACGCCTATGTCCGCAAGAGCAACTACCTGCTCCCCTCGATGATTGTCCCCCTCTTGCGGGAGGCTGTTGCCGGGCGGAGCTTCATCGATCCCGAGATCGAAGCGCGGGTTCAGCAGGTGCGGCTCAAGGATGAGGAGTCCCCCCTGGCGCTGCTCGAGCCGACCGAGCGGCAGGTGATTGAACTTGTGGCCAAGGGCCACACCAACGACCAGATCGCAGCCCAGCTCGGGCTGCGGGACGCGCGGGCGGTGAGCCGGGCCAACGGCCAGATCTACGCCGCCTGGGGACTGAGCACGAGCCCCACCGACGAGAAGGTGGCTCGGACGCGGGCAACGCTGATCTACACCTCCGGGCGCTTGATCACCTGGGACGAAGACGGCGGGCCCAAGATCCGGGATGAGCAGGGTCGCTGGCAGGACTACCTCCCGGCGGGACCGACCCCCACCAAGGCCGGGTGAGCCGGGCATGCCTCACCCGGGACTCCCGAGCCAACCATGACCGATCTCGAAATCCTCAGCCGCGCCGCGTTCGGCCTCTCGCTCTTCGTCACCTACCTGCTGCTCTGGCTGGGGATGACGACGCTTCTGACGGCCCGCCGGGACCAAGCCTTCAGCCGTGCCGCCGGCGTGTGCCTGCTCCTGGGCGCGGTGTTCTTCCTCAGCCATGCCATGATCGTTGGCAAGGGGCCGACGACGACTGGCATCGGCATCGAGATCTGGTGGCGCATCGGCTGGCTCCCCGCCGTGAGTGCACCGATCTCCTGGTACGCCGCCGTGATCCGCTACGCCGGATTGTCGGGGTTGCGGCAGCGGCTGCACCGCCGGCTCTGGTTCGTCCTGGCCGCGCTTGGGCTTCTGATCGTTATCCTCCTCGTGACGGACAACCCCTTCGCCTCCTACCAGGCGTTACTCCTGGATCGCTCTCTGGCTACAACCTCGTCCCAGTTGCTCGTCTGGCTCTACCTGGGATTGAACGTTGCCGGCTTCGCCCTCTCGGTCGTCGCTCTCGTCTCAGGCAGGGGGGAACAGCCTGCGCGTGGGCGCGCGCAGGCGCGTCCCTGGTTGATGGGGACCAGTCTGGCCCTGCTGGGCGCCTCGGCTATTGTCTCGGCGGCGGCCATATGGGCGGTGGAGCGGGCCCTGCCGTTGTTGCTGAGGTTGCCCGCCGCCATCAACAGTCTACTGGCCGCCGATCTCGCGGCGCAGGCACTGGTTGCCGTAGCCGCGATCCTGCTGGGACGAGCCGTGGTGGCTTACGAGGTCTTCACCGAGCGGCCCTTGCCCCGACAGGGCTTCTTCCGTCGGTGGCGAAGCGTCGTCCTGGCAGCAGCCGCGTGTGCCGCCATGGTGGCCATCCTGCTCGCACTCGAGGTGCGTCCCCTCTACAGTCTCGCCATCCTGTCAATGCTGGGTTTCTCCGCCTACGCCTTGTTCACCTGGCAGTCGTACGCCGCTCATGAGCGATTCATCACCCGGCTGCTCCCCTTCGTCGCCAGCCAGCAGCTTTCGGAGCAACTCCTCAGCACCGACCCGCCGAGCGTGTTCTCAGACCGGGCCGGGGAGCTGCTGCGCGCCCTCTGCGAGGATGCCCTTGGCGCCGCCAGCGCCGATCTTGCCCTCGAAGGCGATCCGCCCCGGCATGTGACCTATCGCCGTCCGATGGCGGAACCGGCCGCCGAGCCCCGCCCAGACGACATCGGCCTCCGCCTCGAACTCGCTGCAGGCTACGGCAGCCACGGAGTCCTGCTGCTCGGCAGACGCCTCGACGGCCGCCCCTATGCCGCGGAGGAGATCGCGCTGGCCCGGGCCTGCGGGGAGCGCCTGCTTGACGCGCTGGCCGGCGAACGGATCGCCCGCCTGCTGATGGATATCTTGCGGCGCAGGCTCGGCGAGCTACAGGTACTCAGCACCCAGCATAAACGGGCCCTGCACGATGAGGTCTTGCCCGACATTCATGCCGCTTTGCTTCGACTGGAGGATCCAACCGCGGCTGGCCAGTCACTGACCCGCGCCCACCGCACGCTCTCTGAGCTGCTTCAGTCGGGGCCGAAGTCGGCGGCCAGCCAGATCGCCTTCCGGGGCCTGATGGAGACGCTCCAGGAGACGGTCGAACGTGAGTTCGCCGGCAGTTTTGCCGCGATCAGGTGGGAGACGACAGAGGCGGCGCGGACGAGTCTCTCAGGAATGGCGGCGGGGCTGGTAGCCGAGGTCATTTACTTCGCCGCGTTGGAGGCCGTCCGCAATGCGGCGCGTCACGGCTCCGGCGGGGATCCCGCCCGCCGGGTCAGTCTGCAGCTCTTGGCCGACTGGGTGGATGGGCTGGAGATCGTGATCACCGACAATGGCGTGGGGTTCCGGCCTGAAGCCGCCACCACCGGGACAGGGCAGGGATTGTTGTTCCACAGCACAATGATGGCCGTGGTCGG
>CAZEMA010000159.1:0-1773 GCA_964513155.1 uncultured Anaerolineaceae bacterium
ACGCGCCGCTGCCGGCTAGAGTACCAGATCGTCGGCCACCCAGCCCAGCTCAAGCTCCTCGAGCTTCTTTCTCGTTGGCTTGCCGGTGGCCACGTCCCACCCCGCCATGGCGTAGTACAGGTCCTTGGCCCGCTCCACTTCTTCGTCGGTGACGAAGACGCCATCGCTCTTGCCGCCCACCAGCGGTACCTTGACCTTGCTCGGCAGGACATCCGCCTCACGGCCGATCCCTTCCCTGGCATTGAAGGCCCGCAGCATGTTGAGCCGGCGTTCGCCGATCCGAAGCAGATCCTCGACGGTCACTTCCCAGCCGGTGACCGCTTTGACGGCCTGGGCCAGCTGCGCCATGCCGTAGAGATGAAACGCCGGCCCGAAGACGAACTGACACAGGTTCCCGCTGTCCAAGAAGGAGTAGGCCTTCTGGGTGACCCAGGAAAACCGGACCTTCTCCTCATCCAGGACGTCATCCGGCTCAGGATGGGTGAGTCCGATTTCGGCCATTCGGGCGGGGAAGTCGCGGTAGCCTGGATCATGCTCGTGGGATTGGTGGTCGGCCCCAAACGGATTGACGGCGTAGATCAGGGCCAGGCTTCGCTTGACCTGCGGCATATGGGCAGGAAACTCCTGTCCCTTGACCGCCACCACCAACGCCTCTGCCCCGCGCCCGATCCGCTTGGCGGCCCGGACGGACCCCTCGGCCAGCAAGTCGCCGAAGCCCTCCCGCTTGCCGATCAGCTCGGTGATCTTGACCAGGGCCGATGCGTTACCGAAGCGCAGATCGATGCCCCCCGTGTCTTCCTTGGTGATGATGCCGCGTTCGTAGCATTCCATAGCCCAAGCGATGGTTGCTCCGCAGGAGATCGTATCCAGGCCATACATGTTACAGAGCTGGTTGGCATAGGAGACCGCCGCCAGGTCGCTCACACCGCAGTAGCTACCCAGGCTCGACAGGGTTTCATACTCCGGCCCACCGTACCGGGGATCGACCTTGTACTCCCCTTCAGTGATCTCGACCACCCTCTTGCAGCGGATGGCGCAGGCATAGCACGTATCCCTGCCCTTGAGGACGGTCTTGGCCATCGTCTTGCCGTCGATCGCCTGCCAGCCGTCGAAGGCGCCGCTCGTCCAGTTGCGGGTCGGAAGGCCTCCCGCAGCATTCTGACCCTCAACGATTTCAGCGGTCCCCAGCATCCCCAGACCGAAGACGGCCGACCCCTCGATGCTGTTGGCGCCCCACTGGGCAAGCTCGATGAGCTGCTTGCGATCCGCCAGCTTGGGTTTCTTGGTACCCCGCACGGCCACCGCCTTGAGGTTCTTGCTCCCCATCACGGCCCCCATCCCCGTCCGGCCGTTGGCGCGGCTGCGCATGCTGATTAGCGCCGCAATGCGGGCCCGCTTCTCTCCGGCCGGGCCAATCTGGAGAACCTCGATCTTCTCGTCCCCCAGTTCCTTGCGGATGAGGGCCTCGGCTTCGCCCGTGAACTTGCCCCAGAGATGCTCAGCCGGGCGCAGCTCCGCTTCGCCCTCATGAATCCACAGATACACCGGGCGCTCGGAACGCCCCCGGATCACAATGGCGTCGAAGCCCGCGAACTTCATCTCGGCCGGGAAGAAGCCGCCCCCCTGCGAATCACCCACTGCATTCGTCAACGGGGACTTGGCTGTGGCTGTCACCCTGCTCTGCCCGGAGATCGGCGCGCCGGTCAGAGGGCCTACCGTCAGGACAAGGGTGTTATCTGGGCCAAACGGATCCGCCTTCGCCGGCGTGTGGCG
>CAZEMA010000159.1:1873-3772 GCA_964513155.1 uncultured Anaerolineaceae bacterium
CGCCGCCGACCTGCCGGGAGGCACGAAACCTTTGCTTTCTGCCGCCCGCTCGCAACCTGGGGCACTGCACCGCTGACCGTTTCTTTGCGCCCAAGCTGCAGGTAGTCAGGTTCGAGAGGTCGCCGTCATGTCACGGAAGCTCGACCAGGAGGCTCACATCGAACCTCCAGGGTCCTCCGCGACTCGGAGGAGGATCCGCACGGCGTCCTCCGGCGCCTCCCAATGGAAGACCTCATGGCCAGTGTGGGAGTGCAGAATGGGGATCCCTGGCACCGCGCCGGTGCCAATCCGCCGCGTCTATCGACTCCCGTTGTCGCCGCCGCTCCGAGGCACGCTTGCGCCCGTTCCAGCTAGGGTTTGCACCGTGTCCCTGCCCTCTTCAGCAACGGTCCCCAGCAGGCCGAGCCTGCGCATACGGGCAGGTCTAGCCAGCCGTCTCCAACCTAGCGTGCTTCTGGGCATGCAACGACAGAATCTTGTCCTTGACCTCTTCCAGGTAGGATCCGCGCAACGGATAGCCAATGAGGATCACCGCTCCCAGGATCAGCGCGACACCCGGGATCAGGCCCACCAGCGCCCGGATGCCGAAGAGGGCCGCGGCTGGTTGATCCAGCGTAATCCCCCCGTGGGTCGCCCGGGAAACGAAGCCCGTCGTCTCCAGGATGAACGGGATTAAGGCCAAGGCGACGGACTGGGCCGGCTTCGTGATCAAGGCATTGACCCCAAAGAAGGCTCCCTCGCGGCGGACCCCCGACCGCAACTCGTCCTCGTCCGCCACCTGGGCGAAGAGGATGTTGGTCAGGGTCTGCGGCCCCGCCAATCCGAACCCGGCCGCCGCGAGACAGATGAGCATCAGGGGCCCAGGGACGAAGGCCGTGAGCACCAGCGCGATCCCCGCCATCAACAAGAGTAGCTGCTCGGCGCCGACGACGCCCAACCGTCGACGGATGAAGGTGGTCGCGGGGACCCCAATGATCAGGGGAATGAACACGACGGCCAGGATGATCATCGTGTTCATCTGCAACACGTAATCAGCCAGATAGAAGATGGTGCCCAGCAGCAGGCTCTGCATCAGGATGGACATGAAGTTGGAGGCCACCAAGATGAGAAACGACCTGCTGCTGAAGGTGTAGCGGAGAGCCGCGCCGATCGGGATCGGCTTGTCCACCTTGTGGAACTCGGGACGCTCCTTGACCCGCAAGGTTGTGATGAGGATGCAGGCGGCGCTGAACACCGCCACCACGATCATCGAGATCTGCAGAGGCAGGAACGAAGGCGAGGTGCCTGCCCCGGGCCGGAAGAAGTCAGGGATGAGGAAGCCCAGGATCATCCCCAGCAGCCCGAAGAGCGAGGACGAGATCTGCAGACCATTCCGTTCTGCATCGGATTCAGTGACCTCCGGCAACAGGGCCGAGTACACCAGGCCGATGATCGTGTAGCAGGTGTCATAGAGGAGCATCGTCCCCAGCATCCAGCCGAAGAGGGCGGGCTGGCCGGCGCGGGTGGGCGCAAACCAGACCAGGATGAAGGTCAGGGCCAGGAAGGGCGCGGTGAAGCGCATGTAAGGTATGCGTCTCCCCCGTTTGAAGCGACTGGCATCCGTGATGTAGCCGAAGAGGGGGTCGTTGATGGCATTCCAGATCGCGTAGATGGCGGAGGCAATCGCGATCCAGCGCGCCTGCAGGCCCAGGTAATCCTGGTAGAAGATCGGAAGCAGGGCGCCATAGGTACCCGAGATCAGGGAAGCGCCCAACGAGGCGATCCCCCAGATGACCTTGTAGCTCAGGCTCAGCCTGACAGGGGCGAACGAACCGCGTTTCTCGGAGGCATTATTCATGGGATGGCCCTCCTATCTGCCAACTCGTGTGCCACGTGGCGGGCAGCGTTCTCGACGCTCCC
>CAZEMA010000160.1:0-3709 GCA_964513155.1 uncultured Anaerolineaceae bacterium
GCAATCGCCGGGATCGCACCAAAGAACTCGAGGCCCTCGTCCACCGTGGTGTCGAGCACGTCGGCGATCGTCTTCCCCTTGAAGCGTACCTGCAGGGTCTCCCGGTTGAACCGGGCACCATGGCAGACCTCGCACAGAACGTACACATCAGGGAGGAATTGCATCTCGATCCGGAGTTGTCCCTGGCCCTGGCAGGCCTCACATCGGCCCCCGCGCACGTTGAACGAGAAGCGGCCGGCCTTGTAGCCGCGCACCCTGGCCTCGGGCAGCTCGGCGAACAGGTTGCGGATGGGATCGAAGACTCCCGTGTAAGTGCCGGGATTGGAGCGGGGGGTTCGGCCGATCGGGCTCTGGTCGATGTTGATGACCTTATCGATGTTCTCCATGCCTTCCAGGGAGCGGTGCGCCCCAGGCATCTCCCGAGCGCCGGATAGCGATCGAGCCAGGGCTTTGTAGAGCACCTCGACCAGAAGTGTGGACTTGCCCGATCCGGAGACGCCGGTGACGGACACAAACATCCCCAGTGGAATGCGCACGCTGAGGTCCTTTAGATTGTTCTCGGTGGCCCCGGCGATGGTCAGGAACTTGCCGTTGCCGGGCCGCCGGTGTTTGGGGATCTGGATGTGCAGCTTTCCCGCAAGGTAGCGGCCGGTGATCGAATCGGGGTCGCGGGAGACCTGTTCCACCGTTCCCTGGGCGACGACTTGGCCGCCGGCCTCCCCTGCTCCGGGGCCGAGGTCGATCACCCAGTCGGCCGCGCGGATGGTCTCCTCATCGTGCTCGACCACGAGCACGGTGTTGCCAAGATCGCGCATGCCCTTCAGGGTGCGAATCAGCCGGGCGTTGTCGCGCGGGTGCAGGCCGATCGATGGCTCGTCCAGGACATACAGGACGCCCATCAGGCGCGAGCCGATCTGCGTGGCGAGCCGGATCCGCTGCGCCTCGCCCCCGGAGAGCGTTCCCGCCCGGCGTTCGAGGGTCAGGTAATCCAGGCCGACGTCGACGAGGAAGTCCAACCGGTTGGAGATCTCCTTCAAGACCCGCTCGGCAATCTGGCGCTGGCGTTTGGTCAGGGGTCCAGCCGCCTCCTGCAGGTGGTGGCCCCAGCCCTGGATGCGGACGACAGGCCAGGATGCCACCTCCACAATGTTGGCCCCGTCGACCGTGACCGCCAGCGCTTCGGGGCGCAGGCGTTTCCCAGTGCAGGCCGGGCATGGCCGCTCCGACATGAACTCCTGAATCTTGCTCCGGATGTAGTCCGACTGGGTCTCCTGGTAGCGGCGCTCCAAGTTGCCGATGACGCCCTCGTAGGCGGCCCGGTAGGTTGCCCGGCGGCCTTCCCGGCTGACATAGTGGATCGGAACCTCCTCCCCCTGGGTCCCATAGAGAATGAGATCGAGCTTCTCCTTGGGCAGGTCGGCCACGGGCGCATTCAGGTCGATCTTGTAGTGATCCGCTACGGCCTCAACCATCTGCCAGTAGTAGCCGCGGCGTTCGCGGCTCTGGTTCGACCATTCGAGGGCGACGACCGCGCCTTCGGCCAGGGATTCCGAGCGGTCAGGGATGATCAGGTCGGGATCGATCTCGAGCTTGCTCCCCAGGCCCTGGCACTCGGGACAGGCGCCATGGGGTGTATTGAAGGAGAAGGTTCGCGGTTCGATCTCGCTCAAAGTCGTCCCGTGCTCGGGGCAGGCCAGGTGCTCCGAGAAGGGGATGTCAACCGCGGGATCGGCGTTGAGGTGACCGATGAGCATCTGCCCGTCGCCCATCCGCAGGGCCGTCTCGATGGAGTCGGTCAACCGGGTGCGAAAGGAGTTGGCCTCCTCGTCCGCACGGTGGTGGATCACGAGGCGATCGACGACGGCCTCGATGCTGTGGGACCGGTTCCGGTCGAGGCTGAACTCCTCGTCCAACGCCCGCACCTGTCCATCGACTCGCACCCGGACGAACCCCGACCGGCGGATCTCATCGAGAACCGCCTGATGGGCGCCCTTTCGGCCTCGCACCAGCGGCGCCAGGATGAGGATGCGAGCACCCTGGGGGAGAGCCTCGACGGCGTCGACGATCTCCTGGGCGGACTGGCGGACCACCTCCCGGCCACAGATTGGGCAATGGGGCAGGCCAACCCGAGCGAACAGCAGGCGCAAGTAGTCGTAGATCTCGGTTACCGTGCCGACCGTCGATCGAGGGTTGTGGGAGACGCCTTTCTGGTCGATGGAGACGGCGGGCGAGAGTCCATCGATGTAGTCGACATCCGGCTTGTCCAGTTGACCGAGGAATTGGCGCGCGTAGGCCGAGAGCGACTCGACGTACCGGCGTTGGCCCTCGGCGAAGATCGTATCGAATGCCAGAGATGACTTGCCAGACCCGGAGATACCCGAGATTACGACAAGCCTGTCGCGGGGAATCTCAACCGAGATGTTCTTCAGGTTATGTTCTCGGGCGCCGACGACGACGATCTTGTCCTGAGGCATGAGGAAACCTGCGCAGGGAAGTGATAACCCCTCATTATAGCAGGCAGGTGGCCCGGCGTTGAACCGAGGGGGGACTATGAGCCGATGGGCGCAGGGGGGACCGGGGCGTTGCACCGAGGACAATGCGTGTTGGGCCCCGGGACCACGGCCTTGCACTTGGGGCAGACCCGAGCTTTCGCTGGGGAGGATGCAGCCTCTTGAGGTGCCCCGGCCGGAGCAGCCGGCTTGCCAGGCTCTGGCTTTGGAGGGGTCAGCGGACGATTGAAGGGCGCAGTGTGCTTGCGCGGTTGGGGTGGGTCCTCGATGATGCGGTCCCCGATCGATCGGAGGACGCCAGTTATGAACTCGCGCGTCTGACGGAGCGGCGGCAGACCGTGGCGGAGAGACGGGTGCTTTCGCGATTGGCCCGAGGTCGTCGAAGGTAAGAGCTGAGGCGGTCTCACCTGGGCCAGCAACTGACGGGTCTCGTCCGGGAGGTCCTCGAGAAGAGCTTCGGGTAGAAGCGCCGGGTTCAGGGGATCGTCCGCGTGGGAGACGAGGTCACGGAAGCGGGTGGCACCCATCAGGCGGGCCACCGACGAAATATCGTCATTGGTGATCCCGTCCACGGAACCGCCGATATGGGGGATGACCTTGCCCTCTGCCCCGTCCAGAGGAGGAAGGCGCCCTGTTCGCCGCTTCGCCCGGGCCAGCAGCCCCTTATGCGAGGTCCCGAAAGGCAAGGTCGCTTCTTCTTCAGACAACGGAGGTGTCTCTTCCGAGGACTCCAGCAGAGCGGGCGTAGAGACTGGCTCCGCTGGCTCGCTCGGTATCCCGGAGCCGGCCGGGGAGGACGCCTCTGCCGGTTGAGGTGAATCGAGCGTTTTGCTGGCGGCGGGCTGGGGCGTCGCCTCTCCAGTGGTTTCCGGGGCAGCTGTGGGGGTGGGCGCGGGCTCGCCAGCATCGGCGGCCGGTGGGGTCTCTAGGGAGGGCTCCGCCGGGGCGCTGGATGCAGGCGCGAGGGGCGGGGGCCTCCTGCTCGGAGGTTGGGCCGCGCCGGCGATTGGCGGCACGCCAGGCTGTTCTTGCTGCCTGGGGGTGGCGGGAGTTGGGGGCGGGGCCGCAGCGGGAGTCTGTGTTGCGTCTGCAGGATCAGGGGGCAGCCATGCTGCCTCGAGTTCCCCGAGCGGCGGAGCGGGAGCGGACGGAACTGTGGCAGAGGGTTGAGCCGCGGTTGAGGTCGGCGGCGGCTGTGC
>CAZEMA010000161.1:0-2224 GCA_964513155.1 uncultured Anaerolineaceae bacterium
GAAGGGCCTGCGGGCCCTTTCTTGTTTGCGCCCAAGGCGGTTAGACGAGTCTCCGGGCCGAAGCCCGGACACCGGTGGTTTCGCACGGCCTCTGGGCTCAGGGCTGAAGCCCTTGTCAATTCTGGGGATGCGGCCCCTCAGCCGGTTGGCGGACGTTGGGCAAGATACGCTTCCACTGCCTGTAGGACCGTTGCTTGGACCTCCTCGACGGTTCCCCGGGCGTCGATGAGCTTCCACCGCGCCGGCTCCGCCGCGGCCAGCGCAAAGTAACCCTCCCGGACCCGCTGGTGGAACTCCACATCGTAGGCATCCAGCCGGTTCCATTCCCCCTCTTGCTTGCGCCGCCCCAGACCGTCTTGGACGGGCAGGTCGAGCAGCAAGGTGAAATCCGGGGTCAGGCCTCCGGTGGCGAAACGGGTGACCGCCTGCAAGACCGCAAGGTCCAGCCGGTGGCCGTAACCCTGGTAAGCCAGCGACGAATCGTAGTAGCGGTCGCAAACGACGGTGCCGCCTTTCTCCAGGTGAGGGCGGATGATCTGACGGACGAGCTGAGCCCGGGAGGCGGAGAAGAGCAGGAACTCCGTCCGTGGGTCCATGCCGGCGTTGCTCAGTTCCATCAGGACGCGGCGGACCTGATCGCCGATGGGCGTGCCGCCCGGCTCGCGGGTGAGCAGGACGTCCAGCCCGCGGAGGCGCAGGCTGTCGGCGAGTAGCCGGGCCTGGGTCGATTTGCCGCCCCCGTCGGGGCCCTCAAGCGAGAGGAAGAGGCTCACTCGCGAAAGATCCTGACCCGGCGATGCGGTTCCTTGCCGTAGGAATGCGAGACCAGGTTGGCCTGGCGGGCCATCTGGTGCTGCAGGCGGCGCATGTAGGCTGAGGCTGGCGTCAGGTCGACCGAGCGCGTCCCGTTCAGGATGGTCTGGATGGCCTGCTGGGTCTCAGCCATGGCCCCCTCAAGCGAGGGGTCGGTGGGAGTCGTCGCCTGCAGGTCAAAGAGGTCGATCAGGAATTCCTCCATCTGGCTGACGGTGTTGGCCCGCAGGACGTAGATGGGCATGTGGCGGGCCTCGGCATCGGCGATCATCTTTTGTTGGCGGCGGTAGTACGACCGCAACGTGACGAGGACATCCGCCTGGCCAAGGTCCTCGGCGAACAGGGCGGGCACGTGCAGGCGCTTGGCAGCCTGGCGCAGGCGGTTGCGGGCAACGCCATAGGCGTAGAGGCGGACGGGCGTGAGGGGCTGGCCCGGGATGTGGGGCGGCGTTGCCGAGTAGGGCAATGCGCCGGCCTCAGGCGGGAGCGCTGTGGGCACTGCCGCCTGCCGCCGGTAGCCCGCCTCGGTCTGTCGTCTGACAACCCGAGGGGCTGGCGGGACCTCGATGTGTACCTTACCCTCTTGGTCGATGGTGCGCAGCTCGGGCGGCATCGGCCGGCCACGCAGCATGGCATCGACGGCTGCCGCCACGTCGTGGTGGATGGCGAGGCGGCCGCGATCCTGGATTTCGATGAGCACGTCGAAGGTCGGCGGCGCCCGTCGTTCGAGGACCGTCTTTTGCGTGCCCCGGCGGCGGGCCTCCTCGTCCGAGAGGGTGACCGACTCGATCCCTCCGACCAAGTCGGAGAGGGTTGGATTGAGCAGCAGGTTCTCGAGCGTATTGCCGTGGGCGGTGGCGATGAGCTGCACGCCGCGCTCGGCGATGGTGCGGGCGGCGACGGCCTCCAACTCGCGGCCGATCTCGTCGATCACGATCACCTCGGGGTTGTGGTTCTCTACCGCTTCGATCATGACCTCGTGCTGCAGGACCGGTTCGCGCACCTGCATCCGTCGGGCGCGCCCGATGGCGGGATGGGGCACATCTCCGTCGCCAGCGATTTCGTTGGAGGTGTCGACGATCACGACCCGCTTGCCCTCGGCCAGAATGCGAGCGGCCTCGCGCAGCATGGTCGTCTTGCCGATGCCCGGGCGGCCGAGCAGGAGGACGCTCTTGCCGCTGGAGATGATGTCCTGGATGATGTCGATCGTCCCGTACACCGCCCGGCCGACGCGGCAGGTCAGGCCGACGATGTGGCTGTGGCGGTTGCGGATGGCCGAGATGCGGTGAAGCGTGCGCTCCATCCCCGCCCGGTTGTCGCTGTCAAACTCGCCGATGCGCTGAACGACGTAGTCGATGTCCTCGCGCTTGACCTCCGCCTGGCTGAGGGCGACTTCCCCGTCGACGTAGCG
>CAZEMA010000161.1:2324-3653 GCA_964513155.1 uncultured Anaerolineaceae bacterium
AGGCTTTCGAGCGGGCCGTTCATCCAGCCCTGGTAGGAGCGAACACAGACATACACTGGCCGCCGGCGGCCGTCGGCCAGCCGGTCGAGGAATCCGGTGAGGAGTCCGTCGGCATTCCCGGCGGCTGGGTGGAAGTATGGCTGGGTCCAGACACCGAGAGAACCGTGCTCGATGTCGAAATAGGCCAGAAGTTCGTCGCCGCCCCAATGGACCAGCCCCCGCCCTCCCCTGGCTGGCGGTGGCTCGATCTGCTGGACAAGGGCAGGAACTGTGTTGAGGTAGAGAAAATGGATGGCAGGTTCGTCGGCCGAGGTCTCCCGGCGCCACATCGCATCCCGGCCCTTGTGGCTGGCCCGGCCAGACCCGGTCCTGGGGGCTGCCCGAGGGTTCTCTCGCGGGGGGAGGTACCAGAGAACCTGGCGGGCGTAGACGGCGAACCCGCCTCGACGCAAAGCCTCGAAGGCGAGGCAGTGTTCATCCACCTCGGCGATCAAATTGCGGGCGCCATGGCCGCCGGCGGCGTGGCACAAGGCGTCAAGGAGAGAGGCGCCACCGGGTTCGGATATGGCCTCAGCTGGGCTGAAGAAGGTCAGCCGGGCCAGGGGATCGTTGTTGCGTTGCATGATCTGGCCAATGGCCGGCAGGCCCTCCCCGTGGGCCGGGCGTGCCACTCGCGTGTGAACGCTGCCCGCCGGGTGAAACGCTCCCAGGAGCGCGCTCTGCAGGGCATGCGGGCCATGGCTGTAGGCCAGCTGCGAATCCAGGCATAGCCCCTGCGGGCCCAGGCGTTGCAGCAGGCGCAGATCACGCCAGTCAAAAGGCCGAACGACACCGGACTCCATCTGGTCCGACCTGTCTGGCCCTGCCCCGGGCATCGGTTACGCCCGGCAGGGCCGCCGTCCTAAGTCTACCAGGACATGGGCTGGCTTCCAAGCGGGTGTATGGGTTCAGGACATATGAGACAGGCGGAGGATTCACGGGTCGGGTCATCAATCCCCTCGGACGACACCCGCCCCTTGCTCCCCCGCCGTCCGCGGCGGGTCTCTGTGCTCTCGGGCCATCCACGGGCCGCCGATGACGGCGGCCCGCACAGTGCTTCCCGACCGTCTGCTCTCGCACGCGTTGGCAAGTTGCCGTTAAGCAGAGCGCGTTCCACCGGTGAGGATCCCCTCAAGGGGAAGGGATTGACCCATTGAAGTGGCCGATGGCCATCGAGAGGTTTCTTGGTCCAGGCCATTGGCTTGTAGTGTCGCGTTTCGCAAGTTCGTACAAGAGCCTATTGCGCTTCTTCCCCGCTTGGGGCAGGCAGTAGCGGGCTCATCGGCCCCC
>CAZEMA010000162.1:0-3585 GCA_964513155.1 uncultured Anaerolineaceae bacterium
CCTCAGATGACGTGGACCTTGAGCATGTTGGTGACGCGTGCCCCCTGCACGGGCATACCCGACGTGATCACGACCAGATCCCCGGACCGGACCAACCCCGCCTCAACCGCAGCCCGCGTGGTCGTGTCGACCATCTCGTCGGTCGTGGCATACTCGGGCACCAGGCGTGGCACCACGCCCCAGACCAGCGCCATGTGGCGACAGGTCGTTGGGTCCGGCGTGGCGGCGAGGATTGGGACGCAGGGCCGGTAGCGGGCGACCAGGCAGCTGGTATGACCAGTGATCGTGGAGGTGATAATGGCCGCGGCCTTCAGTTCAGAGGCGATCTCCACCGTGGCCCGGGCGATAGCGTCTGAGGGCGTGCCTGGCATTCCCGCGCGGCGCAGCCAATCCATGGTGTCCATCTGCGTCTCGGCGATGCTGATCACCCTCTCCATCATCTCCACCGCCTCAACCGGGTAGCGGCCGGCGGCCGTCTCGCCGGAGAGCATCACCGCATCACTTCCGTCGAGGACGGCGTTGGCAACGTCGCTGGCTTCGGCCCGGGTGGGGCGCGGTTTCTCCATCATCGACTGGAGCATCTGCGTGGCTGTGATGGACGGCTTGCCGGCGCGGTTACAGGCCATCAGGATGCGCTTCTGGAGGATGGGCACTTGCTCTGCGGGCGTCTCCACGCCCAGATCCCCTCTGGCGACCATGATCGCGTCGGCAGCCGCCAGAATCTCATCGAAGTTGGCCACCGCCTCGGCCTTCTCGATCTTGGCGATGATCCGCACGTGTTCCCCCCGACCACAGAGGAAGGACCGAAGCAGCTCGACGTCGGCCGCCCGACGGACGAACGAGAGGGCCAGATACTCGACGCCTTGCTCTAGGGCAAAGGCGACATCGGCATAGTCTTTGTCCGTCAGCGAGGACATGGAGAGGGCCGCGCCAGGGAGGTTGATCCCCTTGTTGGATGCCAGGATTCCTCCCACCTCAACACGGCAGAGAAGATCGGTCTCCGTCTTCGAGTCGACGATCAACTCTATCTGTCCGTCATCCAGCAGGAGGCGCTGGCCCACCTCGACTTCAGCGACCAGCTCCGGGTGAGGCAGAGGAATCTCGCGAGAATCCCCAGGCACCTCCCGGGTCGTGAGCCGGACCAGGCTGTCCTGCTGTAACTCAGCCGATCCGCCCGCGATCTCACCCACCCTGAGCTTCGGCCCCTGCAGATCCCCTAGGATCGCCAGGGTCCGCCCTTCCTTCCGAGCGGCTTCGCGTACAGTTCGGATCCGGGCCGCGTGGGTCGGGTGGTCGCCGTGGGAGAAATTGACACGGGCCACGTCCGTCCCCGCCCGGACCATACGCGTCAGCACACCGGGCCCGTCGCAACTCGGTCCGAGCGTGGCCACGATCTTGGTCTTCGCCATAGTCTGCCTCCCCCGCTCGCCAGCGATGCTACTCGCGCACGACCATCCGGGCGTCGACGGCCAGCACGCCACTTTCCAGGGCTATCAAGGGGTTGACATCCAACTCTGTCACCCTCGGGTTCTCAACCATCAACCTCGACACCGAGAGAATGGCCTCGATCAGCGCCTCTCGGTCCACCGGTCGCGCGCCACGTACCCCTTCAAGCAGCCGCCTGCCCCGCAGCTCGTCAATCATGTCCTCGGCCTCCGGGCGGGTCAGCGGCGCCACCCGGAAGCTGACATCGTCGAAGACTTCGACGTGGACGCCACCCAGGCCGAACATGACAACCGGCCCGAAGCTGCGATCCACTTTCCCTCCGAGGATGACCTCCACCCCGCCCCTCACCATCCGCTGCACCATCAAGCTGGCGGGAGGCGCCTCAGGCGCTCTCTGAGCGAGCCTCGCCAGCATCGCCTCGGCCTCTCGTTCAACGCTATCCGCGTCTTCCAACCCTAGCGCCACGCCGCCCACCTCGGTCTTGTGGACCGCGGCAGACGAAAGGACCTTGAGGGCGACTGGATAGCCCAGCCTGGCAGCCGCCCGGGCCGCCGCCCCAGGCTCGCCGACGACTTCCCACACGGCAGCAGGCAGGCCATACCTCTGGCAGAGGCCCAGAGCCCTGTCCGCCGTGAGCACGCCTGCCGGGCCCAGGTCCTCCAAGGCTGGCGCCTTCGGGGCGGCAGCCGCCCGGGCGGCTGCCGCGGCGCCGTGGCGGGCAAGCCAACGATACCGGTCGCGTGAGGCCGCCAGCCCGATAAGCGCCTCCTCGATCTCGTAGAAGATGGGCATGCGCACTTCGTTCTGGAGAATCTCGCGCTCGCCACCTGGGGTATAGACACAGAATGCGATCGGCCGGCCGGACTCGCGCATGATCCCTTCCACCAGTCGCGGCAACTGCCGAGCCGCCTTCGCCTCCTGGCTGTCGTAGGTGTTGATCAGGAGCACGGCGTCTGGCGCCAGGCTGCGCAGGCACTCCTCCACCACGCGCGCATACAGATCGAAGTCGAAGATGACCCCCAGGTCAATCGGATTGGTGGGGGCGATGACATCGGCGCTGAAGAGGCTGCGGACTGCCTCCGTGAACTTCTCGGGGAGCGGTGCCAACCGAAAGCCGTACCGGTCGGCCGCGTCGGCAGCGATGACCGCGTGGCCACCCGACCGGGAGATGATCACCAGGTCGTTGCCCCGCACCAGAGGCAGAGCCAGGGCCTGGGTGATGGCCGTCGAATCCCGGAAACCCTCACCCCGCAGCATCCCAGCCTGACGGAAGGCCGCCCCAATGATGCGGTCGTCGTTCGCCAGCGCAGCTGTGTGCGAGGAGGCCACCGACTGGCTCGCCTGGCTCCGATTGGCCTTGTGAACGACCACGGGCTTTCTGGTGGAGCGGGCCAGTTCCATCAGCCGCCGCCCATCGTCGATGGATTCCAGATGCAGGAAGATGATCTCGGTCCCCTTGTCCTGTACCAGGTACGAGAGGTAGTCAGCCTCGTCCAGGTCGGCCTTATTCCCGATGCTCACACCCTTGCTGACGCCGACGCCCGCCAGCGAGAGCCGGTGCATGTAGGTGATGCAAACGCCACCGCTCTGGGAGACGACCGAGGCGGGTCCAGCGTGCAGGTCGCCTGGCGTCATGGGCGAGAAGGGCAAGCAGAGGCCGGTCTCCAGGTTAACGACGCTGATGCAGTTGGGCCCCACGAACCGGATGCCCCAGCGGCGGGCGATCTCCTTCAGACGCTCTTCCAGCAGGCGGCCCTCCTGGGAGAACTCGCTGAAGCCGCCCGACTCGATCACCACCCGCAGGATTCCCTTGCGTCCACAGGTTTCCATCAAGTCGGGCACGAGGAAAGCCGGGGTCAGGATCGCGGCCAGGTCGATGCCATCCGGGACCTCATCGAGCGAGGTGACGATGGGAATGCCGCCCACCGACCCAACCTGCCTGCCGACAGCGTACAGAGAACCTCGATAGCCAAAAGCTTGGAGGTTCGTGACGATGTTCCGGGCCAGGTTGTCTGGCTTCTCCGAGACACCGACTACCACGATGCTGGCCGGGTTGAAGATGCGATCCATCGGTTGTCCACTCCGGTGGTGGCGGCGTGGAGATTGTAGCAGGGGAGGCAGAAACGGGGTAACGCGCTG
>CAZEMA010000163.1:0-3523 GCA_964513155.1 uncultured Anaerolineaceae bacterium
GGCGGTTGGTGATCTGGCGGATCTCCTGGGAGCGGCCGTGGAAGCGGGCGGGGTCGCGGATGGGGTTGCCGAAGGTGAAGGGGTTAGCGTGAGTCAGATTGCCAGCCATCATCTGCGCCTCGCTTTCCTCCCCGCCGGAAGCCCGGCCGTGCGTGGGTCTCTCGGAAGGGGGCCGGGCCGGAACAGTCGTCGGCCTCTCGCCCCGGAATGTCTCGGCCTCCGGGGTTCCGCGCAGAGCGGCCCGGAACGCCGTGATATCCGGGAACCGGTCGTCCCGCTCGAGGGACATCGCCCTTTGGATGGCCTCGTCCACATGGGCGGGCACGGAGGGGTTGCTTTCCCGGACCGGCTTGAGCTGCGCCTTGTTGAACATGCGCTCGATGCTGTCCTCCGGCGGACAACCGGCGAGCAGGGTGTAGAGCGTCGCCGCCAGCGAATATTGGTCGCTGCGGGCGTCGGTGCGGGTGCCGCCATACTGTTCGGGGGGAGAGAAGCCGGGGGTCAGGCCGCGGGCGCCCATGGTCGTCGGGGCTTGATCGACAACCTTGGCAATGCCGAAGTCAACCAGGACGATGCTTCCGTCCGCTTGCAGCTTGAGGTTGGAGGGTTTGATGTCCCGGTGGATGACCGGCGGCTGGCGCGTGTGGAGATAGGCCAAAGCGTCGCAGATCGAAATTGCCCAGGTGAGGACCTCGGCGACGCTGGGCTGTTGCCGGGCGCAGCGCACGCGCAGCTCCTCCCCCTCGATGTAGTCCATCACGAGGTACTGATGACCTTCGAGGACGAAGTGGTCGGTTACGCGCGGCAGGTTGGGATGCCGCAGGCTGGCCAGCAGGCTAGCCTCGCGCAGGAACTGCCGTTCCGACCCCGGGTTGAGATTCTCCTTGACGGCCACCTGGATCTTCAGCCTCTCATCGACGGCCAGGTAGACCGCCCCCATTCCGCCCTCGCCCAGTTGGCCTTCGATGCGGTAGCGATCGTGAAGGACAGAACCTGGTTGCAGACTCATGCTCCCAATTCTAGCCTTGAGCTAGGCCTCGGGCAAACGAAACCGGGCGCCAACCCCTTCAGGGTTTCGAAGGGGAGCCGGGCGATGGATGGGTCGTAGCCGGCCACCTGCGGGAAGACCCCAGGCCTTTCCACATTGGCGACGTCATACCGGCCGAGGAGGACGGGGTCTCCCCGTTGCGGGTGAGCAGGAAGGCGACTATCCAGTGACGTCTGCGCCCCACACCCCGCTGCGTCAGGCATGCAGCCCGGTGGCCTAGCTGCCCCGTGCGAGGGAGGTGATGGCGCCCAGGCCGGCGGCGCCGGCCGCCGCCAGCAAGCCCAGACTGACCCCGTCGTACAGGGCGGCAGAGGAGTTGGTCATCTGCCCGTGCGCCAGGCTTGTGGTGAAGATCGCGCCCGCCATCCCGACGCCGATCACCATGCCGACATTGCGTGCAGTGGCGAGGACACCGGAGGCGATTCCCTGGCGTTCACGAGGGGCGGACCCCATCAAGGCGCTGGTGTTGGGGGAGACGAAGATCCCTGTCCCCACTCCAGCGATAGCCAGGCCCACCGTGGCCATTGTCAGGGACGACTGCGGACCCAGACGGGAGAGCAGGAGGATTCCTGCGGCCAGGATGGCCATGCCGAGGGAACTGGGAAGCCAGGATCCGATTCGGTCGGACAGGGTACCACTGATCGGGGCGACGATGGCCATCGCCACTGGCTGGGCCGTCAGGAGCACGCCCGCGGCGACAGGGGTAAGGCCGCGTCCCTGAATGAGGTAGAAGGGGAGCAGGAAGACGATGCCGTACAGGCTCATGTAGTTCAGGATGGCGCTGGCTGTCGAGGCCGCAAACAGGCGGCGCCGAAACAGGCTCAGGTCAAGCATCGGGTGCGGCGCGTGCTGCTCAATCGTGATGAACACGATCAGGGCAAGCGCGGCCGTTGCCAGGAGGCTCAGGATCGGCCAGGAGGTCCATCCCCAGGAGTACCCCTGGTTGAGGGCGAGAAGGAAGGTAACCAGGCCGAGGATGAAAGTGCCAGCCCCAGCCAAGTCAAAGGGCTCCGTGTCCCGCGCCAGGGAGTCAGGAGGGATGAAGCGCTGGGCAAGGAGAAGAGCGAGCAGCCCCACCGGGACGTTGACGTAGAACACAGACCGCCAGCCCAGATGGCTTGCCAGCCATCCCCCGAGGGATGGGCCGACAGTCAGGCCCAGGTAGATCATGGTGGATTGCAGGCCAAGCGCCTGGCCTCGTTGGCTGGAGGGGAAGTTCTTGGTCAGGATGGCGGGGGCGTTGGCGAAGAGCATGGAGGCGGCGATCGCCTGCAGGCCGCGGAATGCGATCAAGGCAGTCACGCTTGGCGCCAGGCCGCACAAGCCGGAAGCCAGGATGAACCCGGCGAAGCCACCGACGTAGACGGACTTGTTGCCGCGCAGGTCTCCCAGGCGGCCGACGCTCAAGAGCAGGCCGCTGACGACCAGCAAATAGACCGTGATCACCCACTCAATGGAAGCCACGTTGCTGCCGAAGGCGCCACGAATCACCGGCAGAATCGTGTTGACCACGCTCCCATCCAGCGAGGACATGAAGCCGCCAACCCCGACGGCCAGCAGCACCCCCCACTTGCCGAGGGCGGCGGAGGGCCTCGACTCCAACTCTACAGGATGCATCTACCAGCCCTTGTGGTCTCGAACGACTTCCCGCGAGCCTATCGCTCGCGGGAGATGCGCCTCGCCGATTATACCTTTCGCCGGGGCAACTACATCCCGCGAATCAAACCTCCCGGCTGGCAGGTGCGGCAGAAGCTGGTGAGGCGCTGATTGGCGGTGATGGAGGTGATCGACTCACCGCAGCGGGGGCAGGGCTGGCCCGTCCGCGAGTGGACGGCGAGGAAGGTGCGCGGCTCGGTATGGATGTCCTCCCCCATCTCCTGGCGAACCTTCGCGATCGCTTCTCGGAGTGTCACCTGCATTGCCTGATACAGGTGTTCGATGTCCTCGGGACTCAGACTTGTCCGCTTGCGGTAGGGATGGATCCTCGCTTGCCACAGGATCTCGTCAGCATAGGCATTGCCGATGCCGGCGACGAACGTTGAGCGGACCAGGATGCCCTTGATCTCGCCGCGGAACGAGGTCAGCCGCCTGCGGAAGTCTTCCAGCGAGACCTCGAGTGCCTCCGGCCCCATCTCAGAGAAGTCGGGGACGGTCGCCAGATCCCGGGTCAGATATAGCTGTCCCATCCTTTTCCGATCGACATACCGGAGTTCCTGGTCGGGATCGCAGAACAGGAAGGTCACATGCACTGGGCCGGCCTTCTTCGCCCCCGGGGGGCAGAGTTGGAAGCGCCCGCTAAGCTTGGGGTTGACGGCCAGCGCGTGGGAGGGGGCGGAGCCGTCGGCAGGTCGGAGGGTGAAGAGGAGAAACTTGCCTCGCCTGGCAACCGATTCGATCTTGGAGCCGGTCAGAAGGGTGGCGAAGCCCTGTCCGGTCAGGTCGCGGATCAGGATCGGTCCGCCTTTGGGCGCAACC
>CAZEMA010000164.1:0-3425 GCA_964513155.1 uncultured Anaerolineaceae bacterium
GAGGCAGAAGCGCAAGGCCGAGCAAGAGAGCGGAACCAGGGCATGGGAGGCTCTGGCTCTGGTCCTGTGAGCGGTCCTGGCCTGGGTTGCCGCTTGTGGGTTCATGGGGAACGACCGTTGGCGCCACCGAGCCTGTGGCCGGTTCGTCGGGTACTGGGGTGCGCGTCGGGGGGATGACGATCGTGTCGCCGGGCGCGTCCGCCTCGACAACCTCGTAAGCCACGCCATCGGCCAGGGCGATCACCCGTTCCCCGATGGCGAAGGCGGCGCCGATCTCCGGCCGCGCCGCGGCCAGGTCGAAGTAGTCCTCCGAGAGGAAGGGAACTCTCACCGTGGTCATCGTCGCCGGGTCGAAGGCCGTGTCGATCCAGATGCCGTCCACGAGCTGGAAGGTGCGCTCGCCGGCCAGGCGGACGACCTCAGCGGCTTCGGCCGGCGGCGCAGCGGCCACATCGGCGCCCCCCAGGCCGCCACCGATGGCAGCCCGCTCAAAGGCTTGTTGGCCGGAGACCGGCAGGGGGGTTTGAAGCATCCGCTGATACTCCTGGGCGATGATCCCATCCTGGGCGCTGGCGCCGATGACGGGCTCTTCCGTCACCAGGTAGGAGGTATAAGGGGTGACGATGCCGTAGCGGATGCTCAGGCGCACGACCTGCCCGATGAGCTCCTGCTCGGCCCCCTCAAGGCGGATCTGGTCGAGCAGATGCCCGATCTTGCGCGTCGCCCACAAGCGGGGCAGGAAATCCGGCCCGCCCGAAGCCCGGAACGAGTGATCCTCGTAGACAAACGTCTGGCGCTCCCCCTCGACCATGCCCGAGAGGGTGATCGTGCCACCGCCTGCCTCGTGGTAGCGCCCGACCAGCACCAGCTGGCTGCCGGCGAACAGATCGGGCAGGGGATCGGGATACAGGTCGTAAGGGGTGACCTCGCCGAAGTCCAGTTCCAGGTCGGTCAGGACGGGGGTGCTGATCCGGGAGAAGAAGGCAGAGACCGACTCGTCGATGGCCTGGTCGGGCGAGACGTAGGTGGTTGTGCCATGATGCGCCTGGGCCAGGGAGTCGAGCAGGAAGGTATCGACGTCATAGCCGACGCCAAAGGCGAACAGACGGACGCTCGAGGGGGCTTCCTCCTGGAGGTTCTCCAGGATACTCTGTGTGTCGGTGACACCTTCAGTCGGCAGTCCATCGGTCAGGAAGATCAGGTCGGACGGGCGTGCGGTTCCGAGCTGCGCGACCGCCTCGAGCAGTGCGCGGTTGATGTCGGTCGAACCGCTGGCCGAGATTCCATCGACCCAGCGCTCGGCCTCAGCTGCCTCCGAAGCGGGCCGGAGGCTGCTGGCATAGGTCTCCAGGCCGGTGCTGAAGGCGATGATGTTGAAGCGGTCTTCCGGGTGGAGGTGGCGCAAGATGTAACGCACCGCCTCCAGGGCCTGGCGCAGCTTCTCGCCCTCCATGCTGCCGGAGTGATCCAGGACGATCATCACATCCTTGGCAATCCGGTGCTCGGGGTCGACGTCGACGCTGGGGGCCGCCAGGAGCAGGAAGAAACCGTCGGGATCGTCCGACTCCGGGTCGCGGAAGGTGATCAGGTTGAGGCCGATCTCGGACGAGGCGACGGAGTAATAGAGATCGAAGTCGGTATTGGGCGTGACGTTGCTCTCCTCGTAGCCGGCGGTGAAGTCGTAATCACCGTCGCGGCTCACCGAAATCTCGTGCGACGGGGAGTAGACCGCCCGGACGGGGTCGGCGGAGTGGACCTCCACGCTGATGCTCACGTCCTCCAACGGCTCAGTGGAGAAACGCTCGGTGTTGAGGGGATAGCGGTAGTGGAGCAGGCCATTTTCGGCAGTCAGGACCTGGGTGTACTCGAGCTGAACCCGGCTCTCCCCGCCGGCGGGAATCGGAAAGATGGAGGCCTGCACCGCGCCTCGGTCGACGTATTCCAGCAGTGCCGGGTCGCGCATGGTTCGGACGATCTCCTCGTAGGTCGCGCGAGCTTCCTCGGCGCTCAACACCCGCCCCTCGACCGGCTCCCCGTTCATCCACAGGGTGAAGCTGGTCACGGCCGAGTCGGGCGGAAGCGGGAAGATGTAGATACCCTCCACCGTCCAGTCGTTGTCGTTGCGGAATACCTGATCGACGCGGGTGACGGCCACCTGATCCCGGATCGTGACCTGGACGTGGTGGTACTGGATGGCAAGCTGGGAGATCGGGAAGGGGGCGCAGGGGCCGGGGGGGCAGAAGGGAGGATCTGGGATGATGATCCCGTCGGCGGCCGCCGGCACGGGGAATGCGAGCGCGGGAAGGACGGTCAGGGCCAACAGCATGGGCAGCAGTCTAGGGCGCATGTCTCGCCTCCTCGAGCGGGAATCGGTCGTGGCCTTAAGACGCCGTTGGGGGCTCTGGGGTTCCCGGAGGGCAGACGATGGACGATGGACGGCAGACCATGGACGATGGACGACGGACCGTGGACAGTCCATCGTCTGTGGTCCGTGGTCCATGGTCTGCCTTTGAGCCTCCGTCGTGATATAATCCGATCATCCCTCCCACCGCGCCCGTGGGAGTTTCTTGTGTGAAAACGATGCTAGAGAAACTGGCCGGGATCGAGGCCCGCTTTGAGGCCCTGGATAATGAACTGGCGCAAGCTGGGGAGAACTACCAGCGGGCAGCGGAGCTCGCGCGGGAACGGGCGGAACTTGAGCCCATCGTCTCGACCTTCCGCCAGTACCGTGCCCTTCGCGACCAGCTAGCCCAGGCGGAGGCCCTACGCGAGGGGGACGATCCGGAAATGCGGGAACTGGCCCAGGCGGAGTCGGGCGAGCTGCGCCAGAAGCTGGAGGCGTTGGAGCCCAAGCTGAAGTCGCTGCTCCTGCCGCGAGACCCGCGCGACGACCGGGGCGTCATCGTTGAGATCCGGGCTGGCACGGGCGGCGACGAGGCGGGGCTTTTCGCGGCGGACCTGTTCCGCATGTACAGCCGCTATGGCGAAGGGCGAGGCTGGGGCGTCGAAGTGCTCTCGCGCAATGACACGGGCGTTGGGGGATTCAAGGAGATCATCTTCCAGGTCAAAGGAAAGGGGGCCTACTCGCGGCTCAAGTACGAATCCGGTGTGCATCGGGTCCAGCGTGTGCCGGTGACCGAAGCCCAGGGCCGGATCCACACCTCGACCGCCACCGTCGCCGTTCTGGCAGAGGCGGATGAGGTGGAGATCGATATCCCCGAGAGGGATGTCAAGATGGACGTCTATCGGTCGGCTGGCGCTGGGGGGCAGAACGTCCAGAAGAACTCGACCGCTGTTCGCCTGACCCACCTGCCCACAGGCATCGTCGTCCAGTGCCAGGACGAGCGTTCCCAGCTGCAGAACCGGATGCGGGCGATGAGCATCCTGCGCGCCCGGTTGTACGAGATGGCCGTGACCAAGCAGCG
>CAZEMA010000165.1:0-3388 GCA_964513155.1 uncultured Anaerolineaceae bacterium
TCTGGGAACTCCCGGCGGAGGGCCCGGATGGTGTCCAGGGTGATCTGCGCTCCTTCGGTGTTGGTGGCCAGGGTCATGGCCAGCGGGTCGAGGTACACGCGGTCATCGGGGACTCCCCTGGCGCGTGTCTCCGTCATGATCTTGCGGGCAACCTCCAGGCGGCCCTCGCAGGTCTCAGGAATGCCTGTGCTGCCCATGGCCAGAGCGATGACGCAACAGCCGTGCTCAGCCACCAGCGGCAGGATGCCCTCTATTCGTTGCGGCTCTCCACTGATGGAGTTGACCATCGGTGTCCGCTCGACGACTTGCATCCCGGCCGCTACAGCAAGAGGGTTGGCACTATCCAGACAGAGCGGGATCTCCACCACGGGCTGGATGGTCTCGATCAGCCAGGCAAGATCATCGGGCTCAGCGCTGCTGCGCGTGCCGGCATTGACGTCCAGCCAGGCAGCCCCGGCTTCGGCCTGCTTGACGGCCAGGTCGCGGATCACGGCCGCGTCGCGCTGCTCGATGGCTTGGGCGACATGCCGCCGCGTGCCATTGATCTTCTCGCCGATGATCTTCAGCCTTCTCACTCCGCCCTCTTGAAGTCCAGGTAGGTGATGGTCTCGCCGGGGCGGGCAACCACAAACTCGTGGTCCAGAGGGCCGTGCAGCATCTTCCTGATCAGTCTCTTGGACCCGGGGATCTCTGCATAGCGCAGGCCAAACCGGCTCGCCATGCTCTGGCTGTATTCGCGATATCGCGCGGTCGCACCCTGACCCGTGTCGATGAATGCCAGGCGCGTGTAGTTCCTGAGGATCCTCTCCATGACCCGTTGAGCTTTCTGTGCCCCGAAGGCCTCAACCAGCCTCTCGTGCTCGCTGAAGGGGCTGTCGCCGACTTCAATCCAGCCCCTGGTCAGGTAGTAGGTGCCTGGTTCACACTTGAACTGCGCTTTGTAGGCCTGCTGCGAGCCCAAGCAGATGGCGATGCAGTCGTCAACCCGTGGCACCACCAACGTGCAGCCGTTGGCGCGCAGCCCGACGACGGCCATAGAGCACAGGCCATATCCAAGGATGATCGTCTCGGCCGAGGCCGCGGCGCGGTCGATGGCTTCCTGGAGAACGCGCCTCAAGGCGGAAGGGTCCGCATGCAGGCCGAAATCGAGGGCGCGGCATTCCGTGCCCCTTGGGAGATGTGGCCGAATCTCCTCCATCACCGCCGCACAGGCGATGACCTGGGCACGCGAGGCCGACAGTTGTGGGGGCCCCGAAGACAGCATCCTTGAATCCGTTGGGGGTGCTGTCCGCAATCATACATTGATATAGGGAAGATGTCAAACGGCGCCTTCGCCTCGAACCTGGCCAGCACAGGCGCCCTGTAGTCGCTGTTGTGGGCCCATCCTTGGGATCGGTGCAGGCGGTCCCCGGAATCCGCCCGCCCCCTCCCGGGGCGCGCCTGCCCGAACCGTACTCATCTCTGGGCAGAGACAGGCCGGGCATGGATGGCCCGATTGACAATTCAGCGAGCGGAAGATACACTTATATAGGGAACTAGGACGGGTTTCACTCTTGGCCGAAGAACCGATCACCTCCATCGACCGCAAATCGCACGAGCCGGCCTATGCACAGTTGGTGCGCATTCTCATGGGGCAGCTCGCAGCCGGCGTCTTCCGCCCTGGCGACCGGCTTCCCTCCGAGGCGCAGCTTTGTGAGCGCTATGGCGTCAGCCCCATGACGGTGCGCCGCGTGGTCAACATCCTGGCCGACCAAGGCGTCGTGATCGCCGAGCAGGGACGAGGCACATTTGTCAAACCCCTCGAACTGAGCACCGCCACATTCAACTTGGACAGGTTGCGGGAGCTCTTCCGCGTCGGAGGTCAGTCCTCCGTCAAGCTCTTGGAAGCACGGATCACTCCGGCCAGCGAACGGACGGCTCGCAAGCTGGCGATCGAGCCCGGCCAATGCACGGTCTTCATCCGCAGGCTGATCTATCAGGGTGAGGACCCGGTGCTCCTACACCGGGAGCATGTGATCTATGACCCCACCCGCCCTATCATTGAGGCGGAGATGGAGGTCACCGCCCTGCGTGGCCTCTTCAGCGGCGGCGGAGGGTCCGACCTCAAGCGAGGCGATCTCACCATCGACGCCACTACGCTGACCAGTGACGAAGCCGCATTGCTGCGCTCCAGGGGCGGGGCTCCTGCCTTCCGCCTCGAGCACGTTTTCTACGACTTTGGAGACCGGCCCGTCAGTTGGGGTTGGTTCATTTGCTCCGGCGAACGCCTTCACTTCACCGCCACGATTGGGGTTCCCGATTGACCGACGGGTGAGCCATGAGTCACACAGACACCAGCGCATCGCTGATCGCCGCCATCTCCGATCTCCAGGAGGAGCAGGCCCTTGCCCTCGTACGCCGGCGACTGGAGACCGGCGATGACCCGCTAATGATCATTCAGGACTGTAAGGAGGGGATGCGCCAGGTCGGCGCCCACTACGAGCGAAGCGAGTACTTTCTGGCGGGGCTGATCATGGCCGGTGAGATCTTTCGCGAAGTCATGGAACTGCTCCATCCGGTGGTCGCGCTTCCGGCCTCCAGCCGGGCGTCGGGCCGCGTCCTGCTGGGAACGGTCGAGGGCGATATCCACGACCTCGGAAAGAACATCGTCAACATGCTCCTCGGCTGCCGGAGCTTCGCCGTGTATGACCTTGGGGTTAACGTTCCGCCAGCCGTATTCGCCGATCAGGTCGATGAACTCCAGCCGGACATCGTGGGTCTATCCGGCCTGCTGACCAGCTCCTATGATGCCATGCGCGAGACAGTCGTCCTGCTGCGGTCCCGAGGGCTCCAGGCACCCATCATCATCGGCGGCGGCCAGATCAGCGACGAGGTGTGTCGCTATGTGGGCGCCGACTACTGGACCACCGATGCCGTGGCGGGGGTGGAGATCTGCCAGCGGATCATGGCCGGAGAGGTGCTCACGCAAGAGGACTAGGCCCCTTCTTCGCCGGGCGCGCTCGTCCGCTGCCGGGCTGTGGCAGCTCAAGCCGGCGATCTCATGTGATGGCAATCAGAGATCGCGCACTGTTGTCTGTTGCCCGCCCCCAGAAGACGGCCAAGGGTCTGGGTCCGCCAGGCAGCCCAGAACCAGCGGACCCTAATACGGAATCCGGCCAGAGGCGCACAAGGGTCTGAATCGCCGCCGCCTGGTCCTGCAAAACCCTCATTCGTGGGTTCCCTGGCCTCCCGACACCTGCGCCGCACCGCACACCGTCCCGGTGTCCTTCCGGGAGGTGCGGTGAGGACACACCTGCCCAGACCGCAGGTACTGGGTCGGGACGATGTGCGGCCAGGGCAGGCAAGTCCCACCGTCGCCTCTCGAAGAGCGGCTGCATGAGTGAACGCG
>CAZEMA010000166.1:0-3318 GCA_964513155.1 uncultured Anaerolineaceae bacterium
CGGCTGGGCGAGGATGTCGCGAATGCAGGGTACTGCGCTGAGCGTGCTGTCTGGCGTCGTCAAAGCTTCCTGAAGTGATAGAGCCAAACGCAGGCGGCGCCAACGACACCTGCCTCGGCGCCAAGCATCGCAGGCACCAGGCGGGTCTTCTGATGCGGCACCAGCCCGCATGTGGTCCGGATGACCTCGTGCATACGGTCCCAGAAGAGAGGGCTGCTGCGCATCGACCCGCCGCCCAAGGCGATCACATCGGGTGTGAGGATGTTAATGAGATTGGCCAGACCCAGGCCGAGGTAGGTCCCAGCCCGGTCGATCGCGGGCCGCGCCCATGCCTCGCCGCGTTCGGCGGCAGCGTAGATGGCCGCGGCGTCCAGCCTTCCGCCCTGCGGCTGGCCGGGTTGGGGGTTGTCCCCCGCCCAGCGCTCCATCGCCAGGCCGCTGGCCAGGCTCTCCCAGCAACCGTGTGCGCCACAGAAACAGGCCGGGCCGGAAGGATCGACCACGTGATGACCGATTTCGGGGTGAGCGCCCTCGACACCGCGATAGAGCTGCCCGTCGAGAACCACGCCGCCGCCGATACCGGCGCCGATGGTGACATAGACGAACCGGCTCGCACCGCGACCTGCACCCCAGGCAGTCTCGCCCAGGGCGCCGGCATCGGCGTCGTTTTCAATCGCCACCGGGAGGTTGAAGCGGGAGACGAGCGCGTCCACGATACCAGCGCCCTGCCAGCCTGGGAGGAACTCCACGTTGCCGATCGTGCCAGCGATCGGGTCGACAGGCCCGGTGCAACCGACGCCGATGCCGGACAACCCATCGTCGGCCTGCAGCCGTGTCTCCTCGATCATCGTGCTGATCCGGTCTAGCCCGTCGGCCAGGCCGCGCTCGGGTGCGGTAGGACATTCGGCGCGGGCCAGGACTCGGCCGGACTCATCGACCATGCCGACGCTGATTTTGGTCCCGCCGATGTTGACCCCAGCGATCATTCCTTCACCGCTCCGGCCGTCACGGCTTTGATGAACCGCCGCTGCACGAGCAGGAAGACCACGATCATGGGCAGGGCGGTCAGGACGGTGCCAGCCATGATCTGGCCCCAGTTAGGGATGTTCTCCATCTGCAGCATGGCCGGCCCAACTGGCAGGGTGAGCATGGTCTCAGATGCGTGGCCGCAGGAAATCATTCCAGGCCCCCATGAAGATGAAGATCATGAGCGTGGCGGGGGCGGGCATTCCGGATCTGCTCGCGGAAGTTCTCGCTGATCTGGTGGTGGAGGGAGGCTTTTGCCTGCCGGTCAGCCACCAGGAACTGTTCCCAGTTACGAGGGTTTGGCGAAGGCGTCATATTGATCTCAATAGAACACTAGCATAAAACGGTGGGCTTTGTCCATTTCGGCCAGCTCATCCGCTTCCTGCCCAGCGCGCCAGCATTCTCGGCCGCCCGCCGGTCGTCCTACCGGTTGGCGGCGAGGGGGACAATCCCCGGCCTGGAGATTGCGAATGCCTCCCGCCCCTTGGGGGATCACCTGCCAGGCCAATGGAGCGCGGAACGGGCCGGAGCGGAGTGGCGCGGCCACCAAGGACGAGAGGCTAGCCGTATCGCTTGGCGGCCTCCAGGAAGGCGGCGACGTTGTGCCAGGGGATGTCGGGCTCGTCGATGTCGTAGGCAGGGCAGAGGATCAGGCCGGCCCGACCCAGCGTGTCGATGCGCAGCTGGACCCCACGGCTGATCTCCTCCGGCTTGGCGAAGCTGAACGTCGTCTGGCGGCCGACGCATCCCCAAGTGGCCAGGGACTCGAAGTCCAGGTGGCAGAAGGCGAGCGCCCGCGGAACCCGGTCTGGCTTTCCGCCGTGGATGGCGACCAGGATGCGTTCGCGAGAGTCCATCGTTGGGACCACCCTTGCTGCGGCGAACAGGGGGGTGATTTCCCGGGGTCCACAACATGATACACGCGATCACGGAAGAGGCCTTAAAGAGACCGTAGGGCGGAAAGGGGAAGGGCGTCTGTGGCGGCGTGGCCTCGACGCACACCACGATGGATGCCATTCTTTTTCGTCAACCTGGCGTTTTCAGCTTTCTCCCACGCCTGAGCGGGATCGCGGCGACTGTCAGCCGACTGAAAGGTTGGAGGGGTGGACACAGGGGCTATACTTACAGGGGGCAGCCTACCGGTTTGCGGTGCCCCATTGCAGGTCCGTTTTCATCGGATGTCCTGCACATAGGGAACGAGACAGATCGCGCAATGGCCTCGTTGACTTCGCAGTTCGGGCACGCCATCGGCCCGCTCACCTTTGATCGGACGAAACTCCACCGGGAACGGCTCGTCGATCAAATCCACGCCAATCTTCCCCGCAAGCTGATCGTCGTCGTCGCCCCGCCGGGGTACGGCAAGAGCACTTTGCTGGCGGACTTTGGGGCGCACACCGACTTGCCGGTATGCTGGGTTCGGCTGAGTGAAGCGGACTGCGACGTGATGCGGCTGGCCAGCGTACTGGCCGCCTCGCTACAGAGACGCTTCCGCCGCCTTCGAGGACGGCCGGACCTGGCAGCCCTTTCAGGGGCCGCGCCAGAGGCCCTGGCCCGGGCATTCGTCGATGTCATCGATTCCCGGATCGGTGAGCCATTCGTCATTGCCCTGGATGACGTGCACTTGGTAAATCCCTCCAATGCGGTGATGGCGTTCTTCGACGCATTCCTGCAGCAGCAGCCCAGCCATGTAACCCTCCTGGCGGCGGGCCGGCAGCTACCGGAGTTGTCACTGGCCAAGCTGGTCGTCGATGCTGAGATGGCCGGTATCGGCCCACACGATCTGGCTCTCACCAGCGACGAGTTGAAGGCCCTCGCCCACCACCGGCTGGGCGCAGAGCTCCCTGAGACCGAAGCGGCGCGATTGCTGCAGGAGACTCAAGGCTGGATCTCCGGGATCCTCCTCTCGGCTACGATGTTGGGTATGAGCTCGAAGGCCCTGGCGCAGCGGACCCGGCCGATGGTCTACGAATACCTCGCGGCGGTGGTCCTTGGGCATCAACCGGACGATCTGTACCGCTTTACGCTGGAAACCTCCGTGCTGCCGGTGATGACGGTGGAAAGCTGCGACTACATCCTCCAACGCCAGAACAGCCAGCGCTTTCTGGCCCGTCTCCTGCGAGACGGGCTGTTCGTGATCGCCACCGATCAGGTCCCGCGGACGTTCGAATACCACCCTCAACTCCGTCAGTTCCTGGTCGAAACACTGGCAGGCAAGGATCCAAAGCGTCTGCGGTCCCTGCGGATTCGTGCCGCTCGCTACCTGGCGGGCCACGGCTCTCCGGAGGAGGCCGT
>CAZEMA010000167.1:0-3044 GCA_964513155.1 uncultured Anaerolineaceae bacterium
CCTGTGTTGCTGCTAGGGCTCTATCTATCGAAGATCAGCCCGCTTCCGGCGAGAGCGCCGGTGGCTATCGGGCAGTGGCTGGAGGGCAACTCGGTGCTCTACCTGGCCGCCAAATTCGTTGTGACGGGCCGATTGTTGCCGGAGCCGGTCAGCTACGGTGGGGTGAGCCCGCTGGTGTACTGGATCCGCTACTTCTTCATCGGCCGGCCAGTGCCATATGGGGGGGCGGATGTGTTGTTGCACCCGATCGCCTGGGCGGGTTGGGCGGGACTCCTGGTGACCTCGCTCAATCTGATCCCGGCGGGCCAACTGGATGGGGGCCACCTGCTGTATGTGCTGCTTGGCCGCCGGGCCACGCGCGTGGTGCCATTCGTGATCGTGGCGCTGGTCGTGCTCGGTCTGGTCTGGCAAGGGTGGTGGCTCTGGGCGGTGCTCATCTTCTTTATGGGACGCAGCCACGCCGAGCCACTCGACGAGATCACCCCCCTCGACGGGCGGCGCAAGTTGCTGGCCGTCTTGGGGCTGATCCTCTTCCTGTTGGTCTTCACGCCTGTCCCGCTCCAGCTCATGGGCTGAGGTTGCGGCGAGGAGGCTGCCCGTCTGGAATGGATCCCTTGGGCGAGCCTGGGTCATGATCAGCCTCCGGTGTGCAATCCATCCCGCTTGTCGATCGACAACGGGATCGACCTCTCATCAGGGCGTCAGGGGCGCCGGCTGCAGCTCGGTTGACCCGGCGCGTCCGGTCGGACGATACGGGCGGGCAGGATCGAGACCGCTGGCTGGTCCGGGGCAGGGATGATGATTGACTGCCCCGCAAGGTGCGTGCTACAATGCCGCTACCTAGGTGAACCGATGCGCAAGCCGCTCTGGCAGGAAACAAGTCGCCCGAACAACGACCGAGACCATCGGGCGGACGCCCCCTCGGGGGAGTGAGCGCGCATCCGGACTACGGACCCGCCGCCCGAAGAATGAGAATCGGGCGGCGGGGTTTTTGTACGGCTGGAGGCCCCATGTACAAGACGCATGCCTGCGGAGAGCTGCGCACCAGCCACGTCGGGACCGCGGTCACGCTGGCCGGCTGGGTCCATCGCCGAAGGGATCACGGAGGCGTGACCTTCCTCGACCTGCGCGACCGGTCTGGCATTGTACAGGTGGTAGCCAACCCAGATCTGTCGGCCGAGGCGCACCGCTCGGCTATTGACGTGCGGCCGGAATGGGTGGTGCAGATTCGAGGCACGGTCCGGAGGCGGCCGCAGGGGATGGAGAACCCGGCCCTGGCCACTGGTGAAGTGGAGATCGAGACCGCGGAGCTGCGCGTGCTCAACCCGGCCAAGACGACGCCGTTTCCGATCAACGAGGAGACGGAGGTCGACGAGAACCTCCGCCTGAAGTATCGCTATCTCGACCTGCGGCGGCCGCGGATGCAACACATCCTCGAGCTTCGCCATCGGATGGTCAAGTACATCCGCGACTATCTGGACGCCCGCGGCTTCTGGGAGATCGAGACCCCCATCCTGTTCAAGACGACCCCCGAAGGCGCCCGCGACTACCTGGTTCCTTCCCGAGTCCACCCGGGCGAGTTCTATGCCCTGCCGCAGTCGCCGCAGCAGCTCAAGCAGCTCTTGATGGTCGCTGGCGTGGAGCGCTACTTTCAGATCGCCCGTTGCTTCCGTGATGAAGACCTGCGCGGCGACCGCCAGCCCGAGTTCACCCAGTTGGACCTGGAGATGTCCTTTGTTCAACGTGAGGACATCATGGCCTTGATCGAGGACCTGTTCACCGGGATGGTTGAGAAGCTTGTGCCGCAGATGCGCCTGCTTGCCAAGCCCTGGCCGCGGTTCAAATACACCGATGTGATGGAACGCTTTGGCAAAGACAGCCCGGACGTCCGATTCGGGCTTGAGCTCGGAAACATCACCGACCTGGCCGAGGGATCGGGCTTCAAGGTCTTTGAGGAGGCGGTAAGATCGGGCGGCCAAGTCCGGGGTCTCAACGCCAAGGGTTGCGCGGGCTTCAGCCGGAAGGAACTCGACGACTTGACCGCCTACGTCGCTGGCTTTGGCGCCAAGGGTCTGGCATACCTGGCTTCGACCCCGGAGGGCGAGACTCGCTCGACCTTCTCCCGATTCCTGAGCCCCGACCGAATGCGGGCGATCCTGACACGAATGGAGGCGGAGCCCGGAGACCTGCTGCTCTTCGTCGCCGACAAGCCGGCCATCGTCTTCGAGTCGCTGGCGCGCCTCCGCACCCATCTGGGCGACCGGCTGGGACTGCGGGATCCGAACGTCCTGGCGTTCTGCTGGGTGGTCGACTTCCCCTACGTCATCTGGAATGAGGCCGAGAAGCGCTGGGATCCGAGCCACCACCTCTTCACCGCGCCCATGCCGGAGGACATTCCGCTCCTGGACACGGACCCGGGCAAAGCCCGCGGCCAACAGTACGACCTGGTCTTGAACGACCTGGAGGTCGGTGGCGGAAGCATCCGTATCCACCAGAGGGAGTTGCAGGAGAAGGTCTTCCGGCTGATCGGGCTCAAGCCGGAAGTTGCCCACGCCCGGTTCGGGCATCTGCTCGAGGCCTTCGAGTTCGGCACGCCGCCCCACGGCGGCATCGCCCCCGGCATCGACCGCATCTGTCGGGTATTGGCCCGCGAGCCAGACATCCGCGAGGTCATTGCCTTCCCCAAGAACCAGGCGGCGCGGGACGTAATGGGTGGGGCGCCCTCACCGGCCGACGAGGAACAGCTCAAGGAGCTGCACATTCGTCTGCGCTAGGATCCGGAGACTGACCCTCGTTCCATTGTCAAGGCCGGATGATCGTGGTATACATGGCGATGACCCTGCTGTGTTCGTGATGCAGCATACCGTTTTGAGCCAACACTTGCCTACGGGGGTCCACAATAAGGCGGGGGACGCGATAGGCTGCGGCCAAGGCGAAGCCCTCCTCGAGGACCCCACCTGCGAAAGCAGGTTCAAAACTCTGCGGCACACGGCACGGCGGGGCGACTGCCTCATGGCCACCGGCAATGACCGGTGGCCTTCGTT
>CAZEMA010000168.1:0-2914 GCA_964513155.1 uncultured Anaerolineaceae bacterium
CGCCTGCCAGCCCTCCGGCGGTGGCGAACCTGGAGCGGCTGGCTTTTCGTAGGCTGGGAGGCGCCCCAAAGCATGCGATCACGCTACTGGCTGCGATTGATCCCAATCCTCATCATCGTTGCGGCTGCTGGCTGGGTGGTCTATCCCCAGAATCCCGGCATCCACCTTGGCCCCATCGACCGCGATATCCGAATCGTGCGAGGTCTCGACTTGCAGGGTGGCCTGCGCGTCCTGCTTGAGGCTGATCTCCCCGCCACGACCGGGATCACGATGGAGCAGATGCAAACCGCCCGGGATATCGTCGAAAGCCGGGTGAACGGCCTGGGTGTAACCGAGCCGCTCGTCCAGGTGGCCGGCACCAGGCGCATTCTGGTCGAGCTCCCTGGCATAGTCAACGAGGAGCAGGCCATCTCCACCATCCGGGGAACAGGCCTGCTGGAATTCGTCGAGGTCAGTTCGGTTGACCGGCTGAGCCTGCAGGCTGGCCAGACGATCCAGACGGACTTTGGGGAATCCTCCTCAACCGACACCTCCACCTCAGCGACAGCAACCGGGCCGGCACCAACGTCGCCGGCAAGCGGGACGACCCCGGCCACGACCCCGCCAACGCCAGAAGCCAGCGGCACCTCGATTGGATCGACCTCCACCGCCCTGGCATCGCCCAGCGGGCAGGCCTCAAGCGAGCCCGGTCCGACCGCCTCCGCGCCGGCCTCGGAAACCACCCCCTCAGCCTCGGCTCCCGCCGGGTCGGCCACCTCAGCGCCAACGATTCCGGCCACGGCCGGGCCCACGCCCGAAGCTGCGCCCGAAGGACCTGTCTTCCATACGGTGATGACCGGCGCCGCCCTGCAGACGGCTGCCGCCAACCGGGACGAGCTGGGCGAGTATCAGGTGAGCTTCCGCCTGACCGATGAGGGAAGCCGTATTTTCAGCGACTACACCGGCACCCACATCGGTGGTTATCTGGCCATTGTTCTCGACAAGCACATCATCTCCATCCCGGTCATCGAGAACCAGATCAGCCAGGGATCCGGCAGCATCCGCGGCAACTTCACCTACGAGTCGGCGAACTCGCTTGCCGTGCAGCTGAACTACGGCGCGCTTCCCATCCCGCTCAAGGTCGTCGACAGCAAGGCCGTTGGCCCGACACTCGGTCAGGACTCACTCCGGCGGAGCGCCATTGCCGGCGTGATCGGCCTGAGCGTCGTCGTGCTCTTCATGGCGCTGTACTACCGCCTGCCGGGTGTCCTGGCCGACCTGGCCTTGCTGGTCTATGCCCTGGTGACCTTCGCCTTGTTCAAGCTCATCCCCGTCACCTTGACGCTTCCGGGCATCGCCGGCTTCGTCCTGTCCCTCGGAGTCGCCGTTGACGCGAACGTGCTCATCTTCGAACGCATGAAAGAGGAGTTGCGGGCGGGCCGGGCGCTGCGCCTGGCCATCGATCTGGGCTTCTCCCGCGCCTGGCCCTCGATCCGGGACTCCAACCTCTCGACCCTGATCACCTGCGGCATCCTGTACTGGTTCGGCAGCACCTTCGGGGCCAGCATCGTCAAGGGTTTCTCGCTGACCCTGGCGATCGGCGTGATCATCAGCCTGTTCACGGCCATTACCGTCACCCGGACCTTCCTGCACATCGTTCTGGATAGTCTGCGCTTGGCCGAACATCCGCGCTGGTTCGGGATCTAGGAGTGTGATGAAAGAGCCTTGCTTCCTGAAGCGTATTCCCATGTGTGATGGTTGGGGCTTCGCCCCAACCATCACACATGGGATTCTCTTCTCCGGGCAAGGCAGTCTTTCATCACCCTGCTAGGAGCTTGGCAAGATGGACATCGTCGGCAAACGCTACTGGTTCTTCGCCCTCTCGCTGCTGGTGATCATTCCGGGCATGTTGGCTCTGGCGGCCTGGGGACTTCCCCTGGCCATCGACTTCACCGGCGGCAGTTTGCTCGAAGTACGGTTCGAATCCGGGCACCAGCCGGCACCAGCCGAGGTCGTGGCCCTGTACGATGAACTCAATGTCGGCGATCCGGTTGTGCAGAGCGCAGGCGAGACGGACATCATTGCCCGCAGCCGGGCGATCACGACGTCGCAGAAGGATGGGCTTCTGGCCGCGATGCAGGCCCGCTTCGGGGGTTCCGTCACCGAGCTCCGCTTCGAGTCGGTGGGCGCCAGCGTCGGTGCGGAGGTCGCCCGGCGCGCGGCAGGGGCGGTCGGCCTGGCCGCAATGGGCATCCTGCTGTACATCACCTACGCCTTTCGGGGCGTTCCCCACTCCCTCCGCCTCGGCGTAGCGGCAATCGTGGCGATGTTCCACGACGTTGCCGTTGTCTTCGGCATCGAGGCGATGCTGGGGCACTTCCTCGGCTGGGAAGCCGACTCCCTCTTCCTTACCGCCCTGCTGACGGTGATCGGCTTCTCGGTGCACGACACCATCGTGGTGTTCGACCGGATCCGGGAGAATCAACGCATCTACCGGGGCCTCGACTATTCGACCCTGGTGAACCACTCGATCGTCCAGACGCTGGACCGCTCCATCAACACACAGCTCACCGTCATGCTGACGCTGCTGGCCTTGCTGCTGTTTGGCGGCGTCACGACCAGGCACTTCGTGACGATCCTGCTGGTAGGCGTCTTCAGCGGAACCTACTCCTCGATCTTCAATGCCGCGCAAATCCTTGTCGTCTGGGAAAACCGGGAATGGCGGTCCTGGTTCGGAAGGGGATCAGCCCAGGCAAGCGCCTGAGACCTCGGCCCAGACCCACCCCGCACCGTAGGGGCGCACAGTTGTGCGCCCCTACGCCTACCTGGAGGCAGTGCCGGGCGCCACGAGCTTGCAGCCCGGCCTGCAAAGCCCAGCCACCTCCTGTAGCGATCAAGGTGAACCCCAGGGAGCGATCCGACCGGCGCCCAGTCA
>CAZEMA010000169.1:0-2840 GCA_964513155.1 uncultured Anaerolineaceae bacterium
TGAATGAGCGGTTCTGCCATGGGCTTCTCCTCTCTAAGCGTTCGCTATGTAGATGCCTGAGGGCGAGAGTCTCTCGAGGAAGGCGCGTTGACTCCCTCCGACGGTAGAAGTATATTCTTGGGCGCGCGTGGCTGGTATTGGCCGTTACTCCTATTTCACCCTCGGGCAGCAAGCTCTTCTCTTGGGTACGCCGAGGGGGACCGCGAGGTAGGGATCTTCCGAGTCCCTGCTTGCCGCCAGGCTGAATGTGATCGCCGCAACGCAAGGAGCGTGCCATGATGGGGGAGAGGGAAGGATCTTCTGGCTATCGGATCGCTGACCTGGCGGCTTCGGATCGGCCACGGGAGCGCCTGGCGGCGTTAGGGCCGTGCGCCCTGAGTGACGCGGAACTGGTGGCAGTTCTCCTGCGGTCGGGGGTGGCAGGCGTGAGCGCCATCCAGCTGGCGCAAAGGCTGCTGGGCGCAATGGGCGGCCTGCCGGGGCTGCATAGGGCGGGCTACGACGAGCTCTGTGCCCAGCACGGCGTCGGTCCCGCCAAAGCTGCTCAGTTGAAGGCCTCGATCGAGTTGGGTAGGCGCCTGGCGGCCGCAACGCCAGAGGAAAGGCCTTCCATCCAGTCGCCAGCGGAGGCTGCTGGACTGGTCATGTATGAAATGGGGGCTATGGAGCAGGAGCATCTGCGTGTTCTGCTCCTGGATACTCGCAACCGCCTGATCCGCCAGGCGGATGTCTACCAGGGCTCGCTGAACACGTCGCTCATCCGTGTTGGTGAGGTCTTCCGAGATGCTGTGCGGGCAAATGCCGCCGCGGTGATCGTGGTCCACAACCACCCCAGCGGCGACCCGGCGCCCAGCCCGGAGGACGTGACCGTCACACGGGGGATCGTCGAGGCCGGGCGGTTGCTGGACATCGATGTCCTCGATCACCTGATAATCGGCAAGAACTGTTACGTCTCCCTGAAAGCCAAGGGCCTAGGCTTCAAGTAAGGCCCCAATCCTGCAACCGCCCCACGCAGGGTTGCCGTTTCCAGCGGCTGCTGAAAGCAAGACAAGACGGAGAACCCTTTCCTCGGGCAGGAGGTCCATTTCATGGACTACCAGATCATCCTTCTTCCGCGGCAGGACTACTGGGCTTGGCTCCGGGCCTGTAAGGATTACGTGCTCGCATTTGGGGCGAACCTGACCCCTGAGCCGACCACCGCGGCCAACTACATGGCGCCCCGGCAGGTGATCACTTTCCCGGCCGTCCCCGATGGCTACCCCGAACACGGCGATCTCGAAAGCTGGTTCGCTGCGAACTGCCCGGGGATTCGCCTCGATCCAATCCCGGTGAGCACCCCCGACGAGCTCCGGGAGGTGTTGAGAACCAGGTTGGAGGCGCAGGACCGGTACGGTCAGCGCAATCGCCCCTTCTACCTGCTGTGGCCAACCGACTACGCTGTGATCACGCAGAGGTTCGGCGCCAATCCCCAGGTTTACCATCGGTATGGTATGCCCGGTCACGAGGGGCTCGACTTCCGGGCCCTGACCAACACGAACATCTATGCCTGCGCCGAGGGGACCGTCTATGAAGTCCACAACAACCCGCACGATCACCCCTATGGGATTCACGTGCGCCTCCAACATGCTGACGGCTACAAGACCGTGTATTGCCACCTCAGGAAGGCTCAGGTCTCTGTGGGGCAGGTAGTGACGACCGGAGAGGTGTTGGGCAAGGCCGACTCCACGGGCAACTCGTCCGGGGCCCACCTGCACCTGACGCTCAAGCGTGATGGCGCCACCGGACGGGGAGAGACGACGTACCCGAAGGACATCCTCGACCCAACGCCCTTCCTGGTCTGGCCCGACCATGTCGGTGGCAAGTCACTGACTGACTATGACTGGCCGGCCGGGAAGTGCCTGGTCGGCGTCCACGGCCGGATTGGCGGCGGGCTGGAAGAGGCCGACTTGCAGGCCCTGGCGCAGGCGCGCCCCGAGGCCGTCAAGGTGTCGATGGGAGAGACGAAGGAGACCATCGACAGGTTGCGGGCGGGCAACCCTGGGATGTTCCTGATGGCCCGACTGACCGCCGGCTTCTCGGGTGAGGCGGTGCCTGCGAGCCGTTTCCTGGCTATGGCCGGTCCCGAAGTCGGCCGCCTCTACCGCCTTGGCCTGCGCTACTTTGAGGTCCACGCCAACCCGAATCTGCAGGTGGAGGGATGGCAGCGTTCGTGGGCCGGTGGGGGGGAGTTCGGGGCGTGGTTCCGGGAGGTGGTGGACACCCTGCGCGGCTCGTATCCCGATGCCCGTTTCGGGTTCCCTGGGCTGTCCGCCGGCGGGCTGATCCCTGGCCAGCGGGAGGATGCCATGCACTTCCTCCAGGAGACCGACGAGGCCATCCAATCGGCGGATTGGCTCGGCGTGAACTGCTTCTGGACGGATGTCGCCGGGATGAACGCACTGAGCGGAGGCTTGCTTGTCGAGGAGTACCGGCTCCAATACCCAGACAAGCTGCTCTTTGTAACGGAGTTCGCCAACCCCTCGGCTGCCCCCGATCCGGACAAAGCCCAGCAGTATCTTGAGTATTATCGGATGCTGCGGGGCACACCCGGCGTGGGGGCGGCGTTCGGCTATGCCCTCTCCGCGCGGACGGGGCATGAACCCGTTGTGTGGCGTCGGGGGTCAACGGACGCGGGGCTGATTCCGTCGCTGATCGGAGGCAGATCCTTCTGACGCAAGACAAGCGCGCTGCCCCGGCTGGGCGCCGGACGTCCCGCCGAGGCAGTGAATGAAGAGGGACCTCCCAGGAAGCCTGAGCCTCCTGGGAGGTCGTTGGTATTGTTTCGGGATGATTGGCGCCTA
>CAZEMA010000170.1:0-2583 GCA_964513155.1 uncultured Anaerolineaceae bacterium
TGGGCAGGGTCGGGAGAACGCCAAGCAGTATCTCAAGGAGAATCCTGAGCTGGCGAGAGAGCTGGAGAGCAAGATCCGGAGCTCCGCCATGCTTGGGGCTACAACTCGCGACTCTGGCGGGGGGACGGAAGAGGAACAGCTCGAGGCTTGACGGCCCCGGGATGACACGCCGGGGTTATGGTGGACCGGCGTGGCTGAGGAACGCGACCTGACTCAGGATATGGGATTTGACACCGCTGACTGGTGATCTTCCGAGCATTAGGGTAAGGGGGCGAGAGAGATCGCCCTGACCTGAGGGAAGCCTCCGGAATGCCAGCGCCCTCCCGGTGATCGGCCGGGGGCGGTAGGCGGCGTCGTATCTTGGACTGGGAATGCTCCTGCGGGAGCAGGTCGTGCCCTGCCGGGGCCCGAAAGACGGGTCGCGGCACGTTGTTTTTCCGGAGCGATGGATGGCTGGGACGATTACGGCCTTGAAAGGTCAGCCTCGGAATCGTGCCCGCGTGGTCGTCTACCTCGACGGCCGGAAGACATTCGGGGTGACGAAGGTCCTTGCCGCCGGATTGGCGATCGGCCAGAGGCTGACCGACGAAGAGATCGAAAAGCTCTGCCATGAGGAGGCGGAGGAGGATGCTTATCAAAGGGCGTTGCGCTTATTGGGCCTGCGCCCTCGGTCGGAGCGCGAACTGCGCAGCTATTTCGACCGGCATCGGTTCGCTCCCGAGATCCAAGAAACGGTTCTGGCTCGGCTCGGCGAGCTTGGCCTGGTCGATGACCGGGCATTTGCCAGGATGTGGGTGGAAGATCGCCAGGCTTTCCGCCCTCGCAGCGCACGAGCCTTGAAGGCCGAGCTGCGACAGAAGGGGGTGGAAGCGGAGGCGGTCGAGGCAGCCCTGGAAGGCACCAACGACGAGCAGGCCGCCTATCAGGCGGCTCTCAAGGCCTCTCGCCGGCTCAGGGGCCTGTCCTGGGAGGTCTTCCGCCGACGGCTGGGGAGTGCGCTTGCCCGGCGAGGCTTTGACTACGAAGTCATCAAGCCCGTTGTCGAACGCGTCTGGTCCCAGGCCGAAGGTGCCGACGAAGAAAGCGAGGATAACCAGTGCCACTGTCACTGACGTTGATCATTGTCGTCCCAATCATTACCTTCGCCATCGGTGGTGTGGTTGGGTTCTTCGTCCGCCATGCGCAGGCCAGGCAGGAGATCAAGGCGGGCCAGGCCAAGGCGGAGCTGATTCTGGAGGCGGCGCGGGATCAGGCCCGGGAGATCGAGTTGCGTGCTCGGGATGAGGCTCTGCGGACTCGCACCGAGGCCGAAACCGAAGTCTCCCGCCGCCGGGCGGACCTCTCCCGGGATGAGGAGAGGCTAGAGCGGCGACGCTCTGAGCTCGATCAACGCCTCGAGCACCTGGACAAACGCGAGCAGGCGCTGAGCAAACGCCAAAGCTCGATGGACCGGCGTGCCAATGAAATCGAGCAGCTCCACGCGCAGACGGTGACGGAGTTGCAGCGGGTGACCGGCATGACCCAGGAGGATGCCAAGCAGCTCCTTCTGGCCGAGGTCGAGCGCGAGGCGCGCGGCGACATGGTTCGCATCATCCGCCAGATCGAGGATGAGGCGCAGACCGAGGGGGAACGCCGTGCCCGCGAACTCATTGCCGACGCCATCCAGCGGGTGGCCTCGGACCACGTCGCCGAGGTCACCGTTTCGGTCGTGCCGCTCCCTTCGGACGAGATGAAAGGGCGCATCATCGGGCGCAACGGGCGCAATATCCGGGCCTTCGAGCAAGCGGCCGGCGTGGACGTGGTCGTGGACGACACGCCCGAAGCCGTGACCATTTCTTCGTTCGATCCCGTGCGTCGGGAGACAGCCCGGCGTTCCATGGAGAAGCTGGTTCTTGATGGCCGCATTCACCCCGCTCACATCGAGAAGGTCGTCGAGCAGATGCGGGAGGAGGTCGAGCGGCTGATCGTCGAGGAAGGCGAGAAAGCTGCCTTCGATGCCGGTGTCCCTGGGCTGCACCCCGAGATCCTCAAGAAGCTCGGCCGACTGTACTTCCGCACCTCCTACGGCCAGAACCAGCTCGCCCATGCGGTGGAGTGCGCCCAGTTGGCGGGCGTGATTGCGGCCGAGCTGGGAGCAGATACTGAAGTCGCCAAGGCTGCGGGGCTATTGCACGACTTGGGCAAGGCCATGGATCATGAGGTCGAGGGCACCCACGCCGCGATCGGTGCGGACTTCGCGCGGCGGCACGCCGTTTCGGCAGGCGTCGTCAACGCCATCGCCTCGCATCATCACGAGGTCGACCAGGAGAGCGTCGAAGCCATCATCGTCGAGGCGGCCGACGCCATCAGCGGCGCCCGGCCCGGCGCCCGACGCGAGAGCCTCGAGCAGTACATCAAGCGCGTCAAGGCGCTGGAGGAGATTGCCAACTCCTTCTCGGGGGTCTCGCAGAGCTACGCCCTGCAGGCCGGTCGGGAGATTCGGGTCATCGTCCTGCCCGAGGACATCGACGATCTGGCAGCTACGCGCCTGGCGCGCGAGGTGGCCAAGAAGATCGAAGAGGGCATGCAGTACCCGGGCCAGAT
>CAZEMA010000171.1:0-2058 GCA_964513155.1 uncultured Anaerolineaceae bacterium
ACCTGTCAGAGGCTCTCGATGGGGCTGAGACCGGGCGGGGGACACAGGGCTCTGGTCGAGATCGAGGCGGACTCAGGAGCTCGATACTGGCGAACACTCTCCCACTTGGGGCCCACATTGGGGATGTTCCCGCAATGTGGGCCCCGCAGTCGTGTTGGGAAGAGCCATGTTCTGGGAACGGCGTCCCACCGCCTCGGCTCCTGAGCCAGCCCCAGTTGTTGAGCGCAGTTTCCTGGTGGAAGCGTGTTCCTGCAGAAGGCAGGTTTGGTGCGGCGGGATGCAGCCGCCCGCCTGTCGGCGGATCGCCGGCTAAACCGCGGCCGCCCCCGCCGCCGCTGCTGCGGCTGCAACTTCGTCGGCATGCTGCAGGACGCTGCGGTACCAGCCAACGATCGCCAGGAGGGCCAGCGTCGCCGGGTCGATCCCCCCTTGTCCGAGCTCCAGGCTGGCCTCGTACCTGAACAGGCGAGATTGGGGCATCAACCTGAGCAGCAACTCCCCTCCCGAGGTGTAGAACCCCATCTCGCGGCGGCGTTCCCTCGTCGGCTTCCAGATGAAGGAGCGGGAGTCGGCGAAGCCCAGTCGGCTCTCGCCCCGGGCGCCCCTGCGCATGGTCGCCAGATCTGCCTCTCGCCCTTCGACCCGGACCGTGATGTGGGTCCGGAAGAAGCCCACGCGCTTGAGGGTCCATCGGCCTTCGGCCGACTCGCCCGTTGCCAGGGAACCAGCCGCTCGCCGCCAGCGTAGCGCCGCAATCGTCTCATCTCCAGCCCTCAGGTCATAGGCGCGCCGGTTGACCTGGAGCCACCGGAGAGTCAGCCCTGGGAAATCCGAGATCGGTTTCATCAGTCACCGCTGCCTCGTAGCGAGGATACAGGCCGACCGCGAGTCGCGCGGCAGCCACGCTCCCTACCATATCCCCGGGATCAGCCGATAACGCACGCGCTGGGCGTACGCCTCGTATCCCTCCAACTCCTCCCGCAGCATCTTGTCCTCCAACGCCGTGCGAACGGCGAGGAGCAATGCAAACAGCCCTCCTGGAATCAGGGTCCATAACGAGCCAAGCGCCGGGCCCGAGGCGAGACTGAAGACCATCTGCCCGAGATACCCCGGATGGCGCACGTAACGGTAGGGGCCGTCGGAGATCGGGGTGTGGCCTCGCTCCTTCTGAATGCGAACGAACCGGGAGTAGAAGCGATTCACCGCCATCGCCCACACGCTGGTGACGTCGCCTGCGGCGGCAATCACGAGTGCTGCGATCTGCGCCGCCAACGCGACCCGGGGCGACCACCCGAAACGGGCATCCAACCCGGCCACGATCAGAATCGCGAAGGGGTAGAAGAGGCCTCCGATGACAGTGATCGACTTGTCCCACGCCTTGACGCCCACCTTGACATGCCTGCGTTCTTCGACCAATCCGGGGTCGAGGGGGACAACAAGGCCACCGATCAGGGTAAGGCATCCGTACATGGCCATGTAGGCCCACCCCATCGCCCAATCACAACGACCCCCGGCCATGAGCAGGATCGCCGTCAGGAGGAGCAGGTACGCGGCGAAGGCCGGTAAGGCTTGTGCAGCCGTGCGTGGGCGCGTCCTAGCCGGGCCGGGTGTATTGGTAGTCATGATGTTCACCCCCGATCCGCGGCATGAGAGATGGGCAGCGGCCGGCGGTGACCCGGGCTGACCCGCGGATCCACAAGAAGGATTGCACGATTCCAGACCGTCTTGTTGACAGGAGACTGAGGATTGCCTGACATTGGTGCCTGATCACAGCCAGACCGGGGGAGATTCATAGCGGCTCTTGTGCGAGAGGGGATGGGACTTCTCTTTGCCCGCTTCTGCGTAGCCATCGGCCCTCGGCTAGGTCGAAACTCAGGCGTCCGGCCAGTCGCGCCGGGATCCATGCGCCCCGGGCGCGGATTGGCGTACAAGGTGGAGTCGGTGGACGGGTGATGGTAGAGGCGTGCATCGGGTCTCGCCTAGCGGTGGATCCAGTTTTCCATCAACGACAGGATCAGCCACACCAGGCCGAACAGCCCGGCGCCAAACAGGAGGCAG
>CAZEMA010000172.1:0-1982 GCA_964513155.1 uncultured Anaerolineaceae bacterium
TTCGTCAGGCTCCCGGAGGCGCGGCCATGAAGGCGCATGTCGAGAGCTCGCCAGGCGGGATCAGTCGACGAGCTTTCGACACGCTACACTAGCGCTGCCCGTCGGAGCCCTCGTCGTCGCCGGGCTGGAGGCCTACGGCCCGGGCGAGAGTGCGGACCTCCTCGGCAGAAAGCGTATCGCCCTTGGGGAGCGAGCGCAGATGCGCCTTCAGCTTCTTGACATGGACGGCAGCAAAGGGCGCCGAATCCGCCTCGACGTCAGCGTTGGGGTGAAGGAATACCAGGATGGGCTGAACGGGGATAACCTCCTCTCGCTTGAGGCGTTTGGCGAGCGTGCGCTGCAGCGCGGCGACCTCGGATGCTGTCTGGCGGGCGGGTTCGGCCAAGGGCCTGGGCCCGGACGGCCGGAAGCGGCTCGGTTTCGCTGGCGTCCGCAGCCATTTGCCCGCGGTGAACTCGATCTTCCCGTCGAGGTCGGAGGTACACAGGGCGAAGATGCCGCTGGGACAGAAGAGGGCGTGGCTGGCGCCCAGAGCGTAGTGGAAGGTGGCGTACCGGCCATCCAGTCCTTTGAGGCCCGCATCCAGGATCTCGTCGATGCGCGGACTGCGACCCCAGCGATCGAAGATCTGCCTGCCGGTCTGTGACACAACGAGGCCGATCAATGAGGCGCCGAAGATGATCGTGATATAGGTGGGATAGAGGAAGGAGGCGGCCACTGCCCCAAGCATAAGGACGAGTCCGGAGATCGTGAGTACGAGTCCCAACGTCCGGCTACGCTTCACCCGCTGGGTGTCGATGTATCGCTGCATGTGTCCTCCAGAGTTGAGGTAGAACGGCGCCTTGAGGACGCCGCTGCGGGCAATTACTGGGCGTCCGCCGCCGGCGCCGCAGATAGGCGGGAGCGGATTGCGCCTGAGACAGCTTCGAGCAAGCCGCCGGCAACAGCCTGGCGGGCGACCCGGATGGCGCTGACCAGGGCCTTGGCATCCGACCGGCCGTGCCCGACAAAGACCAGCCCGTCCACCCCGAGAAGAGGGGCGGCGCCGACCTCCGAAGGATCCATGATCTTCTTGACGCGGTCGAAGGCCGGTTTGGCCAGGAGGCCTCCGAGGGCGGTCACCGGAGAGGCCTTGATCTCGTCGCGGATAATACGGGTCAGTAGGCTGGCCACCGCTTCGCTCGTCTTCTCCAGAACATTGCCGGTGAAGCCGTCCGTGACGGCAACATCTGCTGCGCCGGCGAAGAGTTCCTTGGGCTCGATATTGCCGACGAAGTTGAGCCCGGCTGCCTCTAGCAGAGGGTAAGTGTCCTTGACCAGCAGGCTGCCTTTGCCCGGCTCCTCCCCGTTGGATATGAGGCCCACCCGTGGGTTGGGCTTACCCAGCACGGTCGCGGCGTAGACCGATCCAAGGATGGCAAACTGGACCAGGTACTCGGGCTTGCAGTCGGTGTTGGCGCCGATGTCCAAGACAGCCGCATGGCCATCGCGAACAGGGAAGATGCCGCACAACGCCGGCCTCTTGATGCCGCGAATGCGTCCCAGGCGGAAGAGGGCATTGGCCATAGCCCCGCCAGTGTTCCCGGCGGTGACGAAGGCATCGGCCTGACCCTGCTTGATGAGGTCCATACCGACGGCCATAGAGTTGCGGGACTTGCCGCGGGCGGCGCTGGCAGGCTTGTCGGTCATTTCGAGCACTTCGGGCGCGTCGATGATCGTGACCTGCTGGAGGTCGGCCCCCATGGCCTGCAGACGGCTCCGCAGCTGGGCTTCCGGCCCGGTGAGGAGAATCGGGTCATGCCATTCGCGCACTGCCACCAGGACGGCCTCCAGCTCGGGCGCGGGGTGTTGATCGCTTCCCATTGCGTCGAGTACGATGCGCATGTTTCGTTCCTCCTGATGGCGCGGGTCGCCCGAGGGTGTTGGAGAGCGCGAAGTGAGCCACACGGCGCACTCTCTGCCCTCGCCTGGAATGCCCCGAA
>CAZEMA010000173.1:0-1862 GCA_964513155.1 uncultured Anaerolineaceae bacterium
CATGCAGACTTCAATTGCCCGACGGAGACCGGCTTCATGCCGGACGTCGGATCCATGATGGCGCTGGTCAAGGCCTCCACCGGACGGGAGCCGGACCTGGTGATCGGAAAACCCAACCGGCTGATCGTCGATGCTGCAGCCAGGAAGATGGGCCTTCCGATCGAGGACCTGGCGATGATCGGGGACCGCCTCTACACGGATATCGCCCTCGGGGAGAATGCCGGCATCCCGAGTGTGCTGGTGCTCAGTGGCGAGACCAAGGGCGAGGATCTCGCCGAATCTCGCTTCAAACCGGACTACGTGTTTGACAATCTGCAGGCCGTGGCCGATTGGCTGCTGGCGCACGGATGAATCGGAGACAAGGATGGCTTTGGCCTATGATCCTGCCGCGGGCGAGGTGTTTTGGAAGGGGATTGAGCAGATCCCTGGCTACCCTCGGGGGGTGAAAGCCCCGATCCAGGAGATGATCTTCGGTTCGGATGCCCTCTTTCGACTGCCGGAGGTTCTGGCGGCGGTCGCCGCGGATCGGAAGCGCCCGGTCTTTGTGGTGATGGATACGACGCCGATGCCCCGAGGGGATGACGATCTTAAGCCTCTGGTGCTGCGTGTCTTGACCGAAGGGGGTTGGAACGTGGTGCCGGTCATCGCCGAGCCTGACGCTTCGGGCCAGGTCCACGCCGACATGCACCACGTCAGGATTGTGCAGTCGCGGCTGGAGCCGGGGGCCGCGGTCTTGTCGGTAGGTTCCGGGACGGTCACGGACATCGCCAAGCATGCGAGCTTCCTGAAGGTTCAAGAGTCCGGCGAGCGCGCGCCGCTGGTGTTCTTCCCGACCGCCAACAGCGTGACCGCCTACAGCTCCAACATGGCGCCGTTGTTCGTGGAAGGGGTCAAGCGCACCGAGCCTTCCCGGTACCCGGATGCCCTGGTCGCCGACCTGGAGACCCTGGCGGACGCGCCCAGGGACATGACCGTCGCAGGGGTGGGCGATCTCCTGGCGTTCTATGTCAGCCAACCGGACTGGTACCTGGCCCATCGCCTGGGCTTAGGGGAGGGGTATAACGCGCTCCCGGCAGCACTGCTCGGCGGGCTTGATGGCATCGTCCTGGCGGAAGCAGAGGGGTTCCATCAGCAGACGCTGCCCGCCATGGAAGTGCTTGCCAAGCTGAACGCCTTGGGCGGCCTAATCATGGCACTGGAGGATAGCACGGCACCCATGTCTGGGCTGGAGCACGTGCTCGCCCATGTGATCGACTTCCAGGCCGAGAGGACGAGTAGCCCGATGGCGCTACACGGGACGGAGGTTGCGCTGGGTACCGTTCTCGCCTCACTGCTGTATCGGAGTTTCCTATCGGATTTCGATCCGAGCGAGGTGACGCTTGACCACGCCTATCCGAACGCGGAGGAGATGAAGGGGCGGGTCGAGGCAGCCTTCGTAGTATTCGATCCTTCAGGCAAGGCGGGCAAGGAATGTTGGTCTGACTACCAGGAGAAACTGCAGAACTGGCGGTCCCATCGGGCGGAGTTCCAGGAGTTCCTGGCCGGCTGGCCCTCGGTACGGAAGAATCTTGAGGCGCTGACCCTGGCCCCGGAGCGGCTGGTCAGGATTCTGCGGGCGGTGGGCTCGCCGGTCTCTTTTGAGGAGTTGACGCCGCCAATCGGTGAGCAGACCGTGCGCTTCGCCTTCTTGAACGGCCCCTACTTGCGCAAACGGATCACGCTCGGAGACTTGCTGGTCTTCCTGGGGGCCGACCGAGAGAGTCTCTGGCAGGAGCTCTGGGGGCGAGCCGGACAACTGGCGGCCAGTTAGGGGTCAACGCTCTTCTGACCAGATAAGGGCCTGTCCCGCAACGGCCCTTACC
>CAZEMA010000174.1:0-1805 GCA_964513155.1 uncultured Anaerolineaceae bacterium
AGCGTAGACTCCCTGAGCCGCAGGGACAGCGCCAGGCCCAATACCATCAATCCCACCAGCAGGAGAAGCGAGGTTGTCATCGATCCCGTGGTGGTCGACTTCAGGGCATCCATCCCGAAGATGAACAGGATCCCCGAGATCTGGCCTGCCAGCAGAAGTAGACCATTGGCAGTGCCTTCCGGCGTCGGATAGGCGATCTCCACGCCGTACTGGAATCCGATGGGCCCGGCGCTCAAGAGGAAGAACCCCAGGATGAACGCCGACACCAGCAGGAGCCAATAGGACGTGGCGTAGGTCACACCGATCAAGCCTGGAAGTGTCCCGGCCAACGCCAGGATGATGAATGGCCGTCGCTTGCGGAAGCGGTCGGACAAAGCTGGCATGACGACCGCTCCGACGACGCCCCCCACGATCATCAGACCGCCGGTGATCCCAGCCTGGGTGATCGAGAAGCCTCTCGGCCGGAGGATGTCCTCGATCCAGGTCGAGACCGCATTGAACAGGCCCAGACCGATGAAGAAGACGACGAACAGCAGGATGAAGTCCGTCTTGTGCAGGAGCTGACGGAGACCATCAAAGACCAGCGCTCTTTCCTCCATCCCTGCCGGACACGGGGGAGATGGCGGATTCTCTCTGGCGACAAAGACAAACACGAGGGCCGCGGCGACGGCGGCAACCCCATACGCGGTGAGCATGCCGGCGATCCCCACGCCAAGGGTCAGATAGGGTGTCAGGATCATGCCGAGCAGGATTCCCAGGTACATGGCCAGCGAGCCGAAACCCGTGGCGGTTGCCCTTTCCTCAATGGGGAACCAGCGGGCCGCGACTTTGGTCACGGCGTTAAGGATGAAAGGCTGCCCAATTGCGATTCCAATCTGGGCAATCAGGACCAAGGTGTAATTCGTCCCGGTCAAGCCTCGGAGCAAGCCGAAGACGCCCGTTAGCACTGCGCCAATTCCGACCGCAACCCGAAAGCCATAGGTGTCGATCACCCACGAAGCGGGAATCGAAACGAACAAGTAGACGATCATGAAGCTCATCGAAAGGAGGCCGATGTTGAGATCGGAAACGCCGTAGTAGCCGGCGGCGCTTCCCGTAATCGGCGCGAACGTGATCCAGAGCATTTGGTTGACGGCCGTGACGAACATGAAGGTGAGGAGAATCGCCCAACGGTAGGGATAGACCTTGAAGCTGGCTTCGGTCATGGCAGACGCCCTCCGGGCAAACAGCCTCGGCGAGGGGCCGGCCGCCCCTGTTCGCCGACTACCGTCTATCCTCGCGCCAACAACCGGACTCTGCAAACGGGCGCGCCTGCTCATCTGCGGAAGTGGCGTTCCAGCAGCAGCGCCTCGTCGACAAGGCCGTGCCGGCGGTAGAGTCGGACGGCTCCTTCGTTGTCGGGCATGCAGCTGACCGCTACCTCGGCGCAGCCTGCCTGCTCCTGTTCCTCAAGCAATTGGCCCAGGAGGGCAGCCCCGATCCCTCGGCGGCGCACGGGCCGGTCAACGACAAGCTCATCGATCAGGCAGCCATCGGCGGCATGATACAGATCCGGACGGATGTGGTACGTAAGCAGGCCGACCACCCGGCCTTCCTCCTCAGCCAGCAGGGCGCCGCTGCCGGGAAAGGAGAGATAGGTCTCCACATACTCCACCGTGAGCGCGGTCTTGTCCCCGGCGTCCTCGGCCATCCGGCGAATCAACCGGACGATCGCGGCGTAGTCGTCGCGTGTCGCATAGCGGATTGCTGCTACCATGCCTTTGACCTCCCGATAAGACCACCGGGTTTGCACCAGGGAGAGCCTG
>CAZEMA010000175.1:0-1699 GCA_964513155.1 uncultured Anaerolineaceae bacterium
ATGGCGCCAGCGTAATTGGGGGTGTACTGGCGGCCGTAGATACCCCGGAAGTCGCCCTCCTCTGTCTGGCGCGAGAAGAGGAACCCGGCGGCCTTCTCAACGGCGGGAAGGGCCTTGGTGGCAGCGTAGTTCTCGACCAGTCGACCGAGGATGCGAAAGGTCTCGATCTGGTCGTAGTCTTCAAACTGGCGCGCCTGCTCCTTGCCGCCTCCAGGATACTTCCACGCCCCGTTGGCCAGCTGTTTCGCGACAAGCTTGCTCACCTGTTTGAGAGACCAGAGATCCCGCGGGGATTCACCGTCCTCGTCAAGCAGCTCACGCCGGGTGGCAAATCTGAGAGCCAGGTTGCCTGATTCGAGGAGTGGGGGGAGCGGATCGTAGCGAAGGGGAGCAGTCCACTCGAGCATGCTGCGCAATCCTGGAGGCCTCGGTCTCCCCGCTAGTCAGGCACTGCCTTGGGGCGGCCGTAGAGGAACCAGAACTCGCTTTCGGGGTAGACCGACTGGAGTCGGGCGTCCCAGATGAACCCCGAGCGGCGGAACCGGCCCATTAAGCGGTCGTCCAAGGCCTGCAGCCGGCTCGTGGCTTCCGGGGGCAGGCAGATCGACTGGGCGAGTCCGAGCAGGCGGGAGATGATCACGCGCTGCCTCACCTCCTGGACATATTCCTCAGCTACCCGTGGCGTCTCGTCGAGGTCGTCAAGGTAGGCTCGCCAGAGGTCGAGGCGCGTCCGGAGTTCTCGGGCAGCCTTGTCGGCCATGCCCGCAGACCACTTGGTGCGGAGGGCCTCAATCCGGAGTGTGGTCTGCCTTGATTCTGCAGCCTGGGCACCGGGTAGTTCGTCTTCCAGCGCCGTGAGTTCGTCCAACGTGAGGGATAAGCTGCCCAACGAGAGGCGGGGATAGGCGGCTTCGGAGGCGGCGGACCGCCGGCTAAGAGGCCAGAAGAGATCGGCGGAGAGCAGGTAGTCTTCGAGTTCGTCGGCCATGGCACTTGCCAGGCCGAGTGTTTCACCCGCCGGGCGCATTCGGCTTGGGCGATCGGTTGAGCACGGCCGTCACGGTGTCGAGAAGGTCGCCGCGAGTGGTCGGTTTGACCAGGAAGCCTGCCGCCCCCAGGCTTCTGCCAGTCTGACGGTCCTCGTCCCGGGACTTGGCCGTGAGGAAAACGACGGGGGGAGCCTGGATGGCCTCATTCTTCAGCTTCTGCAAGACGTCGTAGCCTGAGAGGTCGGGCATCATAATGTCCAGGAGGACCAAGTCGAAGGTCTCCTCCCGGATCTTACGCAGCGCCTCCTTGCCGCCTGTCGCAGTCTGGACCTGATAGCCCGCGGTCTGAAGCGTCAGCTCGAGCAAGCCGACGGTGTCTGCCTCATCATCGACCACCAGGATTGTTGCCGTCGTTCCCATGTATCCCTTCCCGAGCACGAATCGCGTGATTGATTGTATACCGCAAGGGCCCTAATGGCTAGCCGAGGATCGCGCAGTGCTTTGGTCCTAAGGACCCCGCGCTACGGGCTCGTCCGGGATAACCCAAAGACCCCCGCACGTCCCCAGAACGCGCAGGCCCCGGCTGCGCGCCTGACGCCATCGGGTTCTCTCACCCTGATCCGGTTGTGGCCAGCCCGCACGTTCGCGTTCTCGTTGCCCTTGAATCATTCGAGGGGGACACGGGACATGCCTGCTCCGTCGGCCTCGCC